>JACFMY010000647.1 GCA_019455155.1 Caldilineaceae bacterium
GGCCCTTCGACATGGTGAACCCCGACGGAGATCCGACGTGGCGCGAGATCCCGGGTGACGTCGAGCAGTGGCAGATCACCATTACGCACAAATACTATGACCACACGGACGCCGACCGGGATCTGAACGTCGTCTTCCCGCTCGAGCATTTTCGCTCCCTGGTCCAGCAAGGCGTGATGGGCAGCCTGGCGGCGCGGCACTTTGGCTTCATGGGCCACATCGACGGCGCGCTGGTCAGCGAGCTCAACAATCGCACTGCGCCGGAAGTGGCGGCGAAGCTGCGCGCGGAGGGCGTCGATTTTGCCTTCTTGACGCCGGCCTGAGGGCTCTGTAACCGGTCCGTGGGACTGATAGCACGCGCAATCGAAGGTAGCGGCATAGCGACGGTGAGTATCTCTATCACGCGAGATCTGACCGCGGCGGTCGGCGTGCCGCGGGCCCTCTTTGTTAAGTGGCCATTGGGCCACCCGCTGGGCGAAGCGGGCTACGCCGCGCAACAGCGCACCATCATCTTTGATGCTCTCCAACTCCTGGTCAACGCCAGTACACCGGGGACAATTCTGGAGCCTGGCTATCGCTGGCGTCGCGAGACGTACGGTGAGCCAGAGTGGTCGCAGCTGGCCGGCGGCTAGGCAGGTGTTGGCCATGGGCCGGCAGGATCCGGCAGGCACCCTACGCCCGGTATCATACTGTTATGCCCACCAACAAGTGGCTCCCGTGCCAGCCAGGCAGGTGAAAAGGAAATCTTCCTGAAATGGCGAACGATCGTCGCTCGAAATCAACGCCGGCGTCCGGCCAGGCGAAACCCTCACTCATGTGGAGGGGGGCACTATTCGCCTTCGCCGCCAATTTGCTGCTGGTCACGGTAGTCAACGGCCTGGTGCAAAGTTCCGGCTGGCCCGTCGAGTTTGTAGGTTTGGCGACGCTGGCCGCGCCGCTCTTCGTAGGTGTACTCACGGGCCTCTATGTGCCGTATCGCGCGGGGATGCATGCATTTCTCGGCGGAATGCTAAGCATACTGCCGCTGGCCGTCTTCATCTTTGGTGGACAGTGGCAGCCTGCCCTCTACGCGGGCGCCTTTTGCACGCTGGGTGGCGCGCTCACCGAGGTTGTTCTGCGTCGTCGCCAGGAAGGACGAGGCGGGTAAACCCTGCTCTCCCTCCTCGTCTCCCACTCACCAAACGCCCGTAGCCTGGCATCTTCCCCCTATTGGCTGGACCGGTAGACAGTATGATGAGCAGTGTGGCGATCGAAATCATTCCTGGCCGGATTAACAGTCTGTGACTGACCGATTGGGTAATGCCCCAAACGGCGGCCTGTGATAGAACTAAGTTGGCGCCGTCTGATCAGGGGAGCGCGGGTAACCTGGCACTATGCGGTGTGGAACCAGGGAACGCTGCACCGCCGGCGCCGTAGATGGGCAAGGACAACTCGCGCAAGACCGTATGGTGTACGGTTCGGGCTGCCTGCGCACCAGTAGCCGGAGTCGTTGCCAACGGCCTGCTGGCTGAAAGCAGACGAGGATAATAGGAATGCGTATGCACGGCGGGAACTGGTTTAGCTATATCTCCTTTGATGAATCGAAACAACAGCGGCGTCACATTGATCGAGCGCTGCTCCGCCGCATATTCGCCTACGCGCGGCCGCACGTGCTGTCGGTCCTGTTGGTCGTGCTGGCGATTACGGCGTCGTCGCTGCTGGGGCTCGTGCCGCCCTTGATCTATCGCGACCTGATCGACAATGTGCTGCCCCGCGGCGATTTCCAGCGCTTGAATTGGCTGGCTTTCGGACTCTTTGCCGTCCCTTTGCTGACCGGCCTGCTCGGTCTCGTACAGCGCCATTTCGGCGCACGTGCCGGTGAAGGCATCATCTATGACCTGCGTGTCAAGATGTACGAACACCTGAGCCGCATGTCGATGCGCTTTTTTACCCACACCAAGGCCGGCGAAATCGTCTCTCGTTTCAACACCGACGTGGTGGGCGCGCAGAACGCGATCACGGGCACGGTACCCGATATCCTTACCAATCTGGTTACGCTCTTCTCAACGCTGGCGGTCATGGTAACCATTGAATGGCGGCTGGCGCTGCTCTCAATCGTGGTGCTGCCCTTGTTCCTGCTGCCGGCGCGGCGCGTGGGCCGTGCCTTGCGCCGGGTCCGCCGCCAGGCCATGGAATACAACGCGGAGATGAGCAACCAGATCGCGGAAACCCTATCCGTGAACGGCGCGCTGCTGGTCAAGACTTTTGGCCGCCAGCAGGATGAGCTGGAGAGCTTTCGTCAGGTGGGCGCGCAGGTGCGGGACGCAGGTATTCGCCGTGCGCAGATCGGCCAGCTTTTCTTTATGGGGCTCGGCCTAGTGGGCGCCATTGGTACAGCCATGGTCTACTGGATGGGTGGCTATCTGGTTCTGAGCGATGCCATCAGTATTGGGACCATCGTGGCCTTTAGCGCGTATCTCATGCGCCTATACCAGCCAATCTCAGCCTTGACCAATGTACAGGTTGAGTTTGTCACCTCCATGGTGAGCTTTGAGCGCGTCTTCGAGTATTTGGATGTGCCGGTGGAGATTCGGGACCGGCCGGATGCCAGGGAGCTGGACCGGGTCGAAGGACACATTCGCTTTGACCACGTTTCCTTCCAGTATGGGCCAGCTTTGCTTACGGAGGGAATCGCAGAGGCTGCGCCCGTCGAGGA
>JACFMY010000648.1 GCA_019455155.1 Caldilineaceae bacterium
GGAACCCCGCGCCAGGCGATCACGGGATCCAATACGAACCCGTGGATGACTTCCTAACCCTGCTCAGGGATGAGACGACGCTGCCGCCAGACTGGGGCCAGCCACACTAGCCGCGGGCTGCAACGCAGATTGGCACGCACGCCTCACTGGCCCGCCTGCATCGCTTGCAAGATTTGCCAGCACTTCCACTGCATGCGCGGCACGTGAAAGCCCGCTTTCCACATGTTCCCCTTCAACGCCACCGACATGCGCCCGTCACGGTGCAGATAGCCGTACCACTCGCCATACTCCGGATCAGGGAAGTGACGGTAGGTCCAGTCGTGCACCTGGGCATGCCACTGGGCATATTTCTCGTTGCCCGTGAGCTGGTACGCAAGCAGCGTCGCAATGATCGCCTCGTTGTGCGGCCACCAGAACTTCATATCCTGCCAATACTCCTGCACCGGCAGACGCTTCACATCACGGAAGTAGAGCATGCCGCCATATTCCTTGTCCCACCCCCACTCCCACATCCAGTCGAGGATGGTCGTGCCCAGCGCCAGCAGGCGCGCGTCACGGCCGCGGTGCTCGGCCTCGTCCATGATGAACCACGCGGCCTCGATGGCGTGGCCAGGGTTCAACATCCGGCCATCGAAGTGGTCCAGAAACTCGCCTTTGGGCCCGACCGTCTCCAATACCGCCTTGAATTCCGGCTTCATAAAATCGCGCTCGATCTCGGCAATGCAGCGGTCGATCCACTCGTCGCACAGAGCCGGATCGCCGCCGGCGGCCCGCAGGATCTGCGCGGTGATGATCAGGATCATGGGCACGGCCAGCCCCTTCATGGGCCGCACCTCAGGATTCACCTTGGGCGGCAGCAGGCCGGGCGTGGTGAGATAGCGGGTCACCAGCCTGAAGAGGTCGATCGCCTCCTGGCGCAGCTCGTCGTCGTCCGTGGCCTGGGCATAGGCCGCGTAGGCCATGATGGCAAAGGTCTCGCTGAAGATGTAGCGACGCTTGCGCAGGGGCTTGCCGTCGCGCGTCACTTGAAAGAACATGCGGCCGTCGCTGTCAAAGCAGTGGCGGCGCAGAAAATCAATGCCGTGGCGGCTGAGATCCAGCCATTCGGCGCGCGGCTCCACCGTGTTGTAGAGCGCCGCCAACATCCACGCAAAACGACCCTGCTGCCAGACCCCCTTGTCCGTATCGATGAGCGTGCCGTCGCGATCCAGCGCAAACATATAGCCGCCATGCTCGCGGTCCACGCTGTGCCTGATCCAGAAGGGCATGACGTCGTTCAGCAGGCCGTCCCGGTAGATGGCCGTTAACTCGGCCACGCGCTGCGCTGTCATGATGGTAGACATGATCGATGCCTATCCTTTCTATGCTGTATTTCGATTGTTTCTAGCAAGTACGGTGGTCTATCACCAAATCAAACTTGAGTCCGGTAGTGACGAGTTGAGCCGCTGTGGACAGGTGAAGGACGAATGAATTCGTTACTACGAAACTCCTATAGAGTGATTATTTATGGACAACTAGCCCACGTCGTACTGGCCGTAGAGCTGGGCGCTCTCCACCATGGCGTGCAGATTCTCCGCCGGCGCGTTGGACGAGATGGCACAGCCGGAGCTCAGGATATAGCCGCTTTCCGGCTTGACCCGTTCCAGCCGCGCGCGGCAGGCCGCGGTCACCGCCGCGGCTGTGCCAAAGGTGATGATCTCCGAGGTGTTCACATTGCCCAGCAGGCAGACCTTCTCGTGCGCCGCTTGCCAAGCACCCTCGAAGTCCGTGGGATCGTCGAACTCGATGATGTGCGCGCCCGTCTCCGCCAGCCGTCCGATGGTGCGGTTGGTGTTGCCACAGACATGGATGCTCAGCCGGCTGCCCCGCGCCTGCACCGCGTCCGCAATCCTGCGCTGGTAGGGAAACGCGTACTGCTCGAATGTGACGGGCGAGATCAGGCTGCCGCTGGCCAGCGCGTCGCCAATCGTGACAACGTGCGCGCCGGCGTCGATGAGGAGATCGGCGAAGGCCAGAATGTAGCGCGTGCAGAAGTCCAACAGCTTATGGATGCCCTCCGCCTCCGTGCCGTAGCCCACCTCGAGCAGCCACTCCTGCATGCCCCGCAGCTGCGCGGCCAGGCTGAAGGGTCCCTGGTCCGCCCGCGCCAGGATCAGCACGCGATCGCCCACCTCGCGGGCCAGCACGCGCGTGGCTGTGATCCAGGCGTTGAGCCGCGTTTCCCGCGGGTCAGGGATCTCAAGGCTGTCCACGCCGCGCAGATCGTCGAGAATCCCTATGGGCCCCGGCGCGGCGCCGATCTCGGTGAAAAAGACCTCGAGTCCCAGGCTGTGGGCGAGGGCCACGCTGTCAGTCGCCACAAAGATGCCGTCCCAGCCGAAGTCCTGCCAGGCCTGGAGCTGCACCTCCGCGTAGCGCTCGCCGTCGTACATGCATTCGTCGCTGCTGCTGCCATAGGCGTATTGTGCCCACACATGGGCCTGCGGGATCACAGGTACCCGGTCGGGGCGTTGGTGGTCAATCGCGCGCAGTGCACGCTCCAGCGAGGTCATCATCTCTCTTCATTCCTTTGTGTCAGGGCGCAACGGCGATCGATCTGCGGGCCGCTTATCCCTTCACTGCGCCCAAAGTAATGCCACGCACAAGGTAACGCTGGACAAAGAGCGCAAACAGAATCAT
>JACFMY010000649.1 GCA_019455155.1 Caldilineaceae bacterium
TAACGGCAACCCTTTTCCGGCATTGATTGAATGTATCGAGGGTAGCAGCGCTGCCGTTGTCGCGCCATTAATAGCGTCGCCTTCAGGTGAAATTGAGGACAACGCACGGCATTTTCCCACGCTCGGATCGCTGTTGCGAAAGGCGTTTGGTGGGCCCGATGGGCGTTATGCCATTGGTACCAGTAGCGGTAGTGCTCGATTTTCTCCGGATTGGGTTGCCGGGATGTTCATGTTGTTCCGCGCTTCGGATTTCGCCACGCTGGAGGGGTTCGATGAAAGCTACTACCTTTATTACGAGGATGTCGATATCTGCAAACGGGCCCGACTGGCGGGAATGGAAGTCACGGCTTGCCCGACTGTTCAGGCCACTCATGATGCCCGCCGCGCTAGCCGTAGAAACCTGCGCCATATGCGCTGGCACTTGGCCAGCATGCTTCGATATCTATGGCGCCATGGGTAGATAACAGCAAGACGTTGATGAAAACGAGACAATAGAGTTTGCAAATCGAATCCCACTTTCCGAGCTTGACTTTGATTGCCGGGGCGACTGGATTCATCGGAGGTCGTTTGCTGGCTTGTTTACAGGCTGAAGGAAAAGATTGTCGGGCACTGAGCAGAACGGAGAATGCCGGCAAAGAGTGGGTCTGCTCCGACCTGTCAGGGCCGGGTTTGCTCAATGCGTGCAAAGGCGTGAATACCGTGTTCCATTGCGCCGGCTACGCCCATGCCTTCTCTTCATCGGATCCCGACGTCCATTGGCGAATCAATTTCGAGGGCACGCGCAACCTACTTACGGCGGCGGGCGAGGCGGGGGTGCGCCGCTTCGTGTTCCTGTCCAGCGTCAAGGCGATGGCGGAGCCCAGGGACGCATGCGTCGACGAGGACTGGCCGGGAGAACCGGCCACGCCCTATGGCCGCGCCAAACGCTCCGCGGAGGCAGCGGTGCTGGAGGCCGGCGCGAAGTACGGCATGCATGTGGTGAATCTGCGCCTGGCGATGGTGTACGGCCGCGGCGGGCGGGGCAACCTGGAGCGCATGGCGCGCGGCATCCGTGCCGGCTGGTTCCCACCGCTGCCGGAGACCGGCAACCGCCGCTCGCTGGTGCATGTTGATGACGTGGTGGCGGTCATGCGCCTGGCCGCGCAGGTGCCTGCGGCGAATGGACGTACCTACATCGCGGCCGACCCGCGGGCGTATTCGGGACGCGAGATCTACGATGCGATTCGCGAGGCGGTTGGAAGGGCGCCGGCGCGCTGGCGGGTGCCGGCAATCCTGTTGCGTTGCGGCGGGAAACTCGGCGACGGGGTGGGCAGGCTCGCCGGCCGGACCCTGCCCCTGAATTCGGAAGTGACGGAACGGCTGCTGGGCTCGGCCTGCTACTCGCCGGCCCGCATCGAGCGGGAGCTCGGTTGGCGTGCCGGCGTCGACCTTGCCGAGGGCGTGAGGGAAATGCTCGGCGCTGGTCTCGGTGGCATGAACACCTCATATCCGCGATAATCGCGGTCTGATGAAGATCGCTTTTGTATTGCTGTCGGCGTTTGCGATTTCCTGGGCGGCAATCAATCTCCGCCTGCGTTTTGCCGACCGCGGCCTCGTCCAGCCCAACCATCGATCCCTCCACGAAATGCCGACGCCGCACGGCGGCGGGCTGGGCATTGTCCTGGCGCTGCTGGCGACTGGAGCCTGGCTCGGGGCCCCGACGCTCCTGCTGGCAATGGTGCTGGTGCTGGCGCTGCTCTCACTGGCGGACGACCTGCGGCACCTGCCGTTCTGGCTGCGGCTGACGGTGCATCTGGGCGCGGCGGCGGTGCTTTGCCATCTGATCGCGCTGCCTATTCTATGGTGGCTGCCGGCCATGCTGGCCGTCGGCTGGATGACGAATCTCTACAATTTCATGGACGGCGCAGACGGGCTGGCGGGAAGCCAGGGCGTGGTGGGATTCGCAGCTTATGCTGCGGGGTTCGCCATGGCTGGGGACATTTCCATGGCGGCGTGGTGCGCGGCGGCGGCGGCGGCGTGCGCCGGCTTTCTGTGTTTCAATTGGCCGCCGGCGAAGATCTTCATGGGGGACGTGGGTTCCATTCCTCTTGGGTTTCTGGCGGGAAGCTTGGGGCTCGTGGGAATATGGCAGGGTGCCTGGCCGGCGTGGTTTCCGTTGATGGCGTTCGCGCCGTTTGTGCTCGACGCGTCGGCGACGCTGGCGAGGCGCGCGCTGGAAGGAAAGCGCGTGTGGGAGGCGCATCGCGAACATGTCTATCAGCGCATGGTGCAGATGGGCTATGGCCACCGCGGGATGACCTTGCGCTGGGTTGCCTTGATGATTGTGGGCGCTGCGCTCGCAATCGCGCTGCTGGCTTTGCCGTCCTGGACCCAGTGGATCGCCGTGCTTGGGTGGCTGACTTTTCTGGCGTGGCTGGGCAAAAGGACAATACATAAACAATGAACTGGCGCGCGCTGCTCGCATTCATTCACGACCTGACGGCGACGGCCGTCATGTGGCTGGCCGCCTACTGGATCCGTTTCAATTTCGACATTCCAGCGGACTATCTGGGAGCGTCTTGGGCGGCACTGGCCTGGCTGATTCCGCTCTATGCGGTGATCTACCTGAAGTTCGGCTTGTACCGCGGCATCTGGCGCTACGCCAGCATGGGCGATCTGCGCCGGCTGCT
>JACFMY010000650.1 GCA_019455155.1 Caldilineaceae bacterium
CATACAATCTGGGGCCGGCCCGGTTGACAGTACGGCCAGCCCCCATGCGATGCTACAAACGTTGCCCTACACGGCGGCACGCATCACGGGCGGCTTCTGGGCTGACCAGCAGCGCAGCAATCGCCAGATCAGTCTGGGCCACGGCTACCAGATGCTGGAACAGGCGGGCAACTTTCACAATCTGCGCCTGGCCGCGGGCCGGGCAGAGGGCGCGTACCGTGGGCGCAATTTCTATGACGAGGATGTTTACAAATGGCTTGAGGCCTTGGGCTGGGAGCTGGGGAACGCACACGACGACGGTCTTCAGGAGATGGCCACGGCGGTCGTCGAGCTGATCGCAGCGGCACAGGAACCTGACGGTTACCTTGACAGCTACTATCAAGTCGTCGAGCCCGAGCACAAGTGGGAAGATCTGGATCATGGGCACGAGCTCTACTGTGCAGGCCACCTGATCCAGGCGGCCATCGCGCTGCAGCGTGCGGCTGGGGATGGCACCCTCTTCGCGGTGGCGCGGCGACTGGCGGATCACATCGATGCGACCTTCGGCCCCGGCAAACGGGAAGGCACCTGTGGCCACCCCGAGATCGAGATGGCGCTGGTCGAGCTCTACCGGGCCACGGGCGAAGCACGCTATCTGGCTCTGGCCCAGTTCTTTGTTGACCAGCGGGGGAAGGGCACGATGCGGGGCCACGGTACGCTTGGTGCAGAGTATCATCAGGACCATGTGCCGGTGCGCCAGGTAAAGGAGGCGGCCGGCCATGCCGTGCGCCAGATGTACCTGGCGACGGGTGTGACTGACCTCTATCTTGAGACGGGTGAGACAGCGCTTTTCAATGCCATGCGGCGGCTCCTCCACGACATCGTGGGCGCCAAGCTCTTTGTGACGGGCGGCGTGGGCGCGCGGTTCGACGGTGAATCCTTCGGGGAACCATATGAGTTGCCCAGCGACCAATGCTACTGCGAGACCTGCGCCGCCATCGGCAGTTTCATGTGGAACTGGCGCTTGCTCCTTGCCAGCGGTGATGGCCGCTATGCCGATCTCATGGAGCAGACGCTCTACAACGGCATCCTTGCCAGCCGCAGCCTTGATGGCAAGCACTATTTTTACGTGAACCCGCTGCAGATACGTGGCGGACGCTATGTGCGCCTCTCGACCAATCCTGAAGATGGCAGCGGTGCGGCCAACGGCCGGCCTGAGTGGCACTATGTGGCCTGTTGCCCTCCTAACGTGATGCGCCTGCTCTCTTCATACGCCCACTATCTGGCCACTGCCGACCGCAGCGGGATACAGATCCATCACTATGCCCAGGGCACGATCGAGGCCGCGCTGCCCGGAGGCCCGGCGCGCGTCGAAGTGCGCACGAATTACCCGTGGGAAGGGTCAATCGAAGCGGTCATTGCCGAGACGGGCTCTAGTCCCTGGTCGCTGCGCCTGCGCATTCCCGCATGGTGCGGATACTACCGTATGGAAGTCAACGGCCGCGTTGTGGAAGCCTCGGCAGAGGGAGAGGGGTATATCGGGTTGGAACGCCGGTGGCAGCCAGGCGACACGGTGACCCTCGCCCTGGAGATGGAGCCCCATTGGCTCCTGCCCAACCCGCGTGTCGACGCGGTGCGGGGCTGTGCGGCGATCCAGCGCGGGCCCATCATCTACTGTCTGGAGAGCCAGGATCAGCCGGCCGGAGTGGAGCTGCTCGACGTCGTCATCGACCAGCGGGGGCCGTTCGAGACCAGCTGGCAGCCCGAGCTCCTTGGCGGCATTGTCGCCGTCCAGTTGCAGGGGATCGTGCGAGACAACAGCTCCTGGGCAGGGCAGCTGTATCTACCGGCCAGTACCGTCGAGGATACGGGACAGTCTGTGTCCGTGACTGCAATTCCCTATTTCCGCTGGGGGAATCGAGGACTCATGAGCATGCGTGTCTGGTTACCTCGCATGTAACGCAAGGCGCCTTTCCTCTCAAGAACTAGAATCGACGTAAAATAGGCTGCCCCTTCGGGTTATGACCTCCGGTCTGAAGGGGCAGCCTATTCTCATGATGGTGCTGCCGTTGGCCTAGCGCGTGAGCGTCTCGTGTAGCTCGAGGTTGGCCTCGATCTCCGGCCGCGCATACCAGACAGGACGATACTCCTTGGCGACATAAAGGGACAGCTGGTCTCCCACGTGGGAGGAGCCGGGCTGCGTGGCATTGCCGTAGGGCATGACCGCCATGACGCGTACCGGGTCGGAGAACTCCATGACGGCTACCCAGGTATCGCCATACATGGTGACCAGCGCGCCGTCCTCCTGGGGTATGGCGAGGTTGGGTGTGATGGATCCAAAGCCGAACGGTCCCCATCCCTGGCCAAAGGCAGGTAGCTCGTGGTCGCCGGCGCGGAAGTGAACGAACGCGCCCCAAGGCGCTTCGAGTGTACCAAATACCTGGGGCACGACGCGCGCGGCAAATTCGAGCCCTGACGATGCAAGCCGGGCGTCGGCCAGCCCCATCGGCGTGTCGAACGGCTGGCTGGGGTCGGGGGGTACGGCATAGGCATCCTCAGGAAAGCGCCCGGGACCCAAGATACTCGGCTCCAGGGCCATGGCCCAAAAGGTAAAGAGTACGCTCCCTACACTCTCCGCGTCAAAGGAGCGGTCCCATCTTTCGAGCACGTCCGCGGCTGCCTGCGC
>JACFMY010000651.1 GCA_019455155.1 Caldilineaceae bacterium
CGGGCTGGCGGCCATCGGTATTCTCTATGGCGCACTGGTTGCGCTGATGCAGAAGGACCTGAAATCATTGGTCGCCTACAGCTCAGTGGCTCACCTTGGCTACGTCATGCTGGGCGTGGTGGCCATGAATGCCCAGGGGGTTAGCGGCTCGGTGCTGCAGATGGTGAACCATGGCCTGAGCACGGGCGCTCTCTTCCTCATGGTAGGCCTGCTCTACGAACGCCGCCACACCCGGATGTTGGAGGACTACGGCGGGCTGTGGAAGAGCGTGCCGGTCTATTCAGGTCTCTTCCTGGTCGTGGCTTTGAGCAGTGCAGGACTGCCCGGTCTCAACGGTTTTGTGGGCGAGTTCACGATCATGCTGGGCGCCTACAACTACATGCCTGTCTTCGCGGTGTTGGCTGCACTGGGTGTGATCCTGGCTGCGTGGTATCTGCTTACGGCCTTTCGCAAGATGGCTCAGGGCGAGATCACCAAAACCGAGAACGACGCCGATCACCTGAAAGACCTCAACGCCGGTGAGCTCGCGATGGTCATCCCCCTGGTCCTCCTGTTCTTCATCATCGGCCTCTTCCCGAACCTGTTTTTTGACAAGATCAATCCCTCGGTAGAGGCGTTGGTGTCCACGCGCGCGGCCATTGTCGAGCCCGCTGGCGACCAACAGATGACCCAGGTTGGCAGCAATCACCTCGAACTCACCTACATGACTGTGACGGAGTAGCCGATGAACGGCGTAGAGTTAAATCTGAACATAAATGCCCTCCTGCCTGCGGCCGCGCTGGTTGTTACCGCTATCATCATTATGGGATTGGATGTGTTCAATCGCGGCGGGCGTTCCACGACAAAGGGAATCGTACCCTGGGTAGCGCTGGGCGGTCTCCTGGTCACGGCCGGGCTTTGTGTGTCGCTGATCGGCCGGCCGGTCTCCACATTTCAGAATATGGCCATTGCCGACAATACGGCGTGGGCGCTGGATCTCGTGGTGCTGGTCGGCGCGGCCCTGAGCATTCTGGCCGGCGTCCACTATATACCCCAGGTCAACCGCCAGGTAGGCGAATACTACGCGCTGCTGCTGTTGGTCGCAGCAGCGATGATGGCCATGGGCGCGGCATTGGATCTCATGGTGGTCTTCCTGGCGCTGGAAACCTTCTCATTGGGCCTCTATATCCTGGCTGGTCTCAGCCGCGATAACCTGCGCAGCAACGAAGCAGCCATGAAATACTTTCTGCTGGGGGCCTTCGCCAGTGCGTTCTTTGTCTACGGCGCGGCGCTGATCTATGGCGCCACAGGCAGCACACAGTTCAACGCCATTGGCAACGCGCTGGCCAACGGGCAGGCGGACCTGACACTGCTCTATGCCGGCATCGCGCTCACCATCGCCGGTTTCGGATTCAAGGTGAGCCTGGTCCCCTTCCATATGTGGACACCCGACGTATATCAAGGCGCGCCGACACCCATTACCGCGTTCATGAGCATCGGCACCAAGGCGGCTGCCTTTGCCGCTTTCTACCGGCTCTTCCTGGTGGCGCTGCCGAGCCAGCAGCTTGTGTGGGGGTGGGCGCTTGCCGTCCTTGCGGTGCTGACGATGACGTTGGGGAATCTCGCTGCGCTGCGCCAGAGCAGTCTCAAACGGCTTCTGGCCTACTCCAGCATCGCACATGCCGGCTACATTCTTGTGGGCCTGGCAACGGGCACGCCCGCCGGGGTTGACGCGGCGTTGTTCTACCTGATCGGCTACGCATTTATGAACGTAGGCGCCTTCGCCATCGTCATCCTGTTGGAGAAACAAGGAGAGATGGATGCCTTGGGCACGCGCGTGCAGGGGTTGGCGACCCAGCACCCGAAGCTCGCCTTCGTCATGTCGATCTTTCTCTTTAGCCTGGCAGGCGTACCGCCCATGGCCGGCTTCTTTGGGAAATTCTACGTCTTTTCTGCCGCGGTGGCTGGTGGTTGGTCCTGGCTGGCAGCCATTGCCATGCTCAACAGCGCCATCGGCGCCTACTACTATTTGCGCATCGTCGTCAACATGTACTTCGCCGACCCGACCGCGGAGACGTTGACCGAGCCGCGCATCACGCTGCCCTTGACGGTTTCCATGAGCGTTGCCCTGGTTTTCACGGTCGCGCTGGGTGTGTTGCCCTCGCTGTGGACGAATCTTGTCCAGACAGGGCTGGTGGAGACGCTGGTGCTGCGTTGAGTTTGAGGCTTAGGGGCAAGAAAGAGCGGCAGGACTTTTGTTCTGCCGCTCTTTCTTTTCCGTACGCTCTTTCTGCTCGCGTTTTCTACGTGCCTTCTTCTGGCCGCTATTCTGATGACGGCGCCACCGCGGCGGGCGCATTAGCAGACGGTTCCGTGGCCACCTGTGTTTCAGCTTCCGAAGCAACCAACACCTCAGCGGCGGCGGCCGTGTCGTGAACAACCTCTACGGGACCCGTATCGGCTTGTGGCGGCACTACGACCACGGCGTCCGCGGGCGGCTCGTCATAGATCGTGACCGGGATTGGGCCCTGCATCAGCCACCGCTGGGCAGTCTCGTAGTCCACGTCGACGACCCAGCCACGCCGGATCAAGGCTGGAATATGGTGTCGCCCGGCCACATCTGTCACAAGAAACGGGCCTTCCATTGCCCTATCGCCGACCTGGATCCAGACTTTGCGGTT
>JACFMY010000652.1 GCA_019455155.1 Caldilineaceae bacterium
AGCTGTTCGGGAGCCGTTTCGGCCAGCAGTTCCCAGGCTTCCTCGGCCGTAACCCAGCGCGCCTCACAATGGTTCTCATCGCCGAGACGAATTTCTCCAGCGCCAATTTCGGCCAGGAAATAGATGACCGTGCGCTCGATGTCATGATTGCGGATCACAACCGTATAGTTGAGCTCGGTCCGGCAATCTTCATACACCGTGCGGATGGTCAGACCTGTTTCTTCATAAAACTCTCGCAGCGCGCATGTCTTGTCCGTTTCATCTTTACGCGTGCCCCCGCGCGGAAACTGCCATTGCTCAAAGAAGAGGTTGTACAGGAGCAAAAACTCGGGCTTGCCGCCGGACCAACGGAAGGGTACGAATCCACAGCTCCGGCGCCGCAGTGGCTGGTGGCCGACGCGAATTGCTTCCTGCAACGCAAGATGTCCAGTATAGATGGCCTGCCCCACAATCGCGCCTTCGATGTTATAGTGTTCGTGCGCCTTGAGCCGCTCAATGTCTTCGATGCCAGCCACACCGCCGCTGGCAATGACCTTGAGACCCGTGACATCACCAAGCCGCGCCGTAGCCGCCACGTTGACGCCGCTGAGCATGCCATCGCGGCTAATGTCGGTGTACACGACACGCTCCACACCCAAGGCCTGCATAGAATGCCCCAACTCGACCGCATCTACCGTGCTGGTCGCTTGCCAGCCATGGGTCGCCACCTTGCCCTCGCGAGCATCAATGCCAACGACGATTCGCTCACTTCCCCAACGTAGCAGCGCTTCAGAGACCATTCCCGGATTCTCGACCGCTACCGTGCCCAACACGACCCGGTCCGCCCCCAATTCCAGCGCCAGCTGGATGTCATCAAGGGTGCGCAGGCCGCCGCCAAATTGAATGGGCACAGACACAGCCTTGCGAATCTCTCGCAGCCGCTGCAGGTTGATGGGTAAATCACGCGCCAGTTCCTCGGCGGGTGTTTCCGGTCCCGTATGGCCCGGATGGTGGATCAGGATGTTCTGCGGCCGGTGCAGGGCACGGAGATGAGCACGCGTAGCGCCTAGGGCGCCGTCCAGGTTGACAACATGCAGCCACTCTGCCCCCTGATCAGCCCAATGACGCGCCGTAGTAGCCGGGTCGTCGCTGTAGACGGTCTCTGCTGCTGGATCGCCCTGGCGCAAACGTACACAGCGTCCTTTGCGCAGGTCTATTGCGGGATAGATAATCATGAACCTAACCTTGCCTTGTCAGAATACGTGCCGGCAAGCCACGTGCAGACACGCTTCGCTCCCGCACACATGTTTGTTAGGGCAACTCTACCATAAACATGTGGTACAGCAACGTAACATCCCATCCTCGTTGTCTGCGAAGTGATGCGACACGCGTGCTCGATCGGGCAGGTAAAGAGAGCCAATCATCTCTGGCGCACTGGATCGATGTGCCCGCACGGCGTGTACCGGAAGCGAGCAGGGGCGTCCGGTACACGACTGGCAGCGTGCCAGAATCCATCGACGTAGAAAGGGGTCCTTGCGCTGTTGCCCATTCTGCGTCATTACCATGGCCTGTTCAAAGGCCACGCGGCGATGCCTCCAGAACTGCTGTAAAGTCTTGCACCATTTGGTTCACAGCCAGGTCATAGATGGCAACCGCGGCAAAGGGCAGCTGCTGCCAATCGCTGAAATGGGCACGATCCTGGCCCAATAGGAATGCTCTCAGCAGAGTCAGCGTCAATCCATGCCCCACCAATGCAACATCATGGCCCGCGGAGCGGTCAATGTGGGCGGTGAACCCTTCCAGCATACGCTCCAACGCCGTAGCCGCGGGCTCCCAGCCACCCATCGATGCATGGGGCGCCTCTAAGACTTGCCTGACGCGGTCCGCATAGTCATTCACCCACGCGCCGCGGTGTAACTCGTCAAAGCGGCCGTCCGCGATAACGGGCAGGCGCCATCGCTGCACAGCTGGTTCCACGGACAGGCGGGTCTTGTGCTCGTTGCTCACCAACACATAGGCTACACTACCCCAAAACGGCGCCTCGGCCAGCTGCCTCGCCTGCGCTTCGCCGGTTGGTGAAAGGCGCCAGCATGTGGCATCCAGCTGCTGTTCTACCCTGGTGTGCGCATGGGTGATGAGAATCAGCCGTCCCATGCCTCGCGCTCCTGCGACGGGCTGGACAGGGTAGCAGGATCGCCGGCAACCATCTTCATGAAGTTGGCCAGGATGCGCAGGCCAACGGTATGGCTCTTCTCTGGGTGCGGCTGAATGCCCCACGCATTTCGATAGCGCACGATGGTTGGATAGTCGATACCGTAATCCGTCGTCGCCAGTACGGCCGCGCGATCGGCGGCGTCACAATAATAGCTGTGGGCGAAATAAGCGTACGCGCCATCGGGCACACTGTCGAGCAAGGGATCTTGCTGTTGGATGTGCAGCTGGTTCCAGCCGATCTGGGGCACGCGCAGCATATGGCCCGGGTGGGCAGGATCGGGCATCCGGTCAGGGAAGCGGCGCACGGCGCCAGGGATCAGGTGCAGGCCCTCGTGCTGGCCCATTTCTTCGCTGCTGTCGAACAGGAGCTGCATACCCACACAGATGCCAAGCAACGGCAGCCCCGCCTGGACCGCATCTAGCAGCGGCCGTTCCAGATCCTGGCGACGCAGATTG
>JACFMY010000653.1:0-840 GCA_019455155.1 Caldilineaceae bacterium
CAAAGCGATCTGGGAGCTGTTGGCCGAACCCCGTACGGTGGCATCGCTCTGCGACGATCTCCAATCTCGTTTTGACGTCGACCGCGAGACTTGCGAGCGGGATACCCTGGCCTTTTTGCGCGAACTGCAGAAGGAAGAATTGCTCCATGTCCACCCTGCCGGGCCAACCCCATAGCCGGCTGCGCCGGATACGTAACTTCCTGGGCCGCCCCTGGGCGGACAAATGGCTCTTTGTGCAGGCCTATCTGCTGTTGGGCGTGACGCGCTTGGCCATCAACACGATGCCGTTTCCCCGGCTTGCGCGCTACTTCGGTTCACGCATGGTTGAGACGCCAGAAGATGCCCCTGTGGAGCATCTACGCCAGGCGCGGCGCGTGGCGTGGGCCATCCGCAGAGCCAGCCCTTATACCCCCTGGAATAGCAACTGTTTTCCCCAGGCGTTGACGGCAAAGATCCTGCTACGGCGCCGGCGCATTCCCTCCACGCTCTACTTGGGTAGCGCGATCAAGAAGGACGAACAGATCCTGGAGAGCCACGCCTGGCTGCGTTGCGGGTCCCTCTACGTAACGGGAGGCAACGGCCGCCAGCACTTCGCAGTCCTGGCGGCGTTTGGGGACGATGTATCAGATTCACGGACAGGTATGTGACCGCGCATGAGCTTCCTTTATCGTGCCTACCAGCTTACTATCGAAAGCGATCTGCCTATCCCGGAACTCGTACCCCTTCCCACGGACAAGGGTGAATCGCCAGAACCCGACGTATACATCCGGTTGGACGACGTACCCAAAACGCTGGACAACCCAGCCGGCCAGGGCGTCCTCTACCAGGCCAGACCAAACC
>JACFMY010000653.1:850-2640 GCA_019455155.1 Caldilineaceae bacterium
TGCTCAAGTTGGACGGGGTGGCGCGCTACCTGGTCCAGCACGGCAATGAGATCGTGGTGCAGCCAGTGCCGGCAAGTCTGGACAGCGATGTGCGGGTCTTTCTGCTCGGGTCATGTTTTGGCGCGCTCCTACACCAGCGCGGCTTGCTGGTCCTGCACGCCAGCGGCATTTGCGTGCACAACCGCGCGGTGATCTTCACGGGCCGGTCCGGCGCCGGCAAGAGCACCCTGTTGGGAGAACTGCTCAACCGGGGACATAGAATGATGGCAGATGATGTCTGCGCGGTTGTCCAGGATGACGATGGCACATTGGTGGTGCTGCCTGCCTATCCCCGCACCCGCTTATGGGCCGATGCGGCGCAAAAGCTAGAGATCGATACTGGCGGCATGGAACGTACGCGGCCTGCCCTGGAAAAATACGAGCGGCAGATCCCTGAGCAGTTCTGGGATCGTCCAGCACCCCTGCAGCGGATCTATCACCTTACCTCTACCAACAAGGATGAAATAGAGCTGGATCCCCTCCCCCGCATCCCAGCCTTCCGCTCGATCCTGCACAATACCTATCGCCAGCTCTTCCTCGACGGTCTGGAGATGCGCCAACCCCATTTTCGGCTGGTCTCCGCCGTTGCATCCACAGTCGGCGTGACGACTGTCGTCCGGCCGAGCGGCGCCTTTCGCCTCGCCGAGTTGGCAGATCGCATCGAGGCAGATTTAGGGCTCCCATGAGTGGCAAGATCTATTGGCTGGCTTCCTATCCCAAATCTGGCAACACGTGGCTGCGCATCCTGCTTACCAACTATTTGCGGAACGCCGGCGAGCCGGCCGACATCAACAGCCTGGATGGCGGCCCCATTGCCAGCGCACGCCAGGTCTTTGACGACAACGTAGGCGTCGAGGCGAGCGACCTCACCCAGGACGAAATCGAGCGCTACCGGCCCTTTGTCTACGATCTGCTCTCCGCCAGGGCCA
The DNA here is from genome assembly GCA_019455155.1 of Caldilineaceae bacterium. Lineage (GTDB taxonomy): Bacteria > Chloroflexota > Anaerolineae > Caldilineales > Caldilineaceae > JACFMY01. The sequence goes on from JACFMY010000653.1 coordinate 1,819, forward strand.
CCGAGCCCCTCTTCCTCAAGGTGCACGATGCCTACACGCGCACAGCCGCTGGCGTACCCCTCCTCTCCAAATCAGCCACAGCCGGCGCCATCTACCTGCTGCGCAACCCCTTGGACGTCGCCGTCTCCTTTGCGCACCACAGCGCCACCACGGTGGAACGCATGGTAGAGAGGATGGGAGACCCCGCCTTCGCCTTTGTGGAGAACCCGCATAAGCTTCACAACCAGTTGCGCCAGCATCTGCTCACCTGGAGCGGCCATGTCACCAGCTGGGTGGACGAGCCGGGGCTGCGCATTCACATTGTCCGCTATGAGGATCTGAAGGCGGACACCATCGCACAATTCACCGCAGTGCTCCGCTTCTGTGGCCTGCCAGTCGAGCCCGGCCGCGTCGCCAAAGCCGTGGAGTTCTCCCGCTTCGAACGGGTGAAGGCCCAGGAGGAAGCGCATGGCTTTGGCGAAAAGATGCCGAAGGCCAGCTCCTTCTTTCGCAAAGGTGTCGTGGGCTCGTGGCGCGAGGAGTTGGCCGCGGATCAGGTCGAGCGGATCATTGTCGACCATGGAGAAGTCATGCGGCGGTTTGGATACCTGACGGCGGATGGGGATCCGATCTATTGAGAGCCGTGCCACAACAGGGCAAAAAAAGCACCCGCCTTGCGGGCAGGTGCTTTTCCCATGCAACGATTTATGCCTGTGCTCCTGGTTTGGCGCACGTCCATCCGCGGTGCTAGATGCCCAGCTGGTTGCGCTGGAGGATCAGGTTTGTGCCTTGCCGCGTGCTGGGCATATGGCCGGGCAACGGCAGGATCCGCTCGTGGATGGC
>JACFMY010000654.1 GCA_019455155.1 Caldilineaceae bacterium
CAGGTGCTGACATTTCTTACGGCCGCGCGCTGACTTTTTCATTTGCCAATAACATGTACGTCAACCATGACCTCGACGGACCATTGCTCAAGGGACACAGATGGAAAGAAAACATGTAGTTGCCGAGGGGTGATGAACGTTCGAACCATCCTCTTCTATCTGCACGCTTGCGGCTTGGGGGGGCCCGAATACACTCGACTTATCCGATTTTTGTCACAATAGAATTCTTTCAAGTGTCATGGAATTCCGCCAGAGAGATTTCAGGGTAGAACGCCCCGATTTCTGCATTGCTACACAATTGCCAATTGAGAACATTAGTGCTAAACCCCCATTGATTATGTTTTGATGTCGTTAGGGCATCTTGGTTTGATATAGCAGTAGGCAACAGATTTTGACCAACAAGTACGCAGGGGTTTGCCGGATATGCGGCCACTATCGCCCGTTGTCTGAAGAGCATGTTCTACCAAAGAGCGCATTCAACGATCGCCTCGTGGTTTTGCAATCGCTACGCGAGTGGGCCAGCGGACACCATCCCTTGAAGTACCGCCAGGGATATTATACGCGCCGTGCCAGACCTGCAACTCTACTACTGGCGGCTGGTATGGCTCTGCGTATGCCGAGTGGACGAGACTCGGTCTATTTCACTTGGAATACGTTGATCTGAACCATCCGGCGACTTTGCCATTTAACATCAAGCCGCTTAATGTGCTGAAGCAAATTGGTGTGATGATGTTGGCGCTGGTGCCGGAACGCTCAGTCTCGATACATACCGAGCTGCGTCAATTTCTACTTAATAAGCACGATAAGCACGTACCCAGCCAGTATCGACATATTCGACGGCTTCACACCTCAAGAAATGCTCACGATCCGACGGCTCTTTGAAAAGCGAAATGTTTACGAGCATAATCGAGGCGAAATCGGCGATATCTATGTAAAGAGAGTTCCAGAAGACAAAACACTTCTCGGTCAGCCGGCAGAACTGTCCTGGGAAGAACTATATGCAGTCTCCAAACTCTTGCGAGTTGCCCTCGATCGGCTGCCCTTACCTGAAGATTAGAAGTTCACCCACCTATTCCTGAAAACCTACCAAAGCCAACACAACCAAAGAACCAACATGATATAATCCGACCATATGGCACGCCCGGAGCGATTCCAGCTGCCGTTTGACTTTGGACGCAGGCCCGACCAGTCCTTGATGACTTACAGCATCGGGTTCCCTTCCCATGACAATCCAGACCATTCCGGCCGCTTCGTGCACCGCGTCAGCGAAGAGATCCAGGTACGTACGCCCCACGACGCTGCGCAGTACCTGATGACCAACGTCTACACCCCGTTCGACGCCCTGGATCAGGAAGAACTGCACGTCCTACTGCTCGACAACAAGAACCACATTACCCATGAATCGCTGGTATATCGGGGAACAGTCAATTCCATCTACGTGCGTCAGGCGGAAATCTTCAAGCCGGCGGTGCGAGTCAACGCGCCGGCGATACTGATTTCCCACAACCACCCGAGTGGAGATGTCAACCCAAGCCCCGAGGACGTGCGCTTGACTCAAGAATCTGTCATGGTAGCCAGACTGCTGGGGATCGAATTGCTGGATCACCTGGTAATTGGACGCGACATTTGGTTGTCCCTACGGGAAAGAGGTCTCGGCTTCGACCAGCCACCCCAGCTACCCTGAGGATCCGTATAAGAAAGGAATGACACAGAGAGACTCTTTGAGAACAACACCACGAAGCGTGATGCGCAGGGAACCGAACCCCTCTGTGTCGTGTACTCTTCCCTAACGCACACACTCATAACGCGTGCAGACAGTGCCGTCAGAGGCAAGTTGACGCCGTCTCCCGTCGCCTTGTCAGACAGGCCGGCATTCCTTGCAAAACAGTCGCCTGTCGCCAGCATCTTTCCCCACTATGGAAGATCAGATCAAGCCCAACCTCAACAGCCACGACGGATGTGCGTGCGGGCAAATCCCATCTGGCTCGCAGAGGCACCCATCCGTGGCCTCACAACATCCGTCGAACAACCACTCCTCAAGCGTCTCAAGGTCCGGTGGATCCGTGGTCGGTTCCGGCCACATGCGTACGCCAAGGACGCTACTGATATAAGTGATTGCCTCTGCCAGCAACGAATCAACCTGCCGATCCGTATGCCGCTCGGACGACGAACCTTGCAGCAGGCGCGCGGCCGCTTGCACTTTCCGCAACGCCAGCCGCAGTGTTTCGTGGTTTGTCACGCGACAACTCCTTTCTCCAACCATCCTTGCTCACGCAGATAGAAGGCCCAGATCTCACAGTAATCAGCCAGCGCCCGCTGGTTGCCCGTGTCGGTGACGGTGAGCTTCCGCTGTACCAGGTCGAGTTCGGCGTAGCGTCGCTCGCCGCGTTGTGGCCGGCACATTGCGTAAGGGATCCAGCTTCCAGCATCGTCGATGAAGAAACGGATCGCCAGTTCAGTCACCGGTTGTCCATCGGGCCCCTTGGTCATGTAGGCTATGCGCAGGTCCCAATTGCTGGTCATTGCTTCCACCACCAGCTGTGCGTCGCCCATGGTCACCGCCACGGCATGCTCCCCATGAGCTCGGTCCGCCTCGTACCGAGCCGCCAGTTCCTGTACCAGCTCCGGCATACGAAG
>JACFMY010000655.1 GCA_019455155.1 Caldilineaceae bacterium
GCCGTAGTCATCGCCTACAGCTGTGATCCAGTGGTGATACACGGCAATGCCAAAAGCGTCGCAGCGATTGGCGCTCACGAGATCCAGGGGAATCTTCCACTCGGCCTGGTCGGCATTGCCCGTATTGGCCGCGGCGGACCAGCCAGTGACCGTCGGATCAGGGGTATAGTTGCCAGACCCGGTGCCCCGATGGGCGCTCAAGGTACTGGCCGGGATGGTGACGCGCAGACCCAGATCCTCCTTCTCAGCGAAGGTCTCCTTGCCGTTGTCGGTATCCAGATAGACGGAGCCAAAGGGTCCCACAGTGGAATTCACCGACGAAGCGCCAATCATACAGACATAGAGGCTCGCGCCATCATGTTTCAGATAGACCTTGCCCGTAACACCGAACGCATCGGCAAAGTCGAACGCGGCCGCGTCAGCGTACTCGCCATTGAATGAGTTGCAGACACCGTCGAGGTCCGGCTCTGTGCGCGCGAGGGGAATGGTGATGGGGTCCCCCTGCGCAGCCGCGGGCTGTACCCAGAAGACGAGGGTAAGCGTCGCGGCGATCACTGTGCTGGCCAGGAGGACAAACCACCTGCCCGGCCGCACAGTACGGGAGGTACAGAACTCAGGTTGCATAGGGACATCTCCTTTGTGAACGAAACACGACTGCGGACGTCACATCGAGGGACTCACGACGCGCTAGAAAGGAACCACCAGACAAGACAGGCGTGGACACAAACGAGTATGACAGGGCGGCGGCGGGCTGTCGTTTACGCAGTCCATACCAGCAATGTGAAGTACTGCACAGCACGTTGCGTGGGCGTGAACAACAGCTGAGGGCAACGACGATAGCAAAAAACGGGGTCTTGCGGTGCTACTTACGATCATACCCCAATTCGTTACGCTCAGTACCTTACAGTTGCCCGGTCGCCATTTTGGCGGTTGTGCGAACCCGTGCCGCGCGCATATAATGCCCGGCACCAGAGCCGTCTCCCGGATTCGCGGTGCTCTTCTTTTACCAGTTCACAATCGACTGCTTGTACCTTTGTTCAAAGGAGAACCCAGATGCGTAGACCAACCCTGTTGGTTTTCACTCTGCTGTTGATCGCAGGTATGGTCATCAGTGCCTGCGCAGCGCCTGCTGCAGCACCCGCGGCCGCGCCGGCGACGGCCGCGCCGGCTGAGGAAGCGGCCGCGCCTGGCGGTATGATGACGGAGATTGGCCCGGGCGAAGGGCAGGTGGACATTATTGCCTGGGCTGGTTACATCGAACGGGGCGAAACCGATCCCGCCTATGACTGGGTCACCAAATACGAGGATGCCACCGGCTGCCAGGTCAACGTGAAGGTGGCCGGCACCTCTGACGAGATGGTGACACTCATGAACCAGGGTGGCTTTGACCTGGTAACTGCCTCGGGCGACGCCAGCCTACGCCTCATAGCCGGCGGCACGGTGCAACCAGTGAACGTGGATCTGATTCCAAGCTGGAGCACGGTAGATGAGCGGCTCCAGAATGCCCCCTGGCACACAGTGGACGGCGTCCACTACGGCACGCCTTACCAATGGGGCGCCAATGTGCTGATGTACAACACGGAGACCTTCCCCGAAGCGCCTACGACGTGGGGGGTCATCTATGTGGAGCAGGAGCTGCCCGACGGCCAGTCGAACAAGGGGCGCGTGCAGGCCTATGACGGCCCCATTGCCCTGGCCGACGCCGCGCTCTACCTCATGACGCACAATCCTGAGCTCGGCATCACCGACCCGTATGCCCTGACGCAGGAGCAGTACGCGGCCACCATGGAGCTGGCACGCAGCCAACGCCAGCTGGTCAACCGCTATTGGCACGACGTCACCGCCCAGATCGAGGACTTCCAGAATGAGGGCGTGGTGGCCTCGAGCTCATGGCCCTTCCAGGTGAACCTGCTCAAAGCAGGGGGCGCGCCCATCGATAGCGTCATCCCCGAAGAAGGCGCCACCGGCTGGGCGGATACCACCATGTTGCACGTCAACGCGCCCCATCCCAACTGCGCCTACCTGTGGATGGAGCACTCGCTCGACCCGCAGGTGCAAGGTGATCTGGCAGCCTGGTTTGGCTCGGTGCCCTCAGTGCCGGCCGGTTGCGAGGCCAGCGAGCTGCTCGGTCCTGACGGCTGTACCATCAACGGCTTTGAGAATTTCGACAAGATCTCCTTCTGGAAGACGCCCACCACGAAATGTACGGACGGCACAGATGCGTGCGTGCCCTACAGCCAGTGGGTCACAGACTACATCGGCGTGATGGGTGGGAATTGACGCTGAAGCATGAGGGAAGATTGAACGCTGAGGGCTGGGCGGCGAGCGCTGCCCAGCCCTTGCCTACAATCTGAGCTCCTTTTTTGGGACGGCAACCATGGACTATAAGCATTTCATAGACGGACAATGGGTCGATAGCCAGGGCGGGGCGCCCAGAACCATTGTGAACCCGGCCACGGGACAGCCGCTTGCCACCGTACCGGACGGTACCCGTGCAGACGTAGACCGGGCGGTGCAGGCAGCCAAACGCGCCTTCTACGACGGTCGCTGGTCGCGCAAGACGCCGGGCGAGCGCTCGCTCGCCCTCTTCCGCCTGGCCGACCTGCTGGAGCAACACGGTGAGCGCATCGGCCGCG
>JACFMY010000656.1 GCA_019455155.1 Caldilineaceae bacterium
GTAAGGAGCTGCATATGTGCAATGGGATATTCACGCTGCAGCTGCATGTTGAACTCAACTGGATTGGGATATACGAACTCGTTGCGCCCAAAGACCCGTTCTGGACAGGTAAGGCAGCGATGGAAAGCGATCAAGCGCGGTTCGAGGGCTAACGGTCCGCCGGCGCCGGCGCGCTGTCCCTGCCGCTTCCAGAAGATGTGCAATGCTTGGCGCGCGATACCCCGCTCCCGATCAGTGGCGCTGGCGGGCAGCTCGATGGTGAATGTTACACCCTTACGGGGCGCGAGGGCAGCCAGCTCAGGGAAGTAATAGCGAGGCAGTACGACAGCCCGTTTCAAAACTTTGGGGTCGGGATCGAAATTGGATGGCAGTTTGTAGATCTCCGGCGGGTCCTGGGATGCGGGTCGCGCGAGCGTCGTCCAGGCGTCCGCCTGGTAGACTCGATAGTGTGTGTTTTTCTTGTTGCAGCTGGCGGAGAGACCCGCTAAGATATCCCTCGTCAAGCCTTCCCCGCGGGCCAGCAACAATCAAACAACCTTATTAGCCAAGGACGAACTCCCCATATGCCGACCAATCCAATGATCATCGACGGCCATAACGATACGCTGCTCGCCCTCTTCTATCCTAAAGCGGGCAAAGAACGCTCGTTTTTCAAAGCGAGCGACATGGGCCACATTGACCTGCCGCGGGCAAATGCCGGTGGGCTTGGGGGCGGCTTCTTTGCTGTCTTTGTCCCCAATCCGCCCCGGGAGGATGATCCGGAGCAAGAATCGCCGTTTCCAGGTGAGGACATGGACGACGACGATTTGCGCTATGAGATGCCCCTGCCGCCCGAGCTGGAGCCCGGCTATGCCCTACGGTTCGCAATCGGCATGGTACAGACGCTCTACAAACTCGAGGTTGAGGCCAAAGGCGCGGCTAGGATCGTACACAACATTGCTGATATCCGGCAGTGTCTGCAAGAGGGAAGACTGGCCATGATCCTTCATTTCGAAGGCGCCGAGCCCATCGATCCCGATCTGCATGCACTGCATGTGTTTCACGCGGCTGGACTGCGCTCGCTTGGCATCGTCTGGAGCCGTCCAAATCGTTATGCGCACGGCGTCCCCTTTTCCTTCCCGGCCTCGCCCGACACCGGCCCTGGCCTAACAGACGCGGGCAAGCGTCTGGTGCGCACCTGCAACGAGCTGGGTATCCTGGTCGATCTCTCACACCTGAACGAAAAGGGCTTCTGGGATGTAGCCAAGATCAGCAGTGCACCTCTTGTTGCCACCCATTCGGGCGTCCATGCCCTCTGCAAAACGCCGCGTAATCTGACCGATGACCAACTTGACGCGATCGCGGAGTCAGGGGGCTCGTGGGCGTCAACTTCCACACCGGCTTCCTGCGCAGCGATGGCCGCGCGGATAAGGAAACCTCGCTGAGCGAGATTGTGCGCCACGTGGCCTACATCGCGGACCGCTGTGGCATCGAGCACGTTGCTCTGGGATCCGATTTCGACGGCGCCTATATGCCCGACGATCTCAAAGACGCCGCCGGTCTTCCCCGCCTGCTTGCCGCGCTGCGCAAGTACGGTTTCGACGACGCATCCGTGGCGAAGATTGCGCAAGAGAACTGGCTGCGAGTCTTGGAAGCCACATGGAGATCTCCTAGATGAAACCCGGCGCTGTCGCCGCCAACATCGACGCGGCAATTCGCGCGCTGGCGGTCCCGAATACACCATACGTGCGGGAGGTCCGGCGGCGTTTTTCACAACAGCTTGCTCACGCCGCGCCTGCCTTTATGTTTGAGCTGGCGCACATCCTTGTCAGCCAGTACGGCCATCGAGAGGTAGCCTACGAGCTACTGCGAAGCCACGCGGCGGCGAGCTTTGGTTGGCAGGGATCACGCTGGTCAATCTAAGCGAAATCGCGCGCTTGGAGGGTGACTCCGCCCGCGCCATCGAATCCTATGAGCGCAGCCTTACCTATCTCGACCAGGTAGGTGACACCTTCTTTATTGCAGTTGTCCTGCTGAACTTGGGGCAATCGGTACAAAACCTGGGCGATATGGCGCGCGCGGAACGGCTCTATCGCAAGAGTCTGGCATTGGGTACTGCCACAGGCAGCCATCAGGTGCTGGCAACGGCCGTTGAGAAACTGGCCAGCGTCTTCGCAGCCAAAGGGGAGCTGATTCGGGCAGCCGAGCTGCTGGGCGCAGCAGCCGCGCTCCGCCGGGCCAGGAATCTCTCGCGCCAGCCGGTGGACCAGGAAGATCACGAGCGGTTGGAACAGGCACTACGTACGAAGTTAGCTGCAGCGACACTGGCGACAGCCTGGCAGCGGGGAGAGCAACTGGCGTTCGCTGACCTGCTGCCGTCCGTCTGAGCCATGGACGGCGTGGTTTGGGACCGGTGAATCAGAGTGCGTGGCACCCTGATTCACCGGGTCCGCCACAACCGCGTCTAGACCCAGCTACTGTTGAACAGCAGGGAGGAAAAGCTGCTGGTCCAAAGCCAGCGCTTCGCCCGTAATGACCAGCAACGAAATAGACTGGGCCGGATAGGTGGTGACGAGCTCGCTGCCGGCGTTGCTAAGATCCGCGCCTGGATCGATCTGGGTCAGGTCCGACACCCCGTACCTGTAAAGCT
>JACFMY010000657.1 GCA_019455155.1 Caldilineaceae bacterium
GTGATAATTGAACATGAACCAAGTCCAGCAATCTCTAGCCAAACTCTTCGAACGCCATCGCATCATCCTCTGGTACGACACCAAGCAGGAGCTGCACGCTGAGTTCGACGCGCTCACCTTACCGGGCGTCGAGAAGATCGTGTTGGACAACAACCAGTTCGGCGTGAAGTTTACGATCCTGCGCCAGTACCCTCACCGCAAGTTTCTGCTCTACCAGGCCGGTCCCCAGCCCGCGGACCTGGACAATTGGCTGCTGGACGTGGAGCTGGCCCATGGCCTCTTCCGCGCCGACCAGACCGCGCTCTGGCTCGTTGAGCTGGGGCTGGGCCAGGAGTTTGTCGATGTGGTGGCGCCCCACGCCGAGTTCTTCCAGTCCGCCAGCCGCCGCGCCGCGCTCAAAGGGCTGCTCAAACCCGACGATACGCCGCGGCAGGTGCGCCTCAAGCTGCTGGCCGTGGCGGCCGGCGCCGACCCGCGGCTCGACGACATCGTGGAGATGTTGCTGGCCGAGCTGGCGGCGGGCAAAGACGCCAAGATGAAGCTGATCGCCCGCTGCGGCCTGGACACGTTTCTATGGGAGCAGCTGGAACGGGCGTACGGCTATGCGTCGTCTTCGCCTAGCATCCGTGACTTCGCCATCACGCTCTTCAAGGCAGGCTACGCCTTGGCGCTGGGCGAGCCCGCCGCGCTCGCCAGCGACGCGCTCGTCTTCCTCAAACGCTGGAAGGACAGCCTGCGCCACCAGGAAGCCTTTGAGACACTCTCGGGCGAGTATGCGAAGCTCCTGAAGATCGAGCAGGACCTGCAGCACAGGGACTATAGCACGCTGGCTGAGCTCGATCTCTTTGAGCTCATCGACCGCAAGGTTCTGAGTGGCCTGGCGCGGGGCGTGGCGGATCGCACCGTCGCCGCCAGCGCCTGTGCACAGATTGTGCGGGCGCGGCGCCAGGGTCACTGGTTTGGCAGGTATCGAGATGCCTACGAAGCGGTCGATGTGGCCGTGCACTTCTTCGATCTGGTGAGCAAGCTGGATCTGACGGTGCGGTCGCTGGCCGAAGGCGTGCGCCAATATTGCCAGACCTGGTACCTGGCAGACCAACTCTACCGCCACTTCGTCTACCATGCCCGCAGTTCGGGGCAAATGACCTTGTTGGGGAAGCTGCTGGATCAGGTGGAGAACCTGTACACCAACAACTACCTGCTGCCCCTCAACGACCGCTGGCAGTCCTTTGTCGATGGCAGCAGCCGTTGGGACGCCGCACCCATCCTGGGGCAGCAGGCATTCTTTGCGGAGTTCGTGCGCACCTTCCTGCGCAGGGGCAACAAGGTTTCGGTGATCATCTCCGACGCCCTGCGCTACGAGGCCGGGGAAGAGCTGCTGCGCCTGATCCGCCAGGAAGACCGCTACGACGCCGAGATCGCGCCGCTCCTCGCCACGCTGCCCAGCTATACCCAGCTGGGCATGGCCGCGCTGTTGCCCCACGATGAGCTGGCCTTCAGCGACGACGGCGCGGGCTCCGTTCTGGTGGACGGTCTCAGTTCCCAGGGGACGGAGAATCGCAAGGCCATCCTGGAGAAGGCACTGGCGGGCCGGGGCACGGCCATCAAAGCGGAAGCGTTGCTGGCCCTGAGCAGGGACGAGAGCCGGGCCCTGATCCGCGATTCCGACGTGGTGTACGTGTATCACAACCGCATCGACGCCGCGGGCGACAAGCTGGAATCCGAGGACAAGGTCTTCGAGGCCGTGGCCGCGGCCCTGGACGAACTGGTCAAGATCGTCAAGAAGTTGACCAACGCCAATGCCAACAACCTTATCGTGACCGCGGACCATGGTTTCATCTACCAGCAGCGCACGTTGGACGAGAGTGACTTTGCCAGCCAGGAGCCCAGCGGCGCCAGGATCACGGTGAAGAACCGGCGCTTTGTCCTGGGCACCGGCCTGAGCCCCACCTCCAGCTTCAAACATTTCCGCGCCGCGGACGTCGGGTTGGCAGGCGAGACGGAGATCCTGCTGCCCAAGTCCATCAACCGCCTGCGTGTCAAGGGCGCGGGCAGCCGCTATGTCCATGGCGGCGCCGCGCTGCAGGAAGTGGTGGTGCCCGTTGTCTCCATCAACAAGAAACGCCAGAGCGACCTGAGCAACGTGGAAGTGGACATCCTGCGCGGATCTTCTTCGATCATCAGCACGGGCCAGGTGAGCGTCGCCTTCTACCAGGTCGAGCCAGTCACCGAGAAGGTGCAGCCGCGCATGCTGCGCGCCGGCATCTACACGGAGGCCGGCGTTCTCGTCTCGGACCAGCACGAGCTGACCTTCGATTTCACGGCGGAAAACGGACGCGAGCGCGAGCTGCGCGTCCAGTTCGTGTTGACCCGCCAGGCAGAGGCAGCCAACAACCAGGAAGTGATCCTGCGCCTGGAGGAACGGGTGCCGGACACGACCTACTATCGCGAGTACAAGGCCATCCGCTATACACTGCGCCGGTCGTTTACCAGCGATTTCGACTTCTGAGGCGTCATCGTTCCGTTGGACAGGGATCTCTTGCCATGAATGCACTTGACGAAAAGATCAACCAGTATTTCGCGGGTTTGGTTGTGCGCAAAGATCTGGTCAAGCTAG
>JACFMY010000658.1 GCA_019455155.1 Caldilineaceae bacterium
GGTGCGCATGAGCCTGGGCGACCACCGCCAGCTGACGCTGCGCGAGGGCGACACCATCGCCACCAACGACTCGATGGCGTCTCGTTGGTGTCCGTGGGAACTTGGGTTCGCGGACGGCGTCAAGCGCAACGATCAGATTGCTTTGATCGCGACGCGCGACGCCTCGGGGAACTACTACGGCAACGAATATCTTCAGCTGTATCGTCGGATCGACCAGGCCTCGGCCGGCAACACGCTGTACTGGTACGCAAAAGGATCGCAGTCCCCTCAGTACCTGACGAGCTTCTAAACCATGTCACCACAACACGTCATTAATGGTTTTATCAAAGACTTCGTTCAGGACCTGCACAACGGCAGCGCGGCGATCTTCGCCGGGGCTGGCATGTCCAAGGGCAGCGGTTATGTAGACTGGCCCGAGCTACTGCGCGACATCGCCAATGAACTGGGGCTGGACGTCGCCAAGGAGCACGACCTCATCTCGCTGGCCCAGTTCCATGTGAACAACAAGCGAACGGCCGACGGCCTGTCAAAGAAGATTCTCAGGGAGTTTTCAGAGCAGGCCGAACCATCCGAGGTACACGACATCATCGCTCGGTTGCCCATCTACAGCTTCTGGACTACCAATTACGACACCCTCGTCGAGGACGCACTGCGCCGGGCGTATCGGGTGCCGGATATCAAGTCCCAGGTGGATCAACTTACCCTCAGTAGGCCTAAGCGCGACGCCATCGTCTACAAGATGCATGGTGACATCCAGATGGCCCAGAACGCCATCATCTACAAGGAGCAGTACGAGAAGTACTACCTCACTCACGCTCCCTTCATCACGGCGCTAAGCGGCGACCTGGTGTCCAAGACCTTCCTCTTCATCGGCTTCAGTTTTACCGACCCCAACCTCGATTACGTGCTGAGCCGGCTGCACGGTGGTGCCACGAAGCGCACCCACTACTGCTTCATGCGCGAGGCACAGCGGGAGGTCGGCGACGACGACGAGCTCTTCAAGTACAAGGTCCGCAAGCAGGATCTGCGCATTGAAGACCTGAAGCGCTTCGGCATCCAAACGCTGCTGGTCGACAACTATTCCGATATCAACGACATCCTTAAGAAGATCGAAGCTCTGTACCGGAAGCGGACCGTATTCTTCTCAGGCAGCGCCGAAGAGTACGGCGAGTGGAGCAGGCAGGACGCGCAGAACTTCATCCATGATGTGGCGGCCAACTGTGTGCGAGCCAACTGCCGGGTGGTCAACGGTTTTGGCTGGGGGGTAGGCAGCGCCGTCATCAACGGAGCCCTGGAGGCCATCTACGGCGATCCGCAGAAGTATTCGGAGGCCCAACTGATCGTGCGGCCGTTCCCCCAGCATGGCGACAACCTTAAAGACCTGTGGGAGCAGTACCGGCAGCGAATGATTAGCTTGGCCGGCGTCGCCCTGTTCTTCTTCGGGAACAAGCGTGACGGCGACAAGTTGGTCAATGCCAACGGGGTTCGGCGTGAGTTCGAGATCGCGCTAGAGCATCATCTGTTACCTATCCCGGTTGCTGCAACCGGCTTCATGGCCGAAGAGCTTTGGAAAGAAATTTCTGTCGAACTAGACAAGTACTACGGGGGTTATCAGTGGGTTATTCCCATGATCCAGAAGCTTATTGACCCGAAAATGCCACCAGGCGAGATGGTAAAAACCATCACCGACATCATCAAGCAATTGAATAGATAGCTCTGAAGCAGATTGAGAGGATTCAGATGACTCGCAAAGTATTTTTCAGCTTTAAGTATGACGACGTGCACCGCGCGATGAATGTGCGCAACAGCAATGTGATTGGCGGCGTCATGAAATCGGGATTCATCGACAAGGCTGATTTCGAAAAGGTCGAACGCGAGGGTAGCCGAGCTATCCAAACCTGGATCGACAATCAACTGAACGGCACGTCAGTAACAGTGGTGCTGGTTGGCGCGAACACCCACAAAAGCAAATGGGTAAAATACGAAATAGATCAGAGCATAGCCCGAGGCAACGGGTTGCTAACCATCGACATCAGCAAAATTGCAGACATGCAGGGTATCACCACAGATTGTTGCTCGCTGCGTGTACCTGGATACAAGCATTACTACTGGAACAAAGATGATGGCCGCTCGAACTTGGGCGCTTGGGTTGAAGCCGCTGCCAGTTCGGCCGGCAAATAAGTGCCAGCGGTGCAGCGCACTGGCCGATGCAAGTAGGTTTTTTGCGCGCGGTGCTGCGAGTCGTGAACACCTATTTGATCGCCGCGAACGGTTTAGATGGAGCTGTTCTTCAAGTGGATCAAGCTGCGCATCACGGCGTTCTGTCGACTCGATCTTGGAGTTACAACGATGGCTGCACAACTCGAAGATTCTTGTGCTGCGGTAGATGTCCATGAGTGACCAACTGGGTGTGCCAAGTATTGAGTTTGGGGGTGGCCCGCGGCGGATCTCGGCTGTCCGCTATTCTGAGCAGCAGTCGCTCAACATCGGAGCGGCGACCGGCTGCTGACAGCCTGAAGCTGCCCGTGAAGTGACGACCGGGGGCTCACTGATATGAATCGCCCCGGGATTCGCGGAGGCTGTTTGGTTTAAGTCAGGCCACCACCTCG
>JACFMY010000659.1 GCA_019455155.1 Caldilineaceae bacterium
GAGGGCCAGGAATGGCTTGATCATGGCCCGGCACGCGTCTACATCATCGCCCAGGGCAACGGGCACGCTGGGCGCGATGTCGAAGCCGGCCAGGCTCTTGCCGTGATCGGCCCGGGCAACGCCCTCATCCACGGCCTCCTGGTAGACGGTGCCATAGTGGGACGGCGAAAAGATCATGGGCAGCCAGCCGTCGGCAATCTCCGCCGCGAGGGCCACATTTTTGGGTCCAATGGCGGCCAGGTAAATGGGCAGATCGGCCCGGCCGTGGAGAATGCTTTTGAGCGGCTTGCCCAGCCCCGTGGCGTCGTCTCCGCGATAGGGGATCTGGTAATGCTCGCCCACGTGTTCCAGAGGCGCCTGCCGGGCAAAGATCTGGCGCACAATCGAGACATACTCGCGCGTCTTGGCCAGCGGTTTGCCGTAGGCAGTACCGTGCCAGCCTTCGACCACTTGCGGGCCGGAAAGTCCCAGCCCCAACAGCATGCGGCCGTTCGACAGTTGGTCCAGCGTCATGGCGGTCATGGCTGTGCTGGCCGGCGTACGCGCGGGCATCTGCATGATGGCCGTGCCCAGGTGGATGCGCGTTGTCTGCGCGCCGATCCAGGCCAGGGGCACGACCGCGTCCGAGCCATAGGCCTCGGCTGTCCAAACTGCGTAGAAGCCGAGACGGTCGGCCTCTTTAATCATCTCCATAGGTAGCGTAATCTTCGCGCCCGAATAGCCTACCATCAAGCCAAGCCGCATTGGGGCCTCCTTGTCTGCATAGAACGGTTCCTCTCTCATAGGGGCTGCACTCCATTGTATATATCACCCATGTTCGGGTAGAATTGCGAGCCAGAGAGTGCCAACAGCCACCAGACTGGTCAATCTGACCAGTGCATCCCCTCGTTTTTTCATTCAAAGAGCCTCTTGATCGCGCGGCCCATTTTTCATAGGGTACATGGACAACGTATCCCATGCCATGACCCAACTTTACAGCCTATGCTCGAAACCGATCGACCCATCTCGACTGAACTGCCTCCTCCCTTCACTTCCTATCAACTCGATAGCGCCTATGACGAGATGTTCGCGCCCGGCGGCACGCCCCGCCACGCCTATGTGTCGCTCTACGCGCGCCTGCTCGAGCTGACCAAAAGCGAGCTAGAAGAGCGCCAGCAGGCGGCCGATCTCTCGTTTCTGCACCAGGGCATCACCTTTACCGTCTACAGCGACACGCGGGGCACCGAGCGTATCTTCCCCTACGACCTGTTGCCGCGCATCATCACGGCGGCTGAATGGGATGTGGTGGAACGAGGACTTGTGCAGCGCATCACCGCGCTCAACCTCTTTCTGCACGATATCTACCATGACGCCCGCATCGTGCGTGACCAGGTCGTGCCCCTCGATCTCGTCTACAGCAGCAAACACTACCGCCGCGAGATGCGCGGGGTAGATGTGCCCCACGGCGTCTACGTGGCCGTCACCGGCACGGACCTGATCCGCCAGCCCGACGGCCGGTTCATCGTGCTGGAGGACAACCTGCGCGTGCCTTCCGGCGCCTCCTACATGCTGGCCAATCGCCAGGTGATGAAACGCGTCTTTCCCGGGCTATTCGGCCAATATGGCGTCCGGCCCCTGGAGTACTATGGTCAGGCCCTGCTCATGACCATGCGCGACCTGGCCCCGACCCCGCGCGACGACATCAGCATTGTCCTGCTCTCGCCCGGCGTCTTCAACTCGGCCTACTTCGAGCATACGTTCCTGGCACGGCAGATGGGCATTCCACTGGTAGAGGGCCGGGACCTGGTGGTTCATGACAACACGGTCTACATGCGCAGCACCGCGGGCCTGCGCCGCGTCGACGTCATCTACCGGCGCATCGACGACGACTTCATCGACCCCCTCACCTTCCGCCGCGACTCAATACTGGGTGTGCCCGGTCTGTTCAACGCCTACCGGGCCGGGAACGTGACGCTTGCCAATGCCATCGGCACCGGCGTGGCCGACGACAAGGCGGTCTACGCGTACGTGCCCGCGATCATTCGCTACTATCTGAACGAAGAGCCGATCCTGGCCAATGTGGAGACCTACCAATGTGGCAAGGCTGACGAGCGCAGCTATGTCCTTGACCACCTGGACGAGCTGGTGGTCAAGGCGGTGGGCGAATCCGGCGGCTACGGCATGCTGGTGGGACCGCACAGCACGCGCCAGGAACGGGAGGAGTTCCGCAAGCTGATCAGCGCCAACCCGCGCAATTACATCGCCCAGCCCACCATCCAGCTCTCCCGTGCGCCCTGCTTCCTGGAGGGTCATGTGGAGGCGCGGCATGTGGACCTGCGGCCCTACATTCTCTACGGCTCGCGGGTCACCATTATCCCCGGCGGGCTCACCCGTGTGGCCCTGCGCCGGGGCTCCCTCGTGGTCAACTCTTCCCAGGGGGGCGGGAGCAAGGATACCTGGGTGTTGGGTCAATAACACTCTGTCAATAAGCAAACTCGAGCTCGGTAGTGCCGGCTTTAGCCGCTGTGGACAGGGGAAGAACGACTAGTGCTCTGTCAATCATCAAACTTGCGTTCGGTAGTGGCGACTTCAAGCGCTGTGGACAGGTGGAGAACGAATAAATTCGT
>JACFMY010000660.1 GCA_019455155.1 Caldilineaceae bacterium
ATATTGGAGACGAGATTGTGGTGGGTCAGCATGACACCTTTTGGGAAGCCCGTGGTCCCGCTGGAATAGGGCAGCACCACCAGATCCTCGTACGGGTCGATTTGGACCGCCGGCAGCTTGCCGTCACTCCTGAGCAGCGATGCAAATGGGGTCGCCCCTTCTGCTTCACCCAGCACAAAGATCTCCTTGATGCCGCCCGCCTCCTGCGCTGCAGCCTGCGCGGCCGGCAGGAAGTGCGGGATGGTGAGCAGGTGGCTGGCGCCTGAGTCGGTTAGCTGGTGGGCCAGCTCATGGGCCGTGTACAGTGGATTGATCGTGGTGTTGATACCGCCCAATGCAGCGACGGCGTGGAAGGCAATGGCGTACTCGGGCACATTGGGCATATAGATGGCAAAGACATCACCTTTTTTGAAGCCCCGCTGCGCCAGGCTGGCTCCCACCAGACGTATTGCTTGGGTAAGCAAACCGTAGGACAACGAGCGCCCAGTAGGGCCATCGACAAGCGCCGGTTTGTCGGCGTAGGCCGTGGCGTGGTCAAACAGGAAATTGGGCAGTGGCAGATCAGGAATCTCCACGGATGGAAACGGGCTCTGATACAGCATACAGCTCTCCTTTGGTTGGGTCTGTCCAGACGATAGAAGTCCCAGCAGGTGTGGACAGCCTGGGTCACAGCCTATTTGCCGTTGAACGACTCCACCCCAACTATACAGCAGCGTTCAAAGACAATCGCTCGCCTGTGTTACGACTGTCTCATTGCGAGCAACAGGACTGGCTCAGGTAAGCTTGAGATCCAGCCACATCACCGTTGCCGAGTCCGGGCAAGCACCCTGGAACTCAGCGGACGCACGCACAGCGGCGGGCGCTTCGTCACGTTGGATGGAGGAAAAGCCGAAATGGGTGAAATAGCTGGCGGCCGTGGTTGTCAACAGCACAATTGCAGTGAGGCCGCTGTCTACTGCCGTAGCAATGATGCGCTCGACCAGGGCACGCCCCAATCCGTGTCGCTGCTCCGCCACGGCAACAGAGCGGAGCAGACCTACGTTGCCGTAGCGCTCCAGCCCGGCCACACCGGCTAGAGTTCCGTCACTGGTTTCGGCGACCAAGAACCAGGGAAGGTGATCAATGGCCCCATCCAGTGGAAGTTCGTAGCGCGTAAGGAGTGCAGCAATCTGTGGCCAGTCATCTAGCTGCGCTGGGCGAAAAATGTAGTCGTCCATTTATATCCATTTATAGTCGTACTTGGTGGTACAGGAAGCGTTCAGGAATGTGTGCCATATTATAGCGTGAAAAATGACGCCAGAGGAAACGACATTTACTAGCCTCATTGACTGGCTTACGACGCTGCTGTGGCTTAGCTGCGGCGACACGGTAAGCCTTGACTTACTTCACAAAATAGCGAATCTATTGTAGCCCCATACACCAAAACGCCGATGTACGCAGCACCCAACTTAATGCAATCTTAAGTTACTGGAAAACCAGCGTAATCTCACCCGCCGTCGTGGGTGTGTCTCATATCGGGTGACACCCTGAAAGAGCTTAAGACAACTGCCAATGCGTGTTTCCCTGTGCTCCTTCAGGGAGTCGCCCGAAAGATCCAACAACACAACGTCATGGCCGGTCTGGAGACCGGGCGATTGTCTTCACTGAGTGACGAGGATCAATATCTATGGGCGTTCTTTATTCAGCGACAAGCACGTTGCCGACTGATCTTGAGAAACTTGTCCTTCTCGAGGGAATGGTAGCAGAGCTCCTTTCGGCTGCCCCCACGGTTGAGAATAGTGAGCTCGTCCACTACAACTTAACCCTGGCCACGCACGAGCTCTGCGTCAACATCATCGAGCACGCCTTTAATGGTGTACAGGGCGATTTTACGCTGCGCATGAGTCTCCGCAATGATCCCCTGCGCTTCGAAGCCGAGACCGAGGATCGCGGCAGCCGCGTCTTCAGCAATTCCGACTGGTCCCCGCCCAAGCTAGACGACACGCCAGTCCGCGGCCTAGGCATCTGGTTGATCAGGCAGTTGATGGACTTCGTATTGTACACAAACAACGACGGCGTCAACCACTGGCGGATTGTCAAGCAACTGCAGCCGGCGCCACAGATTGCTCACGTTCCGGCCCAAGCCATAATGGGACAAAACGGCACCGCCGGTTCGGCGCGCGGCTTCTAGCCGCTATTTTAGCCATGATTCGCATAGCTCTGGCGCTGCGGTTGGGCTGTCGTTTGCAGGAGGCTGTCTATGAAGCCCATCATCCACATGACCATGGAACGCAAGGTCACCCTTGCACCGCGCGTCCGTTTGGACGCGGCCAACGCGCCGGCATTGCAATCCCGCCTGGAGACCCTGCTAGGAACTGGCGTCAAACACTTTGTAATTGACCTGGCCGAGACGCCGTTTCTGGACAGCGCTGGCATGGTCGTTTTGCTCGAGCTACGCCATCGCTGCCAGGAAGTAGGCGGCACCGTAACGCTGGTCTGGCCCCAATCCGAACCGGTTCGTCGGACCCTGCAGTTGATCGGGCTCGAGCGTATCTTCGATATGGTCGACAACTTTCAGTCTGGGCAGCAGTAAC
>JACFMY010000661.1 GCA_019455155.1 Caldilineaceae bacterium
TCGCCGGCCAGGTTTCATTTCCAGGTCATCGCCGGATCACTGGCAGAAAGAGTTTCTGCTCAGATTCGTCAGGATCCGGCGGTGCAACCTTGACCACGGCGCCATTGCCCGCCATTCCATTTACATAAACCGTAGCCAGTGCCGGTCCGCTCACAAAGCTCGTGTAGCCGGATGTGGCTCGCAATGTGGTCGCGGTAACCGCGTGATCGGTGAAGAAGGAAGCGGGCGCCTGCCCGGCCCAGATCGTGCGCTCGCTGTTCAGGTGGCGCAACTGCACAAGAGGATAGTTCGTCGGGGAAGCGTTGTTGTTTCCTGACGATGATGAAGCTGCAGGGCGATAGCGTTCTCCTTTTATCTCGACAGCCAGCGAGGTGGTGATCGTAGCGGTGGCAACGTCCGGCGTGGCGCTACGTGCGAGCGCGACCGGGTCGTAGAGCAGCGCGCCGTCCAACGCTGTAAAGCCGCGCTGGCCGCCGGCCAGCAGTACTTGGCCGTTCAGCAGTAATGTTGCGGTGTGCAGAATCCGTCCATCGTCTTCCGGTCCCGCGGTGTCGCGCCACTCGTTCGCCAGCGGATCGTAGATCTGCGCGCCAGCTACAACATCCTGGTGTTCCCCGCCAACTACCAGCACCAGCCCTTCCCGCAGCAAGATCGCCGTGTGATTCTGCCGTGGCGTCATGGCACCGTCGAATAGCGTCCACTTATCCTGCACAGGATCGTAGATCTCATGGCTGGAATAGACCTCAAAGGCCAGTGGATTCTGGCCGCCGGCTACGAGCACCCGCCCATCGGGCAGCAGTGTCGCAGTATGGCGTGCGCGGAGGCTGTTCACCGGCGTAGTATAGCGCCAACTGTTCTCCGCGGGATTGTAGATTTCCGCCGCGGTTGCCGTGTCCAAGCCTGTCCCAGTCCCACCCACCACGAGCACACGGCCGTCCGCCAGCAAGGTCGCGCTGTGTTCGCTCCGTGGGCTCTTGGGGGGCGCTGCGGCAGTCCATGTACTGCTCTTCGGCGAGTAGATCTCTGCAGAATTGGTCGCCGCGGCCGCGGAGGCGCCGGGGACCCCGTCACCGCCCGCCACCAATACGCGTCCGTCTGCCAGCAGCGTCGCCGTGTGACTCGCCCGGGCGCTTTGCATGGCGCCAGTGGCTGTCCAACTGTTGGTTCCTACCTCGTACCGCTCGGCGGCGGCAATGAAGATCACATTTCCGTCGTCGCTCCGTTGGCCGCCAGCTACCAACACTGAACCATCCGGAAGCAGCGTGGCGGTATGATTGTAACGGGCTTCAGCCATGGGCGCGGTTTCCAACCACTGGTTGCCGTTGGCTAGATATTGCTCCGTTGTGGAGATGGCGCCCGTGCCGGTTGAGACGCCGCCGGCAATCAGTACCGCGCCAGTGGGGAGGAGGGTAGCGGTATGGCCGCGTCGCGGCCATTTCATGATCTCCGGGACCGGCTGCCACGAGGCGGCGCCAAAGGACACGCTCTCCACGCTGTTGGTTTCCTGTTCCGTCCCGCCGATGAAGAGCACCATGGCGGCGGGCAACAGCGTCGCGGTATGGTCCTGCCGCGGCGCGGTAAGGGTTGGTCCTGGATCCCAGCGGCCTTCAGCGGTGGCCGCATAGATTTCCACCGTGGCCAGGCGCTGGTCATTGACATCCCTGCCGCCGCCGACGACAACGCGACCGTCGGGCAATAGGCTGGCGGTATGGCCATGGCGTGCGGTGGACAGCGGGACGGCCTGTGACCAGCCGCCGCTTACGGTGTAAATCTCGGCCGCCTGCAGGGGCGCGTCGCCTGCGTCATGGCCGCCCGCAACCAATACGCTGCCGTTGTACAGGAGGGTGGCTGTGTGGGTGGCCCGTGCTGTGTGCAGCGAAGGGCCGGGCATCCACCGCCCGGAGACGGGGTCAAGGATTTCGGTGCTGGCCAGGACACCCACGGCTGCGCTCCCGCCGGCGACCAGCACCCGGCCGTCTGGCAGCAAGGTCGCAGTATGGCCATGGCGAGCAGTCGCCAGCGCGGCGACAGGTGACCAGTGTTTCTGGACAGGGTCGTAGATTTCCGCTGCGCTTGTTGGCTGGCTGGCGCCGGTGTCGCCGCCAGCCACCAGTACGCGACCGTCTGGCAGAAGCGTGGCCGTGTGGTTGGCCCGTGGCGTTGTCATGGCCGGGCCGGCGCTCCACGCGCCGGTACTGGAGTCGTAAAATTCTACGGTCTTGAGCGTGGTGCCGTTGCTGCGCCCACCGGCGACCATGACCGCGCCGTTGGGCATAAGCGTGGCTGTGTGGTCACGCCGCGGCGTTGCGGGTCCATTTGTGTCCTGCCAGCTGCCCTGAGCCGCGTCGAAGAGGCGCGCCCCATCCCCCACGGCCAACACGCGCAGGCCCGGCAGCAATGTAGCTGTGTGGCCGCCAGTCGCGAACGAAATGGGTGCGCCGGGTATGGCTCCCATGGAACGGCTGGCCATGCTGGCCTGCGGTGACCAGAGCATGAAGGTGGCCACCAATATGACTGTAGCAGGGCGCAGTGCTGCTAAGGAGTGGAGCAAAGCGGCGCGAGGCACAG
>JACFMY010000039.1:0-4404 GCA_019455155.1 Caldilineaceae bacterium
GGGGCATAGCATCGACCCATCCCAGCGCAAGCAGATCTTTGAATCCCTTGTGGACGCCGCCAATGATGCAGCCATCGCCGACAGAGACGAAGACGGCGTCAGGCGCCTTGAAGACGCGCGCGGCGACGGTTCCAGCATCGTGTGTCTGCGCGGTGTACAGCCCCAGCTGCTCTGCCATTTCGAACGACACCGTCTTTTTTCCTTCGGTCATGTACGGGTTATATCCCGTGTTGCGGTTGTACCACCCAAACTCAGCGCAGGCTGCCATGCATAGGTCAAACGCGTCGTCGTAGCTCCCATCCACAGCGAGTACAGTACTGCCATAGATCAGCAATTGAGCGATCTTGGCGGGCGGCGCGCTCTTGGGCACAAAGATTACCGTAGGATGCCCCGCGGCCGCCGCCTGGCCGGCCAAGGCAGCGGCCGCGTTGCCCGTGCTGGCCGTGGCCACAACCGTGCACTGTTCCTCCCGGGCCCGGGCGACGGCAATCGCGGAGGCCCGGTCCTTCAGCGATGCGCTCGGGTTCCGGCCATCATCCTTCAAGAACAGGCGGGAGAAGCCGGCGGCTTCTCCTAGCCGTTCGGCACGCAACAGCGGTGTGTTGCCAACTGGCAAGGGGGGCAGGCTGGATCGATGTGCCAGCGGCAAGAGTGGCCAGTAGTGCCCAATTGAGCGGTCCGCATCCGCGTGCAGTTGGGCGGGGGTAAAGTCACGCGCGATCGCGGCGTAGTCGTAGACAACGTCCAACGTGCCCAGATCACTACCCTGGTTGGGCCGGCAGCTACACACGTAGGTCACCTCTCCGGGACGGTAGGTGGTTCCGCAGCGCAGGCAGCGCAGGCCCAGCACAAAGGGTGACATAGGCAAGGGAGATGGGGTTGTCATAAGTCTCCTTCTCAAAGAAAAATAGCACAAATAGTTGACACTTGGTAAGCAAATTGAAAACAAATCAGGGAGAGCACTCTGTATATACTCGATATGCCAGACAACGTAAGCTCACGCATGCCGGCCGGTCACAGCGGCCAATGGGCGCGATCTGCGCCAGACCGTAAGCGTAGTCGATCTGGCAGATTTGGCAACCTGAAGCACGGCCAAACGACCTGATGTGTGCGCCGTCCAGGGTGACTCGCCCTTCCCTTGAGTCAAGCTATGTCCCGCACACCACGTTGTTGTCGGTGCAATGGACAATTCGCCATACCTGTGCGATAATCCAGCCGATGTATACGACAGACAGGAGGGTGTCAGTATGGAACCATCGGGCCGCTACCCAAGTTACGTGACTTGCGTGGCCAAAGCATTGAGCGCATCGACGCAGCCCATGACGATTGATGCATTGGTTGCTCAGGTGGGCGAACGGCGGCCGATTGGCAAGGGTGCACGCCGCGCGGTTTATCGTGCCATTCAGCAGCTCTTTCAGGCGGTGCCTGTAGCGCCTAGCAGGATCGGATGGCTATCACACTTGCTCAATGGGGCAACATTCCGTCACCCGCTGACGAATGAGGAAGCCCGACGTGGGTTTCTGCTCCTGGACGAGCTGGAACATGCTGTGTTCTTTCCCCAGTTCTTCCAGAACCACCGCCCAGATACGCGGCAGCTTTCCGTCGAGCTATTTGGTGGGCCCGTAATCGGGGCCGAGACGACCATTGAGCGCAAGACATGGTCGCTGCGCCTGGGCAAAGCATTTTCAGATTGGATCGAGCTGCAGGGCGGCCAGGGGCGCGATGACATTCTCATCACCGTCCGTGACGCGGTGGAAGGCAGCTATATTGTGCGGCTGCAGCCACGCGAGGCGCGTGACGAGGATGGCATCCGGGACCGCAATATTCTGATCTCCCTGGCGGCCGAAGAGTTGGTCACCTCGCTACGCCGGGCCGACAAAGTGATCCCAACCTGGGAGTTGGCTGCGCTGCTAGTGGGCCGGGGCATGTTCCACGATCCGGTGCCGCCTGACGACCTGCACATGGTTTTGCATAAGTACAGCATGTTGCGCCTGAAAGACGGTGTGGGATACACCATGGATAGCCGGGTCACGGCTAACTATGTGGGGCAGAGCCTGGACGATTATCCTGGCGAGGGCAACGATGAGTATTATGACGTTGGCGCCATGGCTGAGCACGAACAGGGCAGGCACTGGAACGAGGTAGACAATGAGCTTGGCTCCGATGACGGCGCTGAGGATTCCTGTCCTGACTATGAGGCTTATCTTGAGCATCATGAGGTGGCTCGCGTGAGCGGGGCCCCACTCACGCACAGTGATTATCATTTGCTCGAAGCTGAAATGGAGACGCTGTTAGGGCTCGAACAGGAGTTTGGCTATTTGCTCCCCGAACAACAGCATCGGCTCGCCGACCTGGCGGAGCGCCTGTTTATCGATCCGGATTCATTACGCGGGGACTTAGATTTGCCGGATCGCCCCGATCTCGATGAGCCGCCGTACTGGCAGAACTGAGACGGGCGAGAGCTCTTGACTGAACGAGGATATCTCTGTGGGGAGACCGCAGCCGTGTGCATGCGGTCTCTTTGTTCCCCTTTTTGTTGAACCGCATGGAAAAACCGGTAAACTGCCGATATTTCTATGGCGACTACTTCCGTGGTAAAAACAAGGAAGAGTGTCGTCTGCTGGCGGCTAACCCGCAGAATACGCGGCGGTGGAAACGGGCTCTTTGTGATACCTGCCCTGTGCCTGAGCTCCTCATTGCCAGTGACTGCCGTGAATTGGCGCTTGAGGCCACGGTCATGCGCCGTTTTCTGCGCGACCAGGTGGAAGTCACGTTTGCTGTGTGTACGAAACACATGCTCGAGCTTGAGGATCCACTCCATTGTCCCAAATGTGGCGAGGAAAAAAACGTAGAGTAATCGCCTAGTAGACTTGCAAGCGCTCCTACGGTGTGCAGATACGGAAACGCGTAGCCTAGGAAGAGGGTTTGATGGTTTCTTGCCCCTTCGTTTCGAAGGGGGAATACAGACTAGCTGTTGTGGATTGGGTGGAGGCATTTCTGTGACGCGAGCATTTGTGCTGAGTGGCGGTGGTTCGCTTGGTGCTATGCAGGTGGGCGCGTTACGCGCCCTGGTGGAACGTGATATCCTGCCGGACCTGATCGTGGGCTGCTCTGTGGGGGCGCTCAACGGCAGCATCTTTGCTGCCCGGCCTGGTTCGGAAGCCGTGGAAAAGGCCGCCAACGTCTGGCGGTCCGTCACACGCTCGATTGTATATCCGGGCCGCCGGTTGAGCGTTTTTCTACGCATTATCACGGGGCGCGATAGCCTCTATGATAACCGCCGCTTCTATGCGTTTTTGCAGGCGTCAGGCTGTACGCCAGCGCAGACCTTCGGTGACCTCCGCGCCACGCGGCTTTTTGTGACGGCCACCCACCTGCGTACCGGCCGTCTGCACGTCTTTGGTGACGACCTCAACGACCGTGTGCTCGATGCGCTGATGGCGAGCACAGCCCTCACACCGATGCATCCACCCTGGGAAATCAACGGCGAACGCTATGTCGACGGCGGCACGGTCACGCCGCTACCGCTGCGCGTGGCCCTCGATCGCGGCGCCACTGAGATTTACGCACTGCATCTCCACAAGCCGAACCAGGAGCCACCCACTTCCCGAGTCAGGGGCGTCGCCGCGCACATTAACCAGACAGTGAGCACGATGCTGCGCCTACAGGCAGAGCACGATCTCCTTTTGACGGAAACGGCCAAGCGGGTGAAGCTGCGCTATTTTACGTTGTGGGCACCATTCGAGCTGGAATCGACCGATTTTAGCCGCGCTGAGGATCTGATAAAGGCCGGCTACACGCGGGCCCAGGAGCTCTTGGATAACGAAGCCGATCTCTCCTCACTCCCAACCACCGCGCCTGCCCACAGCTGGTGGCAGACCCTGCTGGGACGTTGGCAGGTGGCGCCGCGCTGAATGCGTTGGACGGCAGCTACAACCGTGCACAACAGTACGGCTTCTTGCCAGCAGGCCGCCAGCCTGCCGGCGGCGACCGGCACAGAGATCAGCCCAGGCCTAGCGTTAGATGTTGCCAACAGATGGGCCTGGGTACACAACAGACAGCGGCTCGTCTCCGAACTTGTAGGTGGGCGTGCGCTATGCTACCATAATGCTGTTCGTTCGTAACGGGGAGCTTGGAAAGCCGGGCTGAGAGGGCGGCCGTTTTGCCGCCGACCCGCGACCTGATCTGGGTAATGCCAGCGTAGGGAAATGGTCGGTGCACCAACGCACGCTTCGCTGGCCTTACCTGTGGGGTAAGGCTTTTTTGTTTCCACCACTCTTAGGTCCCTTTTCCGTTGATAGGAGCAGTGCCGAGCACAGAATGAGCAGAGTACAGATGAGGGAGGTGTCTATGCAGCGCAGATTGTTGTGGATCGGGCTGGCCGCTGTCATGCTCCTGGCCGCG
>JACFMY010000039.1:4414-20587 GCA_019455155.1 Caldilineaceae bacterium
AGGGCATCAGCCCTGCGAGCCCGGCTCCAGCCGGCACGCGCGGCGCCGAACCAGCCACGTTGGTGATCGCGTCGCATGATTCGTTCACAGTGAGCGAGGAGATCATTCGCCGTTTTGAGGAGGAGAACAATGTCAAGCTTCAGGTGCTGGCGCTCGGCGATGCGGGCCAGGCGCTCAACAAGGTCATCCTGAGCAAGGATGCGCCACTGGCGGACCTCTTCTTTGGTGTGGACAATACCTTCTTTAGCCGCGCCATGGACGCAGATATCTTTGAGCCCTATGCATCGCCCATGCTGGACCAGATCCCAGACCACCTGGAACTGGATCCGGAGCACCGGCTGCTGCCGGTGGATTTCGGCTTTGTCAATCTAAATGCTGACCGGGAGTGGTTTGCCAAACAGAATATCCCTGTTCCCACCACGTTGGAAGAACTCACGCAGCCTGCGTACAAAGGTCTGCTGGTCGTGCAGAACCCTGCCACATCGTCGCCCGGTCTCGCGTTCCTCTTGACCACGGTGGCGCATTTTGGCGAGGATGGCTACCTGGATTTTTGGGAGGCGCTGCGCGAGAATGACGTACTGGTCACTGACGGCTGGAGCGAAGCCTACTTCGAACACTTCACCGTCGGCTCAGGCGGCAGCGGCGACCGGCCGTTGGTCGTGAGTTACTCGACGAGCCCGCCGGCCGACGTTGTCTATGCCACCGACGGGCGCGCTGAACCGGCCAGCGTCAATGTGTCGCCGCCTGATGGCACCTTCCGCCAGATCGAGTTCGTCGGCTTGCTCAAGGGGGCCAAGGAACCCGGATTGGCGCGCGCGTTCATCGACTATATGCTGGATATCACCTTCCAGGAGGATGTCCCCCTGCAGATGTTCGTCTATCCGGCCAACGAAAACGCCGGGTTGCCCGAACTGTTCACTCGCTTCGGCCAAACGCCCACCGATCCGGTCCAGCTCGAGCCGGCTGCCATCGAGGAAAACCGGGAGCAGTGGATTGCGGCATGGACTGGCGTGATGTTGCGGTAAGGGACTGAAAGGATGGGGGACGGCTGGATCTGCTAGCCGCGACTTGCCAGGCATCTGGCTGCCGGGCTATCGCGCCGCCTCCCATCCCGTCATAGCGATCAACCGGATGAAATCGACCAGCGACCAGATGCGCCGCACACTTACCAGACTACTGTACACCCTTCCCATCCTGTTTCTGGCATTCTTTTACGCGTATCCGCTCCTTGCTATCTTGCGGGTCAGTTTTGGCGATGGGGCCGGCCTTGGGAACGTGGCGGTGTTGTTGGGCACGCTGGGTATGTGGCAAGTTGTCTGGTTCACGACCTGGCAGGCTGCGCTGTCGACGCTGTTGACTGTGCTGGCGGGGCTACCGCTGGCTTATGTCTTTGCGACCTATGAGTTCCCAGGCAAGACGCTGGTCCACGCGCTGCTGACCATCCCCTTCGTGATGCCGACGGTGGTGGTGGCTGCCGCCTTTACCGCCCTCATTGGCCATAACGGTGTGTTAAACCAACTGCTACAGGCATGGCTGGGCCTTGACGCGCCACCCATACGCCTGGAGCAGACCATCTGGCTGATTCTGTTGGTCCACGTTTTCTACAATGTGGCCGTCATTATTCGCACGGTGGGCGGCTTCTGGAGTAACCTGAATCCACACCTGGCCGAGTCTGCCGCCGCCTTAGGTGGCTCACCCTGGACGGTCTTTCGCACGGTAACGCTGCCCCTGTTGCTGCCCAGTGTGCTGGCCGCGAGCCTTCTCGTCTTCCTTTTCTGTTTTACCAGCTTTGGCGTGATTCTGATCTTGGGTGGTCTACGTTTTGCTACCATCGAGGTGGAGATTTATCGCCAGGCGGTGAGTTACTTCAATCTGCCCGCGGCAGCCGTGCTGGCCATCCTGCAGCTAATCGTCACGTTTACGGTCATGGTGTTCTACACCCGCCTTCAGAGCCGGGTGAGCCGGCCATTGCAAGCGCGCGCCCGGCGCCGGGCGCGGCGCCCCGTCACCAGGCGCCAGTGGGGTGTCGTCATGTTGGCCCTTGTGGCCACCGGGGTGGGCCTACTGGCGCCCCTTGGCGCCTTAGCCGTGCGCAGCCTGACGGTAGGCAGCGACGGCGTCACCTTTGCCTACTACGCCGCGTTGGGTGAGAATCTACGCCAGAGCGCCTTCTTTGTGCCGCCCATCGAGGCGGTGCGCAACTCGCTCTTCTTTGCCGGGGCGACGTTGCTGGTAAGCTTGCCACTGGGTATCATCGGTGCTTACATGCTGGCCCAGGAACGTTCCCGGTGGGCTGCTATCTTCGACCCGTTGCTGTTGCTGCCGCTCGGCACATCAGCGGTCACCTTGGGGTTCGGTTACATTGTGGCCATGGGGCCTTTGCGCACGTCGCTCTGGCTCGTGCCCGTGGCCCACTCGCTGATCGCTCTGCCCTTTGTCGTGCGCACGTTTTTGCCTGCGCTGCGTGCGCTGGACGTTCGTCTGCGTGAGGCGGCGGCAACGTTGGGCGCGGGGCCCGTGCGCAGCTGGTGGACAGTGGATGTACCATTACTCATGCGTGCGGTGCTCATCAGCGCCGCCTTTGCCTTCGCAATTAGCCTGGGGGAATTTGGGGCGACGCTCCTGATCGCCCGGCCGGACCGGCCGACGATGCCCATGGTCATCTACCAGGCCCTGAGCCGGCCCGGACTGCTCAACTATGGCCAGGCCATGGCCATGAGTACAATATTGATGGTCGTAACCGGCGTCGCGTTGATGGCTATCGAACAGTTCCGCCTGCCAGGGGCAGAAGAGTTTTGATCGAGCGCGATTGGCGCAACGCCTAGATCCGGAGCAGAGATGGAGCAGTTTCCGTTGTTTGTATATGGCACATTGCTCTCTACGCAGAAGGCGTACCCACTGTTAGCGCCTGCCGTCGCACGCAGCGCCATAGCGTGGATCGATGGCGCTACCTTGCATGACCTGGGCCCATATCCCATGTTGGTGGCGGGGTCGGGGCGCGTGTTCGGCGAAGCGCACTGGCTGAATCCCACGCGCTACACGGCAACGCTACACCAGCTAGATGCCTACGAAGGTAAGGATTATGAACGTGTGCTGCGGCCAGTACAGGTGGACGGGCTGGATCGTCCTGTCCAGGCATGGGTTTATGTGGGCAATCTAGAGCTTGCCATGCAGTATCCTCTCGTCCTAGATGGTCGCTGGAACGGGGCACGCAATGTTGGAGCTGCGTGATATTCACAAGCACTTCCCCCCTGACAAAGAGGTATTGCGCGGCATTTCGCTCATCGTTCCCGAAGGAGAGATCGCCTGCCTGCTGGGCCCAAGCGGCTGCGGAAAGAGCACGCTGTTACGGATCGTGGCAGGCCTGGAGACACCAGACCACGGGACAGTCCACTTCAATGGAGAAGATGTCACAGGACAGCCGCCCCACCGGCGCCGTTTTGGCCTAATGTTTCAGGACTACGCGCTCTTTCCGCACATGACCGTGGCCGGGAACATTGCCTATGGGCTGCAGATGGCTGGCTTGTCCGGCCGTGAGCTAGCCGCGCGCGTCGCGGCTATGTTGGACCTGGTCAACCTCGAGGACTACGGCGCGCGCGCAGTGGACGCGCTGAGCGGCGGCGAGCAACAGCGGGTGGCTCTGGCGCGCACGCTGGCGCCATCGCCGCGTCTACTTCTGCTGGACGAACCGTTGGCAAATCTCGATCGTCTGCTGCGCGAAGAGCTTGAAGTCGAGCTGCGTGTGATCCTCAAGCGCGTGGGGGTAACGACCCTCTTTGTCACGCACGACCAGGAGGAAGCGTTCGCGCTGGCCGATCACATCGTGGTCATGAACGCTGGACGCATCGAGCAGCAGGGTTTGGCGCCCGATGTCTACCGCCATCCGGCCAATACGTTTGTGGCGAGTTTTTTGGGCTTTCAGAATCTACTGCCGGCCACGCTCGACACGGAACAGCCAGACTACGTGCGCACTGCCATCGGGCGCTTTCGGGTGCCCGGCGCGGGAAGTCTGCGCGACTCAGAGCGGGGCCGGCTGCTAATTCCGCCAGAGGCAGCGGTGCTGGTTGACGGCGGCAGCCTGGATGGCGCCGCCAACGCCGCACCGCCCGTATTGCGCGGCCGGGTGGTAGGCGCCATGTTCCGGGGCAGTCTTTTTCGCCTTCAGGTGACGCCAGACGACAATCCGGAAATCTCTTTACGCTTTGAGTTTCGCAATCGTGGTCGCGAGCGCCCGCCTGGAGTTGGAGATCGGGTGGCGTTGCAGCTAGACGAGGGCCAGATGACCATGGTTCCGGAGGGGTCCGTAGCCGGGTAACCTACTCCTCGACCGGCTCAAGCAAGGTAAGCTGGCTCGTGTTAGCCGGCGTCCACCCGGAGAGCCCGCTTTCGGTGTGTACATACCACCAAACAATCGTGTCCGTTTCACCTGGCAGCCATTTGGGGCCCCCGGCCAGGGTCGCCACTTCGCCGTTCTGTAAATAGCCCAGGGCCTGCCCTGCATCGGGGCCAGGATCTGAACGGACAAAGGATCGCAGACCTGATCGGATGCGCACGCGCATCCCCACCGCCAGCCGGTTATCCGCGTTTCGGCTGGCAGGCAGACCATTGGTCTCCGGCTCAAGCGACGTGGTGCTCGGCACGGAGGGTGCAAAGGTCTGCGCCGGCTGCCCGGCCGGGAGCGCCTCTTGCGCAAGGGGCGCGGTGAAGGGTTGGGCGACCGCCACCGGCGTGGCCCCCGTATTGCCGCCTAACACAAAGTTGCTGATCCAGGCTAGTACCAGCACAAGGACAAAGAGCGCGGCGATACCGCCAGCAATCGGCCACAGGGGATAGCTGCGTTCTCCCACAAAGAGCGGATCCACGCCGCTGTGTTCTACTTCCTGCGGCAGCCCCGCCGTCTGTGTCGTCATCACCGTGAACGGCGTCCGGTCGCCCGCGCCCAGATAGTCGTTCCTGAGTATGTTCTCGGCCCGGCGTAGTATGGGTAGTCGTTCAGCCTCGTTAAGCGCCGCATCGAGCTGTAGCTCAGCTCGCAGGGCATGGCGCTGGCTGTCCAGCAAGACCCACAGGGTGGCGCGCTGGCGCCCGCTGGCCGAGTTGAACATGTAACAGTGGGCGTCCACGGGCCCCTGTGTCTGAGAAGCGCTACCGCCGGCGCTTTGCTGCGGATCGTGGGCCGGCTCAATGTCGATGGTGGTCATACCATGTATCTGGTGTGAGAACGGCCTTAGTAGGCGCCTAACTCTACCAATCGCTGATCGCTGATGCCAAAGTGGTGGGCAATTTCGTGCAATACAGTCTGGCGAATCTGGCTACGAATGGAATCCTCATCGGGCGGGCAGATCTGTAGAATCGGCCCGCGGAAGATGGTGATTTTGTCGGGTGGCACCAAACCATAGTGGCTGGTCCGCACGGTAAGGGGGATGCCTTCATAGAGGCCGAGCAAGGTACTGCCCGGCGCCAGGCCAACGCTCTCGATATGTCGCCGGGTTGGCCATTCTTCGACGACTACCACTACATTATCGACCGCATCCCACAGGGTGACGGGAATACTGTCGAGTGCTTCCGAAACCAACTCCTCAAAACGCCGGCGTGAAATATACGGCGGCCTGGTACCAGCCTCCATGGCATGTCTCCGCTTTCCGCCCTCGTCGCTCCTGACACCGATTGGGGTCGCAGCTCACGTGGGCCAAGCTACTGCCGGCAAACGACCACCTGGCTGCCGCTGGCATCGGTATGGACCGCATACGCGGCGCCGTCCACTTCTAGAGTGACCCGGTAGCCCGGCGTAATCACCGCGGCGTACACCATATCCGGCTGTGGACAGCCCAATCCAGCATCCGGCCACTCGACAGCCTCTACCGCGGTCACAACGATCGCGTCCGGGGCCGCGTTCAACGTTTCGGCCAGAGTGGTGCGCGCCGCACCGGCAATGCTCTCTTCCGCCGGCGACAAGGCCGGCTCTGTCGCCGCAGCCGCGGCTGCGGGAGCGACGCTCTGCGCGCTGTCAGCCGTGATGGGTCGACAAGCGACCAGCAAAAGCAAGCCGCTTGCCAAGAGTAGCAGACGACCCGTGTGTGATCCGAACATGTCTTGATCCTTCCGCGTCTTGCCCACAGGTCAGCAACGTCCGGTGGCCCGCGACGCGAATATGCAATCAGGCTGCGGCAAGTGTTAACAACATCTGCTGCAGAATCATGATAGCAAAGAAAACAACAATGATAGAGATGTCAATCATGCCACCCAACGGTGGAATCAGCCGCCGGACGGGCTCAAGCACGGGCTCCGTAATCTGATACAGTACCTGGACGATCGGATTGTAGGGATCCAGATTCGGAATCCAGCTGATGAGAGCGCGTGCCAGCAGGATATAGGAATATACCTGCAAGAATACGGCGAAGATTTGAAAAATCCCGTTCATGAGTTGTCCTTCTGTTCACTCAGCGCGCCCAACTCCTGACTACGGCGGTAGGCTGCAAATATCGCGTCGGCGATGATCGCCCGAATGCTGGCCTTTTCCAGCTCGTAAAGGCCTGCGGCGGTCGTACCACCGGGACTTGTGACCTGGTTCTTCAGCTCTGCTGAATGCTTGCCGCTGGCTCGCATCAGCGCGACGGTGCCCTCGATGGTCTGGAGCACCAGGGTCTCGGCCTCGCGGCGGGAGAAGCCCATATGTACCCCAGCGTCGATCATGGCTTCAATGAGCAGGAGCACAAAGCCCGGGCCCGAACCACTGAGACCTGTGGCCATGTCCAGGAAACTCTCCTCCTCCACCTGGAGATGTTCGCCCATCGCGCCTAGAATCGCTCCCGTTTGCTTGAGCTGGTCTTCATTGACATGCGAAGTGGCTGTCCACACCGTCATGCCCTTGCCAAGCTGGCCAGGGGTATTGGGCATCGCCCGCACGATGCGGTCATGGAAAAGCTTGTTCTGCAGAGTGGAAATCCGGGTACCTGCAATAATACTCAGGACCAGGGCGTCCGCATGAATCGTGCTGTGCAGGTCGCGGCCTACTTTCGGCAGGGATTGGGGCTTGATACTCAGGACCACAATATTCGCCTCGCGCACGGCAGCGACGTTGTCCGGCGTCACATTCACGCCATATTTGTTGGTGAGATAGTCAAGCCGTTCCAGCCACGGATCGCTGGCCGTGATGCAGTTCGGTTGCGTTAGGCCCATGGAGAGCAGCCCCTTGATCATTGCCTCGCCCATGACGCCGGAGCCGATGAAGGCAATGTGTACCTGTTTCAGCATAGTTGTCTCACTCTGTTCTAGCGCCGAAGATGGCGGAACCGATGCGTACAATGGTCGCGCCTTCTTCGATAGCAACCTCGAAATCGTTTGTCATGCCCATGGACAGCTGGCTCCAGTCTGCCTGGGGAAAACGCTCAGCCAACCGTTCACGCAATTGGCGCAGGCTGCGAAAGGTCGGCCGTGTCGCTTCAGGATCCTCAACGAGCGGAGCCATTGTCATCAGACCGTGTACCCTGATCCCCGGTAACTCCAACAGGGCCGGCGCGGCCGCCAGGAGCTCATCGGGCGTGAACCCGTGCTTGCTGGCTTCCGCACTGACATTCACCTCGCACAGAACATCCAGGACCCGGCCGGCCTCCTGGGCATCCCGGCTCAAGCGGCTGGCGACCTTCATGCGATCCACTGAGTGGATGAGTACAAACGGCCCGACTGCATCACGCGTCTTGCGGCTCTGAATCGTCCCGATCATATGCCACCGGATCTGATCCAGTCCCAATGCTCGTGCCTGTTCAACCTTGGGCCAAAGCTCTTCGAGGCGGTTCTCGCCAAAGTCGAACTGTCCAGCCGCCACTGCCGCCTGAATCGCCTCAATCGGATGCGTCTTGCTGACGGCGACCAGCGTCACCTCCCTGGGTTCCCGCCCCGCGCGCCGCGCGGCCCGGTCCATGCGCTCACGCACATCTGCCAGGTACTCCGCAATCTGGACAGCCGTGTTGGATTGGTCGAGATACATATGTTCCGATTCTACCAACGAATCAATGCACAGGCAAAGTGTTTGGAGACGGGTGGGACGAAGGCGAGAAAGTGGGCTGCCTGTGTCTCAACAGCCGCGCACATCGGTTACCAGCGGCAGAAAAACGGAGTTGGCCGGCGTAAAGGGCACGGTGGGCCCTGGGAGCGGTGGGGGGACATAGACGTCGATGGGTGCTGTCCAGACGCCCGGATAGCGCTGGTTGGGCCAGGCGCCGCCTTCGCCTTCAGGCTGCTCGGCCCGCGCGCGGATCCGGAAACGATAGGTGCTGTCAGTGCAACGGGCATCAAACCAGGTGCTGCCGTTGGCCTGGTCGCCTGTGGCAACGGCGCTCCAGATCTGCTTTTGGTCGTGCCAATATTCCAGGTCGAGATAGAGCCGGTACTTGCCGCCCTCGATGGCCGGAATGTCAGGACCCAGATCGCTCGTCCACTGCAAGGAAATGAGCGTGGACCCCGAAATGGGGGATGTGGCTGTGAGGGTTGCCGTTGGCGCCTGGACCAGGCTCAAGGCATCGATGAAGGCGTGGTTGCCGTGCCAGCGGAAGGGGCTGTTGATGCGGGCAAAGACCGTGACGGTCATGGCCTCGGCTGTGGCCGCCAGGCGGAGGTTTTGCCAGCCAATGCGGCTGCGGCCGTCCTCGCCCACGAAATTGGCGCGGTTTTCTGCCCATTGTACCGTGGGCGCCCACGGATCGGTACCGCCGGTGGGATCGATGCCCAGCAGTTTGGCCATATAATAGCCGGCCGGGCAGTCATTGGGGTCGCTGAAACTGCCACCGCAGAGGCTCACCATCCAGCCACTAAGGCTGTACGCGGTGCCAGATAGCACACTGACTTGCTGGTAGAGGCTCGTATCGAAGGGCTTGCCCGGCGCGCTGCTCCATTCCAGATCGAGGGCGCGAATGACCACGCTATCTTCACCGTCGATACGTTCAATGAATGCACTGCCGTCGCAGCTCTTGGCATAAAAGATGCGGGTGCTCGAGACCACCGGCGTTGTCAGCGCGTGGGTGATCGTCCACCGGTTGGGGACAAGATTGGGCTGCGTCGTCTTTTCGTCGGGCGGTACCACATCTTCATAGTAACCGCCATCACCGCACTCGAAGCTGGCGTTCTCCAGCGGGTTGGGCGAGGCTACGGGCGCGATGGGCCCGGCGGGCTCGCCTTGCGCCAACGCTACCTTGCCCAGAACGAGCAATCCAATGGCAAGGACGATGGGCACAAACAGACGGCAGATCACGCGCTGCATTGTTTAGCCTTCCTGTGAAAGGCTGGAGGGCGCCAGCCACGCCACCATGCTAAAGAGGCCACACCGGCCCTGTTCGGCGCGGTGGCTAAAGAAGTCAGCGGTGTTTCGGGCTGTATCGATGCCGCTGATCTCGATGTGGTCCGGGAGCACGCCAGCGGCAACCAGCTGTTGCCGGTTGGCGGCCCAGAGGTCGAAATATGGCCTTTGTTCCGGGCCGTTGGGATAGTAGAAGAGCTGGTCTGCGTGCTGCAGGTGGGCGAGGGCCAGACTCACAACCTCATCTCCCACCTCGTAGCTCTCGGGCCCGATGCTCGGGCCGAGACACGCCGTCACCTGCGCGGGGTCGGTATCGTACGCCGCCTGCATGGCCCACAACGTGGCGGCGGCTGCGCCGTTTACCGTGCCCCGCCAGCCGGCATGGCAGATGCCCAGTGCGTGGTGCTCCGCGTCATAGAGCAGCACGGGCACACAATCCGCAAAGACCAGCACCAGTGGCAAGGCGGTGGCGTCGGTGATGAGGCCGTCGCTGCCCGCAAACCACGCGCCCGCGTCGCTGTCATCCACCTTGGCAACGCCAGTACCGTGTACCTGCTGGCAATGGACAAAGTGGTCGGCATGGAGGCCGAGGGCGGCAGCCAGGCGCAGCCGATTGGCACGGACTCGTTCCGGCGTATCGCCGCGGCGTATGCTGAAGTTGAGACTGGACCACGGCGCAGGGCTGATGCCGCCATGGCGGGTCGAGACATGGGCCCGAACCGGCCGGCCCGCAAGCGAGTCAAACGTATAGGTAATGACACCGTTGGTGTGAACGCAGCGCTGCATGGGTGGAGTGTACAACGAAGGACGGGGCTCCGCCAAGAGCCCCGTCCCGTTGTGATCAGGCTGCCAGCCGTGACCGGCGTGGTTCGTACCTGCCCGCTATTCCGGCGTGATGGGGAAGAGGAAGGCGTCACCGGCCTCGACACGCATTTCGCCATTTGTGCTGCCCCAAGGCGGCGGTGCGTCGAGCGTATAAGTGTACTTGCCCGGGGCAAAGCACTTCTCCACCTCGCCGTCGCTAGGTACCTTGAAGGTCTCCCCCTTGCCGGTGCTGCTATTGGTGAAGGTGATGGTCAGTTCGGCGCCGAGTTCGTTCTGGAACAGGTAACAGCCCTGATCCGCTTTGCCGCCGCTGGCCGCCTGGCTGCCCGCGGCGCTGCCGCCCTGACCGCCGCTGGCAGGGGCAGCCGGAACACCTTCGGTCTCTGGAATATCAGCGCAGCGAGCTTCCAGGGTCACATAGTTGTCGCTGCCCGATACCCAGCCCTCGAAACCTGCCGGGGTGACGATCTGCAGCCATGAACAGCCGTTTGCCTGCCCCGACACAATGAGGGTGTCGCCTGCATTCACCGTGCCGATGCGGTTGTAATTGGTGCCAGGTCCGCTACGCACGTTGAGCGTATCCGCCTTAACAATGACCAGCGGCGCACTAACCAGCTCCTCCTGTTCCGCGGCCTGGGTTGATTCCACCGCGCCCGCTACGGCGAGCGAGGCGAGAATCTCACTAAACGCATCGACGTCTTCTTCGGCGATGATGTTGACATAAACAAGGATCATGGGTGACTCTTGTGCGGCAGGCGTGGCAGCCAACACAACAAAAGCTTCGCCCTGCACGTCATCACAATCGGTCCAGATATCGTAGGCGCCGGAGAGATTCTGTGTGCCGTAGTCGATGCGTTCGTCGTAGGTACAGGTATCGGAGAAGTCGAAGGCGTCAAGTACCCCTTCTGGCGTGAAGACCGCGGCCACATCCTCGGAGACGCCGATGAAGACGCCT
Source organism: Caldilineaceae bacterium (assembly GCA_019455155.1). Lineage (GTDB taxonomy): Bacteria > Chloroflexota > Anaerolineae > Caldilineales > Caldilineaceae > JACFMY01. Next base: position 15,487 of record JACFMY010000039.1, read on the forward strand.
GGCGTCTCCCATGTGTCGTTGAAGCCGTCGAGATCGGGTGTTGCTGTCAGTGCCACGCCGATGGGACCATCACCCAGATCCCAGTCTTCGCTGACGATGTCGATCCAGCTCTCGGGCACACGGACGCTGATGGTCTCTGAATCGTCGACAATCCTCATATAGGCGGGGCCAGCCACCACCTCGGGTTCGGTTACATCAGTGCTCTCAGTGGCTGCTGGGGGTATGTCACCCGCCAGCGCACTGTCCAGGTAGAAGCTATCGACCAGCACGGTAAAGGCTTCGATGTCGGCATCGCTCGCCACCAGGTAGTCGATGAAGATCGCCTGGTCAATCGGATCGGACTGGGCAATCAACACCACGTACGAGCTATCGGTGTCACCACATTCATTGTAGATATCGTAGACCACGGTATATGTGTAGTCCAGGATCTCGTGGCTCTCGGTGTAGCGATCGTCGTAGGTACAGTTCTTGTCCAAGCTTTCATCCGTCATCAGCTCGTCGAGGTCCAGCTCGCTTGTGAGGCCGACCGCGCTTTTGACGATGATGCCTGGTGTGGTCCACGTGCTCTTGAACTTCTCAATATCTGGAGCTGCCGTAATGGTATAGCCAAGCGGCTCGCCGTCCTTGTTGGTCCAGACAGCGCTGTCGATGTCGCCATATTCCGCGGGTATCAGCGCGGTCAAGGCAGGGTCTTCCAGCGCCACGTAGCCATATTCCAGCCCTTCTGTGTCGACCAGTTCAAAGAGAGGGCTCTCGCTGGCGGTCTGGGGGGCCGGTTTCTCCGCCTGTTGCGGGCCGTCATTGACGACCAGCGAGTTGAGGATGCGATCCCAGGCATCGAAGTCAGCGTCGTTGCTGCCGTACAGCTCAAGCATGAAGTAGTACGCCTGTGTTTCAGTGGGCGCCAGGACCACGATGGCACCTGAGGCCTTCGCGTCCGTGCAATCGGTCCAGATCTGGTAGCTACCGGCCAGGTCGCCCAGGTTGATGGTATCGCGGCCCTTATCGGTGCACTGCTCTTCGAGCGTATAGGTATCCAGTAGCTCTTCGGCCTCCATCTGATCAGGCAGCGTTGTGGAGAAACGTGCGATGACGCCGGGGATGCCCCAGTTATTGTAGAAATCATCCAGATTCGGGGAGATATCGATGCGTACGCCCACCGTCTCATCGTCCAGCGTCCACTCGCCGTCGCTGACATCTGTCCAGGCTGCGGGTACCTCCAGAGTGAACGTCTGGGTGGCGTCGCTTACCTCCACGTATTCCGTATACGCCTCAGCCGGCGCTGCAGCTGGGTCCTCAGCCGAGGCCGTGCTGTCGGCCGCTCCCAATTGTCCGGAGAGATCGATGCTCAGCTGGAGGGGGCGACCGTTGATCTGGCCTTCGAGGACTTCCTCGGTATCCAGGCGCAGGACCTCGATTGACATCACGTCGTCGGCGCTGTGGCTGCGGAGGATTTCGCAGTAGGTGGACATGGTGCCATCTTCGCTGATAGGAAGCCCCTCGAGCGATAGGATGATGTCGCCTGGCTCCATGCCGACATTGTCGGCGGGTGAGCCTGAGGCTACCGACGCGACCCAGATGCCGTAGAACTCGCCGTCGTCGCTCACAAAGGCCTGGCCGTTGACGCCAATGGAATCCACATCGACGCCGTTGAGCAGTTGGCGGATGACAGGTAACGCACCGTCGCGACCAATGGCGTAATATTGATTGCTTTCAATATTGCCGGCGTAGTTGATGCCCACGATCTGCCCGTCTGCGGTGACCAATGGTCCGCCGGAGTTGCCGTGGTCGATGATGGCATCGTGCTGAATGACGCCATCCACGGACGCCCAGTTGCTTTCGCCGCCGGTACGGGCTTTGGCGACGATGCCCCGCGTCAAGGTGTATTCAGGGTCGCCCAAAGGGAAACCTGCGGCATAGACGTCGAGACCGACTTTGATGGGCTCTTCGTACCAGGCCAGATAGGGATAGCCGTCGCCCTCCAGATCGATGACAGCCAAGTCGGCGCACTCAGAGACGCCGAGGACACGCGCGTTAACAGGTGTCGATTGGCCCTGGAGATAGACCTTGTAATAGGCCGCACCGGTCACAACGTGGTTGTTGGTAACGACCCGGCCTGCCGTGTCGATAATGAAGCCGCTGCCTGAGCCTGCTTCCATGAGCATACCCTCAGAGGGATCCTTAAAGACACCGACGGCTTCGATGCGCACGACGGCTTGCTGGACATCTTCCAGATTGCTCACTGGCGGCGTGGGGTCCTGTTTGGGCTTCAGCTGTGAGATTGCCGGCGGCGCATCAGCCGGCATGCGGGGGCCTTGGCTTGCCAGGGCCTGGTCAGGCGTCACCAACGCCATGACACCGGCGATCAGGAAGGCAAGATGAGCAAGAAACGAGGCGCGCGCTGCGTTCATGAGTCACTCCTTCGAGCAAATGAGCCTTCAGGCTAAATATGATGAGGGGCGAAGAGGTATGGATCGATGAAATAGCCGGTTCCATCTTAACGGATCGGCGGCGGTGCTGCAAGTGGTATTTTCCTGCTTTGAGCCCGTGCGTCGAGGATGCAGGACACAGTTGAGCGGGTGAGATATTGGCGCAGGCGACTGGCCGGGGTCAGCTAGCGGCAGGGCCAGATGGTCAGCCTGCCAGCTCGATTGGACTGACCGCGGCGTGTTTCTCTGCTTTGAGCCGGGTCCAGGGCTGCCAATCTTCCGCCCGCCAGGGGCCGCCCTTTGCGGCAGGAACGGGGCGCTTATTGTTGGCGCCGTACCGAAACGCCCAAGCCTGATCGCAGGCCTGGCAGGCCAGGCAGCCAGCGCTATCAGGTGGGCAGCTGAGACCCGTTTGGTTGTTGGCGGTCAGGCGTAGCTCGTAATGGAAATAGTTTTCACTCACGCCGCTCTGGACGATATCCCAAGGAAGGGGGGCACCGACCTCCCAGGCGCCGGTATAGCTCTCCTTGTCCAAACCCTGATCGGCCATAGACTGGAAGAAGCTGCGTACGGAGAGCGCGCCGGAGGGGATGGCAAGCAGCACGTTGGCGAGAGCGCGGTCACCGCGGCTGAGCACAGCCTGGACCTCAGCCCAGTCGGGCGAATCGGCGCGCACGTCCACGCCATGGCGCGCCAGACCCTGGTGGATGGTCTTTTGGCGTTGGCGCAGCAGCGCACTGGGGGCCATACCTTCCCATTGGAAGGGTGTATGGGCCTTGGGCACGAACGGGGTTGCGTTGATAGCGATGCGACGTTTGAAGAGTTTGCGCGCGGCCACCACGAAGTCGATGATGGCCTGGATATCGTCGTCGGTTTCGGTTGGGTGGCCGATCATGAAATAGAGTTTGAGTTGCGGGAAGTTGAATTCCTGGGCCAGGGCGATGGCCTGCATCATTTGGGCTTCGGTCTGCGTTTTGTTGATAACGTTGCGCAGACGCTGGCTGCCGGCCTCGGGGGCGACGGTCAGGGTGCGGGCGCCGGTTTCGGCCAGGGCCTTAATGAGGGGGACGCTGATAGGGTCCATGCGCATGGAGCTAGCGCTGAGGCTGGCGCCCATGCGTTGGAGAGCGATGGCGAGCTCGTCGATCTGGGTGTGGTCGCTGACGGCGGCACTGACCAGGCCGATTTTCGTGTAGCCATTGTGAAGCGCAGCTTCGGCCGATTTAAGGAGCCGCTCGAGCGGTTGCTCCCGGGCTGGGCGATAGACATAGCCAGCCAGGCAGAAGCGGCAGCCACGGCCGCAGCCACGGGCGATCTCCATGAGGTGCATATTGCCGAACTCAGTATTGGGGGTGTAGAGCGTGCTCGATGTATCGTAGTCCGGCAGGTTGCGCACCCATAGCCGTTGTACGGTACGAAAGTGCGGGTGGTGCCGGTTGGAGGGCCGGAGCGCCGGCACATACCAGCCGGGTGTTCTGTCCAACTCCGCCACCAGCGCGGCTGGATCCTCTAGTCCCGTGCGGCAGAGCTCAATGAAGTTGGGCACCGCCTCTTCGCCTTCACCGATGAGAATGGCATCAAAAAACGGGGCGACAGGCTCGGGGTTCATGGTCACGCCGGGGCCGCCGGCTATGATCAGGGGCCAGGGACTGCCGTCCCACTGCCGTGACTCGTGGCGGTCGGCTGCTAGAGGTGGTATGCCGGACTGGCGGAGCAGCTCAAGAACGTTGAAATAGTCCATCTCCCACGAGATGGTAAAGGCCCAGATATCAAAGCTTGCGGCGGGCATATCGCTTTCAAGCGACAGCAGAGGATGGCCCGCCTGGGCCGCGCCCTTTTCCCAGAAGATGCGTTCGCCGACGACGTCATCTTCGCAGTTGAACATCCAGTAGAGCAGTTGGAACGCGAGGCTGCTCATTCCAACGTAATAGGTGTTGGGCATGGTGAGCGCCACTGAAATGCGCCCACCCCAATCCTTATGGACAACACCATGTTCGTCGGCTATTGCGTTATGGTGGCTAGGAAAGCCTGTATCTCTGTGCGTGCGTCGTTTCATGCTCTCTTTATATTGAACCCATCCCGCCTATGCGAGCTCTGCGAGTATACCATAGCGGGCGGCAAAATTGGCGTGCCTGCCTTCCATTTCCAGCCGGTGGTGGTTGCCCAGAACGTGTGTCGCACGGCTTATGGTTGTACGTTGCCCCCGATTGGAACGACAGCTTGTCGCTGCGTAAAACCCTCAGGCGCGACAGCTACAACTGTGACACAACCCTCGCGCGGTAAGATGAACAGTCGACCTGGCGTAGAGGAGCCAAGACACATCAAAAGCCAAGAACGGAGGTAAACACGACAATGATGTCCGAAGCCACGACAAAACTGGGCATGATCCTTGCTGTCCGCTGGAAGCCAAACAAAGACCTTGCAGTGGTTGCCCTATCCTGGATCCTCGTCGTGGGCGCACTGTATACCGCAACTGTGCTTGTCGGCCAGGATGTTTGGGGTGGGCTGGCCTACTTTGTGCTCTATGCAGTCGTTGGCGCCGCGCTGTTTGGCGTCGGTATTCCCTTGTATTGGATGGTGATAGTTCGCAAGCGACCCCTATCGGATTTAGGCATAACGAGTCGCCTGCTGGGGGTCAGTCTCATTGTGCAGTTACTCTTGGCGATAGTGCA
>JACFMY010000039.1:20597-24869 GCA_019455155.1 Caldilineaceae bacterium
AATATTTCGGGACTTTGGCCAATGTGCGGCTCCCCGCTGCGGCAGAATTGCTTCCCTTGCTGGCACTGATCCTTGCCATCGGCTTCTTCGAGGCGATCTTTTGGCGAGGCTGGGTGTTGCTACGCCTGGAGGAAGCATTTGGTCTCATCCCCGCTATCCTGGTAGGTTCTGCACTCTACGCGCTGTATCACATAGGCTACGCTATGCCCGCCAGCGAGATGGTGTTCTTGTTCTTCATCGGGGTCATGTTTGCCGTTGTCTTCCGGCTGACGAAGAGCATCTTCATTCTTTGGCCGCTCTTCCAACCGATGGGCCAGTTGGTGATGTTGATTCGGGATGGGCTGACGTTGCCCCAGCTTGCCGCGCTGGGCTTTGTCGAGGCGTTCGTCCTGATGCTCGTTTTGGTGTGGCTGGCGGCGCGCTACCAGCGGCGGCAGGCGGCCAACGGCCACAAGCAGGCCACGATGTCCCACGCGAGCAAGCACTAAACCAGGTCGAAATGTTGACGTACGGCGAGACGCATGATACTGTGTGATTGAATTTGACGGATTTATGACTGTTTGTGATTGAATCCAATCTGGCGCCAGGCCCAACGTTTTCTTTTCTTTCTTAGCACACAGGACAATCCCATGACCGAAACACAATCTGCAGGCCATCACACCCGCCGCGAGATCATGAGCCAGCCGGAAGTCTGGGCGGCTGCGCTAGATGAGCTAGATACCCATGTAGACAGCTTGGCCGCGCTCTTTCACCGGCATGATTATGGCGCGGTCTACTTCACTGGTTGCGGCTCCACCTACTATCTGTCATTGGCTGCCGCAGCTGTCTTCCAACAGCTAACTGGCATCCCGGCCGCAGGGCTGCCGGCTTCGGAGCTTTGGCATGCACCTTCTGCGCTTTCGCGGCGCCTCGCGCCGGCATTGCTCATTGCCGTCAGCCGCTCAGGTGAGACGACGGAGACCGTGCGGGCCTGCGAGCGTTTCCGTGCCGAAGGACGCGGTCATGTGATGACGCTGGGCTGTTACCCTGGCCGCTCGTTGGAGAGCCAAGGGGACATCAATCTCCTTTTCCCGTCCGCTCAGGAAGAGAGTGTGGCCCAGACACGCGCATTTTCCACGCTCTATCTGGCCACGACCGCGCTGGCCCTGATCGCCGGCGGCCATCGCGCACAGCTTGCAGAGCTAGCGCGGCTGCCTGCTGTCGCACAGCGGTTGTTGAGCACTTACGGTGACACAGCCGCTGCGATAGGCCGTGATCCGGCCATTGACCGCTTCTATTTTCTGGGGTCTGGACCTGTTTACGGGTTGGCCTGTGAGCTCAGCCTCAAGATGAAGGAGATGTCGCTCAGCCACAGCGAGCCCTTCCATGCCATGGAGTTTCGTCATGGGCCGCGCGCCATGGCCACGGCTGGGGCATGCGCCGTGGGTTTGATCTCCGGGGACCGTGCGAGTCAAGAGCATGCTGTGCTGGAAGAAGTGCGAAGCCAGGGCGGTCGCACCTTCAGTCTCGGCGATGCCGGCACGGACGTGGCCTTTGCGTCAGAGGTTGCCGCGCCCCTGCGCAACGTGCTCTACCTGCCGGTAGGCCAGCTAGTAGGGCTAGAGCGGGCCCTGGCCAAGGGGCTCAATCCCGATCGACCGGAAAACCTCGTCGCCTACGTGACACTGCAGTAATCCTTAGGATAGGCAGCGGGTGTTGCCCCGCGCGGGTATCTACGCGCGGGCAACGCCTGTTTGGTCACTCGCCAGCTTTGAACTGTATCTGCATCACAGCCTCGCCGATGCAGCGTCCCTGTTCCAGCCCCTGTTCGTTGGCCGACCGGTAGTGTATGCCGCCGTAAAGCCGGGAGACGGCTGCCTCTTCTGCTGCCGCCCAGAAGGAGGGAAAGGTGCGTGGCGCGAAGCCGAGCCGCGTCTGGCTGCCGTCTGTGAAGGTATATGCGTCACCAAAGAGGCTGGTCATGATGGTTGCGGCCGCTCCAGCTTCGGTCGAGTGCCCAGAGGGGTATTCGGGAAAGGGCGGTGTGTTGACGGGGTCCGTGATTTCCGGCGTGTTCCAGGCCGGATCGATATAGCGCTGGATGTAGGTAATGGGCCGCATGCGGTTGTAGTAGAACTTGGCATTCCAGCACGCAATAAATGAATCGGCCAGACCCATACCCAGCCGGGCGTAGGTTTCGGCGGCCATCGCGAGTGTGGCGCCATCCTGACGCAGGACTTGCGTGGCAATGGCCAGAGAATGGCCGGGCGGCGTCGCGGTGAGGGTTGGGTCGTCAGCCCAATAGAGCGCAATATCCCGTTGCGCTGGGGTGAGGTTCTTTACGGTCGTAAAGACCTCCATCGCCTCCCAATAGGCATCCGACGCCAAATCAGTCGAATGGCCTGGCGGAGGCGCCGGCCGGCAATCCGCCCCGCTCTGCAGGACAAATGGCCGGTTTTCACCCCAATAGGGTTGGAGCGCGCTCTGGTATTTGGGAGGCGTGGGCTCCCACAGTCCGGGTCCGGTTGGCGGCTGGAAGGTCGCGGGAAAGTTGTAGAGATACCCTTCATGGCCGCCGTCATGTTTTGACCACTCGAAGACCGCGGCCGCGACCATGCGCCCGCGCGAGATAGAACGTAACAGGACATCGCGCGGCGCGTTCCCTTCATAACGCCGCCGGATGGTCTCTTCGAGACCGTCAATCGAAGTGCTCACCGCGGCGCCACCATGGGCGAAGAGGCGGCGATTGATGCTGGCCAGAGCGCTGTTGGCGACCAGTGGCCAGTGGTATTCGGCCTCAGGATTGGCCCGCGGCATCCAGGTAAGGCCGTTGATCTGGCCGACCAGAGACTGGTAGCCTGGCATGCCAGGTACCACTGCCTCATAGAGCGTCACGCCCGCGTAACCCATGGCGCGCGAAGCGACAGGGGGTGTGAAGCCTGGTGATTGGCGAATCAACTCGGTCATGAGCTCAAACCAGGCGGTTGCGACACTGTGGTCATAGTCGTTCGCGGTCGAAATGGCCAGCGGCGCAGCTGCCACTGGCGCTGGCGCCAGGAGGAAGGCGACCAGGAGCAATCCAGTTAACGTACGCATGATCATCGCTTCTTTGTTTATCCGTGTGCTATTGTCGGAACAATCCAATCCGGTGAACAGGTTAACTGAGAACCGGTAGGCCTCAGGAGATGCCCGAAACCGCGTGGTCAGCGCTGGCTCTTCTGCTCCGCCAGGGTAACTGTCCACTGCCTGTAATATGCCGTCCGCCTTTAGCGGGCAAAGGCGCGAAATGGGTTTTCTACGGTCAGCAGCTGGATCGTCGGACGATTGATACCAGCGGCGCGCAGCGCGGGCAGAAATGTTGTGCTGAGATAGGTGTAGGGCAAGCGCGTGCCGCCGCCAGGCAGGGATGGATCGTACCAGCCGCGGTCCTGGCTCAGCAGCAGGCGATGGGCGAACCCAGCGTCCAACACCCGCTGTATCCGGTCAACGAAGAAATCGTCGTCAAAGGCATCGCTGCCGATAGCATCGTACTCGATCCAGGCGCCACGCCGCGCCATTTCAAGGTGTAGGTCGAAGTCGGGTTCCGCCTGCGTGTGAATCCAGATAAAGCGCTCGGTACTATAGCCCGCGGCCTCTACGATGGCAAGCTGTTCCCGGACCACGCGGCCCTTGATGGTATGGCTGCCAATCACGGCGCCTGTTCGCAGCCCCGCGCGGGCCGCCGCGCGCAGGATCTTGGCTTCTACAGGTGTGATCCCATCATCACCAGCACTGAGCTTGATCCAGGCGGCACGGACACCGGTCCCCTCCACCTCCTCAATCAGCTCCTGCACCATCCAGGCCTCCAGCTCAGCCTCGTCCGCCGCATGGGCCCAAGCAGGCACCCACGGCTCGCGATAGATACCTGTTGCCACGACCACCGGAAAACCGGTCGCGGCGGAAACGTCGCGCACGATGTCGACACGCCGGCCTACGCCTACTGGCGTGCACTCCACCAGCGCGCTGATGCCCGCCGCCTGGGCAGCCCGGATCGGGGGCACCATAGCACGAATCACGTCGTCCGACGACGCCTGTAGATAGTTGGTTGCCTCGATGGGACTCAGATCGACAAAGATGTGTTCGTGGGGAAGAATGAGACCGAGCTGGCCGGCCTCGTACGGACCAAGTGTGGTTTCGAGTACGGTCATGATTATGGTTTTCCTACCTCATTGCCCTCCAACTCGCGCAGTACCCTGATTTCATTGTACCGTATAAAAATGATTCCTGCAGCGAGGCAGAGGGCAAAGCCTGCCA
>JACFMY010000662.1 GCA_019455155.1 Caldilineaceae bacterium
GGGGTGGGTTGCGCGGCGGGCCGTAGGGGCGAAAGATTTTTCGCCCCCACCGGACAACACACGCCGTAGGGTGCGGCCCTTGCGGCCGCCCACATGGGCGATTGCGCGCCTGGGGTGCCGGTGGTGGCACGGGGTGGATCACGCGGCGGCAGGTACCATACCTGCCTACGGTGGGTGGCGCCTTGCCGCGGCGCTTTCGTTCTTCGGCTGCCACGCGCACATAGGGCCGGCCATGGTGGCGGGGAATGCAGGGCAACGTGTGGCTCATGTGGGAGAAACCTCACAGATTCATTACTCTCCGGCGTGTAGGGTTGTGACGACCGTGCCCGTTTCTGGGCCGGCAGGATTTGCTACTACCCAACATGCGCAAAGTCTATAAAGAGGAGGAGAAATCATGCCAGTTCGCAAGGCTGAGGCTCAGTGGAAAGGCACTTTGAGGGAAGGCTCGGGCGTGATGAAGCTGGCCAGCGGCGCGTACGAGGGCCCGTATACCTATGCATCACGCTTCGAAGAGGGGCCAGGCACCAATCCAGAAGAATTGATCGGCGCCGCCCATGCCGGCTGTTTTTCCATGTTTCTTTCGGCGTTGATGAGCAAGGATGGCTTCGTGGCGACGCGCATTGACACAACAGCGACCGTCCACCTGGGCGCCGGACCGACAATTACGACGATTGAGCTCGACACGGTGGCTGAGGTACCTGGCCTCGACGATGCCGCATTCCAGAAGTACGCTGCCGATGCCAAGGCCGGCTGCCCCGTCTCGAAGGCGCTGGCCAGCGTGGAGGAGATCAAGCTGAACGCCAAGCTCGCCAGGTAAACTCGCCATGTAAAGAAGTGCACGGCAACAGTCGATGTGATGCGACTCGCGCGATAGGCCGGTGCATACTGCAAGGCCTGGACGGCTTGCAGCGCCTATCTTGGTAGTTCCCTGTGCACAGATAGCCGGCTGTCCTGCAGCAGCAACTGCGTACTGGCAGCCGGCTATTTCTATGTCAGTGTCCAGTAAGGAGATTAATCATCAATCAATACACCGATCTGACCGGAAAGGTTGCGCTGGTAACCGGGGCGACGAACGGTATCGGCGCGGTGACGGCCGAAGCGCTGGCCGCAATGGGCGCGACCGTCGTCGTGGTCAGCCGCAACGCCGAGAGGTGCGCCGCCACGGTCCAGCGCATTAGCCAGGCCACGGGTAACAACAACGTTGACTGGATCAGCGCTGACCTCTCCGTCATAGCCAAGGTACGGGACGCCGCGGAGGCGTTTCGCGCACGCTATGACCGGCTCGATATATTGGTCAACAACGCGGGCGCTTACTTTAGCCGCCGTCAGGTGACAGAAGATGGCTTTGAGATGACCTTTGCCCTCAATCACCTGAGCTATTTTCTGTTAACGGATCTGTTACTGGATCGGCTCACCGCCAGCGCGCCGGCCCGCATCGTCAACGTTGCGTCCGGCGCCCATAAACAGGGCCAAATCAAATTCGACGATCTCATGGGCGAGAGCCAGTTTGACGGCTGGAGCGCCTATAGCCAGTCGAAGTTGGCAAATGTCATGTTCACTTATGAGCTGGCGCGCCGGCTGGCTGGTCAGCGCGTCACCGCGAATGTCCTGCATCCCGGCTTTGTAGCTACGGGGTTTGGTCGCAACAACGGCGGCCTGGTCGGGTTATTGATGCCGCTTGTGCAGCTATTTGCCATGAAACCGCACCGGGGAGCAACGGCCAGCATCTACCTGGCATCATCGCCGGAAGTAGAGGGGGTGACGAGCAAATATTTCGTCGCGAAAAAGGACACGAAATCTTCGGCCGCTTCCTACGACGAAGCAGCCCAGCGCCGGCTCTGGGAAATCAGCGATACCCTGGTGCGCGCAGCCCTCTCTATGCCGGCCTGAAGCCACTCTATTGCATGACGTGGTTGCATGACGTGGTTGCATGACGTGGTTGCATGACGTGGCAGCCCGGTCCCTGATCCGGCCACCTTTGGTGGAATACGGGGCACGCCGTGAGCCGCCAATCTGGAACTGCGCCTAGGGCTCCCTGAAGGATAGACGGGAGGCGCCTGCCGTCTATCTTTCAGGGGGAGTCTGTCGAACTGGTACCCGCCCCACATCGCGTTTCACAGAGGCCCCTGGGTAGGCCCTGAGACGTGTACGGCTAGGGTTCATCCTGTACGGTACGGCCCGGCGCCAGCCGCACGTAGCGATCCCACAGATCCTGCACGATGCGCGTGCTGTCGCGCATGACGCCCAGACCGGCAAAGTACTCGCAGACGCGCCGCACATCGCGCTGGAAGATACGAAACGCATTGTGGTTGCTTTCGCTTAGCGTGACCTGGGGAAAATCGATGAGCGTGACCTGGCCCTCCCAGTAGAGGATATTGTAGGCTGACAGATCGCCGTGGATCATGCCGTGGCGCAGCATCAGCTCCACGTTGCGAAGCACCTCTTCCAGCAAAGGCTCTGCTTCAGCGGCGGGGAGGGCCAACCCGTGGAGGACCGGCGCAGGCTGGTACTGGTCGCCCACGTAGCCCATGAGGATGGCATTGC
>JACFMY010000663.1 GCA_019455155.1 Caldilineaceae bacterium
CACCACTCGTCGAAATGGCGCATCCACGGGCCGAAGTGTTCGCTGCCCTGGCCACCGTGCTGTCCGTGCTCCATTGCCCAGCCACGGTGCCGGCCCATTCCTAGCCGGCTGAGGATCAGGAACAACACGCCACCACCTACGAGCAGAAACAGGAATCCACCGAAGCCAAAGCCGCGATGACCGTATACATAGGGCAGATACGCGGCCGGGGATACGGCGCCATCGCTACCGGCAGCCGTCAGCTGGCCCATCATGTAACCTTCGAGCCAGGCGCTGCGCTGGGCGCCAGATACGCCGGCCAGCACCAGACCCACCAGCAGTACGACCACCAGGGCCACCATCACAAAACGTCCACGAAACATCAGAGTTGCCTCCTCTTAGTGAATATATGTTAGCCGGATCGTGCAATTGTCGATACGCAAGTTATCGTCACGACCTGAACCGATTATGGCGAGCGGCTGTGAAAAAAATATGAATGTTTCGGGGAAAGGCTGTGAGGTTTGGCAATGGGTACAAATACTCGGGCCGTATGGCGCCACGCGGCTTGTTGCGTGGCGCCATACGGCCCTGTTACCCTTCATAACTTGCCCAGCGGCGCAACGGCCTCCATGCTCAAGGCTTCGTCAGATTGGCCTCCGCAAGCACGAGGGCAATATAGCCCCGCATTGACGACGCGATTTTGGCGGACACCGGTCCCACTTCGGCGCTGCCGTCCGTGCGGATCACCTCCAGCCAGTAGAAGTAACTGTGATCGTACAGTAAGGGAAACTCAACAAGCGCGTAGCTGCTGCCGGCCTTTCCCTTGGGCACGATAGGTACCGCCGTAATCCGTTTTGCCTCTTTGCGGTTGCTGCGCTCGCCCCGCCACAAATGAAAGCCGGTGACACCGTTTTCTTCTGCTGTCTTCCAGACAAGGCGGATGCCTTCGGCGGTCGCCGCTGCAGTAAACTCCACAATCCCTGGTCCTGAGCGCCCCACGGTATGGAGAGCCTCGACGGCAGCAGGTCGACGCAGCAAGGTTGCGTTGGCCTCAACCTGTAAGCGAACGACCCCGCTGACCAGGTTGGTCGCAGCCTGTACCTTCAGGTGTACGGTGCAGCTGGCCCCGGGCGCCAGTTGGGCCAGCTGGTAGGTGCGATGGTAGTTGTCGTTGGGCTGGCCTGGCGCTACGGGGCAGGGGACAGGCGTGCTCGTACCCGGTGTTTCAACGGTAGCGAAGACGCCGTCGCCTGTGAGCAGTGCGCCGACGGTTATGTTGCTCAGTGACGCACCGCCGGTGTTCTGCAGCACGAGATCGTAACGAATCGTCCCGCCCGCCTCGACCCGGGTACCGTTAGCCGGCTGCGCTGTCATGGATAGCTCCAACGCGGGACGGTAGAAGGTAGTGGCGGCTGTGGCTGCGGGCAACGCGTCCCCGTGCTCGTCACGTGCGCCCTCGACCTTTGCCTGGCGCGTGACCGATACAACTGGTTGCTCCAGCCGGTAGACAAGGTCAACAGCCACCGTCTGGCCTGGCGCGATGTTCCCGGCTTGGGCCGCAAGGTTGTTCCAGGTCACGGCGCCGCCGCCAACTGTGTGGCCGCCAACGCTGGCGCCCAGGAAGGTCAGCGCCTTGTCGTCGTACAGATCCTGTAGCGGCAAATGGGTAATCGTCGTGTCGCCGCTCGCACGTATCTGTACGGTTACGGTGACCAGCTCACCGGCGTCGATGATGCCGTTCGCCGGCTCGACGATGGCTGAAAGCAGGCTCAGCCCCGGCGCTGTGACGCGCACCGGCGACGATGCCGCATTCTGGCCGAGCACCTGGTCATACTCGTCCGTCGCACCCTCGATCGAGCCGTGCATGACCATCACTCGACCTGGCAGCGTCTGTGAGCTGCCCGTTGCCTGCATCACCAGGCGGATTGTGAGCTTCTGACCGGCTGGAAGCCACGCGGGACCGGTTACATCGTGCCAGATGAGGCGATTGGCGTCGCTTTGGTCGGGCGCCGGATCGCTTGAGACCAGGCGCACCACCGCGGGATCGAAGCTCATGTAGAGTGGAATCAGGCGCAGCGCGGTCTGGCCGGTGTTCGTGAGTGTGGCCACTAGAGTGATGGGCTGGCCCACCGTCACCACACCGTCGGAATTGGCGCCACTACGTTCGGCAACAAGCGTGAAAGCCAGCCGCGGTTTACCTTTGCCCACGATTGTCAGGCTGACCGTGGCTGTCGCGGTGAGGGCGCCGTCGCTCACCGTGTAGCTGAAGCTATCAGTACCGCTATAGTCCGGCGCAGGCGTGTAGTACACGGCGCCCCCCGTCAGCGTGACAGTCCCATGCCCCGCACTGCCCACGCTCGCCACCGCCAGCACATCGCCGTCCACGTCGCTGTCGTTGGCCAGCACATCCAACACATTCTCCACGCTGTCCTCGGCCACTGTAAAGGCATCGTCTACGGCTACCGGCCCATCGTTGACGGGCTGCACCGTCAGATTGACCGTGGCCGCTGCCGTGAGCGCACCGTCGCTCACCGTGTAGCTGAAGCTGTCCGGGCCATGGTAGT
>JACFMY010000664.1 GCA_019455155.1 Caldilineaceae bacterium
CACCATTGCCCAACAGGAAGGCTACACGGTGAGCGAGAACAGCCGTGGCTTTGTCTTCAACGCCGATATGGTTTCGCTCATCAAATTCCTGGATATTGGGACGCGGCCGAGCAACCTGCGATAGCATGCACGAAGCACGCACGAAAGAAGCAAGGGCGTCGCGCTGGATCCAGGAATAGGAGACTCGAACGGTGGCAGGCATGAGCGGGCAGCTGGCCATTCGCATTTTCTGGTTGCCCAAGGCTGGCAACCAGGAGCACGAATATGAGGATGCGTGCTGGCCGGTACGCTCGCTGCTGACAGCACGGCCCGCGATCTACTGTGCCGTCGCGGACGGCGCGACAGAGACATCCTTTTCAGGGCTGTGGGCGCGGCAACTCGTCCAGCGCTATGGAGCGGGGGAGCTGGCAGCAGAGAACTTGCTGGAAGCCCTTGCGCCCGAGCAAAGCCGCTGGCTGGAAACGGTGCAGCGCAGGCCGTTGCCCTGGTACGCTGAGGAGAAAGTGCGCAGCGGCGCGTTTGCCGCCCTCCTGGGTGTTCAGTTCGAACAGGCAGCGGAGGCGGCTGTGCGTTGGTCAGCCCTGGCCGTGGGTGACTGTAACCTGGTACAGGTGCGCGAGAACGGCTTGTTGTGCAGCTTTCCGGCGGCGGGTAGTGACTTCTTCACCAGCCGGCCCGTGCTCATCTCCAGCAATTCCGCGCGCAACAGTGCAGTGGCTGAACATTTACAGACAGCGATGGGTATGGGTGTGGCCGGTGATCGTTTCTATCTGATGACCGACGCACTAGCCCAGTGGTTTCTTGGCGAGACAGAAGCGGGCCGCTTTCCCTGGCAAAGTGTAGATCAGATCGCCGCAACCCGTGGCCGGCGCGCGTTTATTGCCTGGATCGAGCAGCTGCGTGAGCAGGGCGCGCTGCGCAACGATGACGTAACGCTTGTGCGCGTGGAGTTGCTGCCGCAGCAGCCTGTTTCCGCGCACACGCACGAGGCAGGCGAGCGACAAGGCGCGCCCAAGGACGTTGATGGGTGACAGTTTGACGTTCTGAGCGGCCAGGGGTAAGCTGGTCACGTCGGAATGGTCTGGATCTGCAGTCAATATGGGTTGGCCAACCCCGCAAGAATATAACGAGGCAATTCAGAATCCGCGCACCGCGTTTTCCGATCGGGAGCTCCAGACCGGTCAGCCGGTGCTGACACCGCTTGGTCTGCCCAGGCCGATTACCGGCGCATTTGCCAGCGTCTACCAGTTGGTTTGCGCCGGGCAACGCACCTGGGCCGTGCGTTGTTTTCTCCGCGATTTCGCCGATCACCAGGAACGTTACGCGGCCATCAGCGCCCATCTCACTCGGGCGCGTCTGCCCTACACAGTCAACTTCACCTTTCTGGCCGACGGTATCCGCCTGAACGGGCGCTGGTATCCCATCCTCAAAATGGAATGGGTGGATGGCGAGTCGCTGTTGGCCTATATCGAGCGGAACTTGCGCCAGCCTGCCCGGCTGCTGGACCTGGCACAGCAGTGGGTACAGATGGCCCAGTCGCTGGCAGCTGCTGGGATCGGTCACGGCGATCTGCAACATGGCAACGTGCTGGTCGTCCAGGACCGGATCCGCCTGATTGACTACGATGGCATGTATGTGCCGGCCCTCGCCGGCCGGCGCAGCCACGAAGTTGGGCACCGCAACTACCAGCATCCCCGGCGCAGTGAAGCTGACTTTAGTCCGGACATTGACAACTTCTCCACCTGGGTCGTCTATGCATCCCTTGTCGCGTTGGCAGCTGAGCCACAGTTGTGGACGACAGTGCAGGCCGGCGATGAATGCCTGCTCTTTCGCCGCGAGGATTTTGAACGCCCAGACCGGTCGCGGGTTCTGCAGGCGCTGGGCGCCTCTGGGGACCCGCGCCTCCACCGCCTTGCCGGTGTATTGCGTGACCTGCTAAGTTTGGACCCCCACCAGATTCCACCTATCGACGGGCAGCTCCCCCAGGTAGTTGTCCCCAAGGCTCGCCAGCCGGCCAACTGGATTCGCGATCACCTGGGAGCGGGTTCGCGACCCCAGATGGCTGCCACTGCCACGAAAGGCGCAGCAGCCACGAGCGCTGCTCCCCAGCAGCCGGCACAGCCAGCCTCCGCACCGCCGGCCTGGATCGAGGATTTTCTTGGCGCGCAGACGGCGCCAGCGTCGATGACCTTCCAGGGTTCGGTTAGCCGTGAACGCGCGGTGGCTGCATTGTCGCTGCTCCTGACGATTGCGGCCTGGTTCCTCCTCGACTTAGGCACCCTGGGCGTGGCTGGTCCTGCCGCAGTCACGGCGGCGATCTTGGTGGCCAATTTGGGGCATCTAGCTGCCGGCTATCATCGCGATCCGGGTGTACTGGCGCGACGCCACGTGCGCGCTCGCCTGCGTGCGACCGCGCGCAGCCTCCAGCGCACAGAGCGGGCACTGCAGCGTGTGGACCAGGAGCGTGCCCAGATTCGCCGCGTGCATGACGAGCAGCGACAGCGCCTGGCAGCCCAGGAGCAACGGCTCAAAGCCAACG
>JACFMY010000665.1 GCA_019455155.1 Caldilineaceae bacterium
GAATGAACTCCTGCTGTGGGTGCTTGCGGCCCGAGCCAGGCGGCACGTTGACGAAATTGCCTTCGATGATCTTGAGCAGCGCCTGTTGCACCCCTTCGCCACTCACGTCGCGAGTAATGCTGGGGTTGTCGCCGCTCTTGCGCGCGATTTTGTCGATCTCATCGATGTAGACGATGCCATAGGCGGCCCGCTGCGTGTCCCAATTGGCGTTTTGCAGCAGGCCAACGAGAATCGTCTCCACATCTTCACCCACGTAGCCCGCCTCGGTGAGGGAGGTGGCGTCCGCAATGGTGAAGGGCACATCGAGCATCTTGGCCAATGTCTGCGCCAGCAGGGTCTTGCCACTGCCCGTAGGGCCGATGAGCAGCACATTGCTTTTGGTAAGCTCAACATCGGCATCTGCCACGGCGTCGCTCCTGGCCTTGGCTCCATCGCCTGCCGCGCTGCCGAAGACACGTTTGTAATGGTTATAGACGGCTACCGACAGCACGCGTTTCGCCCGATCCTGCCCAATCACGTATTGATCCAGGTGTTCGACGATGGCACGTGGACTGGGAATCGAGCGTGGTTTCTGGTTAGGCGCTGCCGTTGCCGGCTTCATACCACCGGCGGCGATACCTTCTTCGGCCAGAATCTCGGCGCCCAATAACACGCACTCGTCGCAGATGTAGACGTGGTCAGAGCCCTCGATGAGGCGCTGGACTGCAGATTGATCCTTGCCGCAGAACGAACACCGCGGCGTTCGTTGTTCAGTCATTCCTTTTCAATCGTTTCAACAGTCGGGCCGGCGAGCGATCCAGCACCCGGCCCGAACACGAAGTCGATTGTTCCTACTTGCTGCCGTTGGTAGGGACAGCCTCGCCAGCAAACTTGATCTGGCCATCCTTGCTGATGACGACGATATCATCCGTGTCACCCAATACCTGGTCGACCAGACCGAAATCCTTCGCTTCCAGGGCGTTCATGTAGCGATCCCGGATGAACTCTTCCTCGATCTCTTTCCAGGAGTGGTTGGTGTGTTTGCCTACTAGGTGGAAGAGTTGCGTCTGCACGCGCTCCTGCTCGCGGAACGCGATGCGCACATCCTCAGTATAGCCCTGCGCGCCGCTGCTGGCCGGATGCATGTGGATCGTCGCATGGGGCAGGGCATAGCGTTTGCCCTTCTTGCCGGCTGCCAGCAGCACGGTACCCATGCTCGCGGTCACACCCACCGCATATGTTGCCACCGGGGCCTGAATCATCTGTATGGTGTCGTAGATTGCGAGACCTGCATAGATGCTGCCACCGGGGCTGTTGATATACATATTGATGGATTGATTCGGATCTTCGCCGTTCAGGTACAGCAACTGGGCTACAATCAGGTTGGCAACCTGGTCGTTGATCGGCGTGCCGAGAAAAACGATGCGCTCCTTGAGCAGCAGGCTGTAGATGTCATAAGCCCGCTCGCCGCGACCGGAGTTGTCAATCACCATGGGAATCACATTCATCGGATTGATCATACAATATCTCCTAAGAGTCACCTGGCTGCGCCACGGCTCTCTTCCAGTGCCTATCGCAGCTTATTCTATGGGACAAGGGTACGACATCTACACGATACGGTTCGCCGTCGCCTACCTATGTAAGCGCTCTCCAGTTACGTATTTGCGTTCCGTTAGAACTGAGCGCGCCCGCTCGCTTCTCACTCAGACCTGTTCCTCTGTCTCGGCATCCGCCGGTTGATCCTCGGTTGCCGCTGCGCTGTCCGCGGCTTCTGCTTCGGCCTCCCCAGTGTCATGTTCTCCGGGGGCAGGTACTTCTTCACCGCGGGCCAGAGCTACGAGCAGGTTGATCGCCTTTTCGGCCAGCAGCTGGCTAACGAT
Source organism: Caldilineaceae bacterium (assembly GCA_019455155.1). Lineage (GTDB taxonomy): Bacteria > Chloroflexota > Anaerolineae > Caldilineales > Caldilineaceae > JACFMY01. Next base: position 1,860 of record JACFMY010000665.1, read on the forward strand.
CATGTTGCGGCCTGCTCCCTGGCGGAGCATATCTGCCACGGCCTGGGCCGATTCGTCGATCTCCGCGTCCGCTTCGAGGCCCAGCATCTGCCGGATGCGCGCTTCCACCTCAGCATCGTCGACGGTAAACTTCTCTTGTTTAACGACCTCTGAGAGCACCAGGTTGCGCCGGGCAATCTTGGTGCCTTCGTCGCGGAGTCGCTCGCGGTATTGCTCTTCCGATTGGTTGGTCTGGCGCAGGAACGTTTCGATGCCGTCGATGCCGATCTGGCGCAGGCGCTGATCCGTGTCCTGCATCATGCTGTCGATCTGGTCCTCGATCACGACCGGCGGGTAGGTGAGCTTGCTGATCTCTACCAGGGCGTCCAGAACTTTGTTGTGGTACTCGTTTTCCAGGCGGCTTTTTTCGCTGGCCTCTATGCTTTCCCGAATGCTCTTCTTCAGATCGTCCAGCGTTTCGTAGTCAGGCCCTACCAGCTGGGCGAAGGCGTCATTCAGTTCGGGCTTTTCGTAGGCCTGAACATTCTTGACCTTTACGTGGAAGCGCGCCTGTTTGCCTGCATAGATGCTCTGGCCATCCGCTGGCCAGCCCAGGACGAATTCCTTCTCGTCGCCAGCTTTGAGCCCCAGTAGCTGCTCATCGAATCCGGCGGGCTCCATGGGATTCTCTTGGTCG
>JACFMY010000666.1 GCA_019455155.1 Caldilineaceae bacterium
GCACCCACCTAAGAGGCAAAGCCTCGTGGTTCTTGCCCTTCAACCAGGGCTGGAACGACGGTGCAGGCAATCCGCCCAATCCAGCCGGTATCAAGACTGATTACCTGTGGAAACGAGTGCTGGCACGCGAGAGTTTGACCGGTATCCTTGAGAATTTTGCCCAAATCGTAGAGAGTAAGGACGAGAAGAGTGGTAAGAAGCGCCGAACGCAGATCTGGCCGCGCTTCCACCAGGTCGACGCTGTGCGCAAACTCCTGGCCGACGCAGCCACAAACGGTGCGGGCCGGCGATACCTGATCCAGCACTCGGCCGGGAGTGGCAAATCCAACTCCATTGCGTGGCTCGCTCACCAGTTGATCGGGCTTAAGAAGGACGATTCGCTGGTCTTCGATTCCATCATTGTGGTCACCGACCGGCGTATCCTTGACCAACAGATCCGCAACACGATCAAGCAGTTCGCTCAGGTAGGCGCGACGGTGGGACACGCAGAGCATTCCGGCGATCTGCGCAGATTCATCGCCGAGGGCAAGAAGATCATCATCTCAACGGTACAGAAATTCCCGTTCATTTTGGATGAGATTGGCAGCGAGCATCGCGGGCGTAAGTTTGCCATTATCATCGATGAAGCGCACTCGAGTCAGGGCGGGCGCACCTCCGCGGCAGTCAGCATGGCGCTCTCCGCTGCTGGGGTGGAAGAAGACGACGAGACTACCGAGGATACGATCAATCGCATCATGGAGGCCCATAAGCTGCTGCCCAACGCGAGCTACTTTGCCTTCACCGCCACGCCTAAAAACAAGACGCTGGAAATCTTCGGTGAGCCGGAACCACAGCCAGACGGTAGGATTCGCCATCGGCCCTTCCACAGCTATACCATGAAGCAGGCGATCCAGGAAGGTTTCATCCTGGATGTGCTGAAACATTACACGCCAGTCACGAGCTACTACCGATTGGTCAAGACCATTGAGAGCGATCCGGAATTTGACGTTAAGCGCGCCCAGAAAAAGCTGCGCCGCTATGTGGAGGGTCACGAACACGCTATCCGGCTCAAGGCGGAAATCATGGTAGACCACTTTCATGAGCAAGTGTTGGCCCTGAACAAGATCGGTGGGCAGGCGCGAGCCATGGTCGTGACCAATAGCATCCAGCGCGCGATCCAGTATTATCACGCAATTCGTGACTATCTCATCGAATGCAAGAGCCCGTACCGCGCGATCGTCGCCTTTTCCGGCGAGCACGAATATGGCGGTGTGAGCGTCGTTGAGGCGTCGCTCAACGGTTTCCCGTCAAGCCAGATCGCCGACCGTATTCAAGAAGACCCCTATCGATTTCTAGTATGTGCCGACAAGTTTCAGACCGGGTACGACGAGCCACTTCTGCACACGATGTATGTGGACAAGGTGCTTTCGGGCATCAAGGCCGTGCAGACGCTGTCTCGTCTTAATCGCGCGCACCCGCAGAAGCACGATGTATTCGTGCTCGACTTCATGAACGACGCGGAGAAGATCCGCGCTGCCTTTGCAGACTACTACCGCACTACGCTCCTGGCTGAAGAGACCGATCCAAACAAGCTACACGATCTCAAGGCTGATCTAGACGGCTATCAGGTTTATTCTGACGGGCAGGTCGACGATCTGGCAGGGCTATACCTTGCCGGCGCCGACCGGGACCACCTCGACCCGATTCTTGACGCCTGTGTGGCCGTATACAGGCGGCAACTCGACGAAGACGAGCAGGTGGACTTCAAAGGTAAGGCCAAGGCATTCCTGCGCACATACAGCTTTCTTGCCCAGATCTTGCCCTACACGAGCGCAGCGTGGGAGAAGCTTTCGATTTTCCTGAACTTTCTAGTTCCGAAGTTACCCGCACCAGTGGAGGAAGACCTGTCAAAGGGGATCCTTGAGGTAATCGACATGGACAGCTACCGTGTCGAAAAGCAGGCTGCAGTGAGGATTCAGCTTCCCGACGCAGATGCCGAGATCGAGCCGGTGCCGTCCGCGGGCGGTGCCCATAGGCTCGAACCCGAGCTGGACCGGCTCTCAAATATTCTCCATACTTTCAATGATCTGTTCGGCAATATAAAGTGGACCAACGCCGACCGGATCCACAAACTCATTACGGCAGAAATCCCTGCCCGGGTGGCGGCAGACACAGCCTACCAGAATGCAAAACAGAACTCTGACCGGCAGAACGCGCGCATCGAGCACGACAAAGCTCTCTTGCGTGTCATGACGGCAGTGTTGCAAGACGATACCGAGTTGTTCAAGCAGTTTGTGGACAATCCGGACTTCAGACGGTGGTATAGCGATGTCGTATTTGACCTGACATACGGTGACGTGACCTCTGCACAGCCAGGTGCGTCATTTATGCATTGAGGGTCGTAGAGCGAGCGCGCACAGGAAACGCGTTATCGAAAATGCACGCAACCCGAATACCTCTGGACAACGAGATCAAAGACGCGCTGAAGCAACTGGAAATACAACTAGATCATGCGCATCTCAACGCTAAGATCAATG
>JACFMY010000667.1 GCA_019455155.1 Caldilineaceae bacterium
CAGATCGAGGCGACGATCCCCGCCAACATGCCGACGGGCGCCCACCAGCTGGCGATCACCGCTGCGAACGGCAAGCACACGCGCAACGGCCTGACCTTCCATGTGGTTGGTTCCGGCTACAATGCCCGGATCTTCGAAGTTGGCCCTGGCCGGCAATATGCTACGGTACAGGCTGGCATCGATGCCGCGGCGGCTGCGCCGGGCAACCGGCCGCGGCTGGTCGTGGTCTATCCCGGCGCCACCGCACAGTGGAATCCGAACGGGGTCTACTTCGAGAATGTCGTGGTCTACGGGCCGGTCCTGCTGCAAGGTGTCGGCCCAGGTGGTGTCCGTGCTGACGGTACCTTTGTGTTGGGTTCAGTGTTGGACGGTCGCGGCGTGGCCGGCGACACTGAGTATGCCGCCAACTGGCGTACCTTCATCCAGAGCCTCACCTGGGATGGCCCGCAGGCCCTGTACGAAGGCCCTGTCGTGTATGTGTTAGCCGAGGACGGCGAATTCACCGCCAACCGGTCTGCTGCTATCGACGGCTTTACCCTGCAAGGTGGTGACCAGCAGGGTTTCCCCAACAACCTGCAACCAGCCGATCCAGGGCAAAAGGAGTTTGCTGCTGTACAGGGCGGTGGCATCTTTGCCAACGCCTATGCCCGCTTTATGAAGATCACCAACAACGTCCTCCAGAGCAACGGTGGAGCGTACGCGGGCGCCATCCGGCTGGGCACACCGCATCTGCCGGGCGCGTTGAACGACAACCAGAACGACAACATTCTGATTGCCAACAATCGCATCCTGGCCAATGGCGGCACGAACCTGGCTGGGGCCATCGGGATCTTCTCTGGGGCCGACAACTACGAAGTGGCCTACAACGACATCTGCGGCAACTTCTCGGCTGAATATGGTGGCGGCATCAGCCACTACGGCTATAGCCCCAATGGCAGCATCCATCACAATCGCGTCTACTTCAACCGTGCGTACGATGAAGGCGGCGGCATCATGATCGCGGGCGAGCTACCCGCCGATCCAGCGACCCTGAGCCGCGGCGCTGGCCCTGTCAATGTGTACAGCAACCTGATCCAGGCTAATCTGAGCAATGACGACGGCGGCGGCTTGCGCTTCCTCATGGCGGGCAACTTCACCTACAACGTCTACAACAACGTGATCGTGAACAATGTCTCGACGCATGAAGGAGGTGGCGTCTCACTGAACGACGCCCCAAACGTACGTTTCTACAACAACACCGTGATGAAGAACATCACCACGGCCACAGCCATGACGAGCAACGGGCAGCCTGCCCCTGCGGGCCTGTCAACGGCCCGTAACAGCGCTCTGTTGCAGGCAACGCTGCCGGCAGGCGCGCCTGCTTTCAGCAACCCGCTGCTGTTCAACAATATCTTCTGGGAAAATCGGGCTGGCACCTTCACCGGTAGCATAGTGGCCGGTATCGGCCTGCCAGGTGATCCGAACCCCATCTACACCTGGGATCTGGGAGTTGCCGACCGCAGCGCCCTGCTGGCGCCCACCAACTCGGTGCTCCAGACAGCCGAGGGTACGATTCCCGCTCCAAGCAACCAGGTAGGGGCGAACCCGCTTGTGGTTTCCGAGTATGACACCTCGGTGTCGGTGGCGCCCTGGCGCGGCAATCCTCGCTTCGTAGACATCTTGATGGTCACGGCGTCGGCCACCCCGAACCTTCTGGGCAACTACCACATCACCAGCGGCTCGCCGGCGGAGAATGCAGGTGCGAGCGATAAGGCTGGCGTGTTTGCTCCGGCAACAGATGTGGACTCCCAGGTGCGACCGTCCGGCGGTGGGTATGAGATTGGCGCTGATGAGCTCTATGGCACCGTTCAGGCGTTCCCGTACACACCTGTACTGGACACCTTTGACCGGGCCAACGGTACGGTGGGCGGTAACTGGGCGGGCCAGACTGGCCGTTTCATCATCGCCAACAACGCCCTACAGGTGCGGGTCAATGGCGTGTCAACCATGCATTGGAGCGTAGACACGTTTGGGCCGAACCAGGAAGCCTTCTTCACGTTCGCTGCAGTCGGACCGTCCACCGATGAGCATGGCTTACTCCTGAAGCTGAACGGCGGCAATGCCACGAGCCAGGGAGCTTCGTTCATCGAAGTCTTCTACGACGGGCGTCCGGGCCAGAACTACGTCGATGTCTGGACACACACCAGGGTCCAGGGATGGGTTCCCCACACACGCTTCACCGGCGTCACCTATGCCGCTGGCGATCAGTTCGGCGCGCGTGCCCTGGCGGACGGCACGGTCACTGTCTTCAAGAATGGCAGCCCCATCGGTAGCACCAACGTGACTACGGGACCCAGCCCCTGGCCAGCCAACCTCGCAGCCGGAGGCGGCGCGATCGGTCTGTACTTTGTGACGCCTCCCAATGATGCACGCATGGACAATTTCGGCGGCGGCACCATGCCCACCGGATTTGTCCAGGTCGCCTCTGAGCGCCCAGCCGACCAGGTCGCAGCCCAAGCCCGGGAAGAGTT
>JACFMY010000040.1 GCA_019455155.1 Caldilineaceae bacterium
AAGCCTGTGGCCTTGGAAGCCAGGGCCGATGAACGGGAGACGCGCGGGTTCATCTCAATCACAACCACGCGGCCCGTAGCAGGATCGACGGCAAACTGCACGTTGCTGCCGCCGGTCTCCACGCCCACCGCACGCATCACCAGCCGCGCCTGGTCGCGCAGTCGCTGATACTCTTTGTCGGTCAAGGTTTGGGCAGGCGCCACAGTGATGCTGTCGCCCGTATGCACACCCATGGGGTCAAGGTTTTCTATGGAACAAACCACGACAAAATTGTCGGCGCCGTCGCGCATGACCTCCAACTCGTATTCCTTCCAGCCAATGAGGGACTCCTCGACGAGCACCGTGTGCACGGGGCTTTCCTTCAGTCCCCAGGCCACCTTTTCGTCGAACTCCTGAGGTGTGAAGACTGTGCCCGCGCCGCTGCCGCCCAGGGTAAAGCTTGGGCGGATAAAGAGCGGGAAGCGGCCGATCTCTTGGGCGATCAGGCGCGCCTCGGTCAATGACCGGGCAATCCCGCTGCGCGGCGACTCGAGACCATACTCCGTCATGGCTTCCTTGAAGAGCTCACGGTCTTCGGCCACCTGCATCGCGCGCAGATTGGCACCAATTAGCTCGACGCCATATTGGTCGAGAACGCCGGCTTCCGCCAGCGCCACGGCCAGGTTCAACCCAGTCTGGCCGCCTACGGTGGGCAACAGCGCGTCGGGCCGTTCCCGGGCAATGATCTTCTCCACAATTTCCACGGTGAGGGGCTCGATATAGGTAGCGTCAGCCAATTCCGGGTCGGTCATAATGGTCGCCGGGTTCGAGTTCACCAGGATGACGCGGTACCCCTCCTGCCGTAGCGCCTTACACGCCTGCGCGCCCGAATAGTCAAACTCGCAGGCCTGGCCGATGACAATCGGTCCCGAGCCAATGATGAGAATAGAAGAGACATCAGTTCGTTTGGGCATAGGTAGGAATCACAGCTTGAACCACAAACAGGGGCAGCATTTCGCGGCGACATTGCCTGTGCGGCCTTCAGAGTAGACACCATCAAGCGGTCGACCACCGCGTCGAAGCCGGGCGCTATTTCCAATCTAATTCCAACGGTCACGACAGGCAAGAATCCCTGCCGTTCAGATCACATCCATCGCACAGCAAAACAGATTTGTCATACCGTCTCAACGGTGATGCTCGATCGCGGGGCACAATCAGTTAATTGGATTGTAGCCTCTGCGCGCAGGGCGTGCCAAAAGAATAGGGGAACGTGCAGCATGAAGACATGCACCATAGAGACATGCACTATAGAGACATGCACGATAGAGACGCCGGGCGCAGCACGGTCCCGCTGCCCAAACGGGCGTAGCGGCAGACAACCGTCCATATGACGGGAACAGGGCGGATTCCTACAGGATAGATGACACGCGCAACTCACATCGCGGCCTGCAGCCGAGATGACGCGCCATCCCTGCCCATGTTATGATGGTACCATCATGTTTGCCGAACTCATTGAACGCCTGCGTGATGCAGGTTACAAGGTGACCCCACCGCGGCTGGCTGTGCTAGAGGTCATCCAGCGTGAAGGTGTACATCTGAACCCCAACGAGATCCTGCAACAGGTACAGGAGATCCATCCCCAAACCGGACGCGCGACCGTCTATCGTACGCTTGAGTTGCTCACCAGCCTCGGCATCGTACGCCCCATCTACGTAGGCGACAACGGCCCAACCTATATTCGCGCCGAAGGGGGACACCACCATCTTGTCTGCTCGTGCTGCGGCAAGGTTGTAGATTTTGACCAGTGTGTGGCGGACACCATGGAAAAGGAGCTGGAGCTGCGCTTCGGTTTCCAGATCAAGAGCCACTTGCTGGAATTCTACGGTGTCTGCGCCGATTGCAAGGACGGATGTCCTGAATTCTAGGCGGTGCGTTTTTCCTCAGCTTGCCAGCCGAATCCAACCCTTACTTCCCTAGCCATACAATTCACGCGTGGCAGATCCCGGCCGCGTGCTGCCGCGCCGCCTTGACACGCAACATGCTCTATGGAAGAATTGGGACAAATGAGAAACAGTCTCATTTGTAAACCCAAATAGAAACGTCCGTGCGCCCATTCGTTGGGGGCAGACTGGAAAGGATTGACCCGTGCACCGCAATAACCGATACGTTACGTGGAGCACATATGCCTTGTACGTTCTGATACTGGCAATAGCACTCCCTGCCCTGGCAGGCTGTGGCGCGGCGCCGGCCGGCTCGCCGGCAAACCAACCGCCGGCCGGGAATGCAGCCGGCAGCGAACGAAGCCAGGACCCCTCGCCGGCCTTGACGCCCGTGACATTGCAAGATGGCGAGAAGCTCCGTGTCGTGGCGACAACCAATGTCGTGGCCGATATTGTGCGCCAGGTGGGCGGCGACGATATTGAGCTGGTTAGCCTGCTGCCGCCCGGGGCCGACCCCCACAGCTATCAGGCCACGCCTGATGACCTGCGCAGGCTGAATCAGGCCCACGTCATCTTTATCAATGGTCTGCGACTGGAAGAGGCCATGGTCTCCATACTCGAAAACCTCGACCAGCCCGTTCCCATTGTCTCGGTTAACCGCACTGTCACCCCCAGGGTGCTGGATGAGGGCGTGGCTGGGGCCAGAGACCACGGCAACGCCGATCCCCATACCTGGATGGATGTGGGCAATGTGGTGCAGTGGGTCGCAACGATAGCGGAGACTCTGACCGGGCTCGACCCGGCTCATGGCAGCACATATACAGCAGCAGCGGCCAGTTATCAGGAAACCCTGGCGGCGCTCGACAGCGAAATCAGGACCGCCATGGCGGCGATCCCGGCCGGGCAGCGCAAGCTCGTCTCCGACCATGACAGCCTGGGTTATTTCGCCAACGCGTACGGGCTGGAGATTATCGGTACCGTCGTGCCGTCACTCAGCACCATGGCATCCCCGTCCGCCCAGGAGTTGGCCGCGCTCCAGAGACAGATAGAACAGGAAAAGGCGCGTGCGATCCTGGTCGAGTCAACCGTGAACCCCAATCTCGCGCAACAGTTGGCCCAGGACACCGGCGCACGCGTGGTGGTCATCTATTCTGGCTCGTTGAGCGATGCACAGGGCCCGGCGCCCACCTATGTGGAGATGATGCGTTACGACGCCCAGGCAATTGCCCGCGCGCTTGGGTCGCCAGTGGATTGACAAACGCGGCGCCAGGGTCGTATACTCACGCGTACTGATCAGTTTTTGCACAGGTATCCACAGCCCGGAAGGGCACGGGTAGCAATGGCGAAGCCGGTGAAAGTCCGGCACTGTCCCGCAACTGTGACTGGCTTATCATGCCAGAAGTCAGGTCGACCGCCTGTGTGAGCGCGAACAGCCCTCGCGGACTGGGGTGTGCGGCCTATGGATAAGTTGACAAGCACACCTTCCTGCCACCGTGGGAAGGTGTTTTTATTGGCAAAAGAAGGAAATGAGGAGAAGGCAATGAACCGGCGAGTTACCCTTACGACAATGGCCGCTTTCTTGGTTACCGGTATGCTCATCGCTATATTGTGGGGCTTGGGGCTGGCAGCGCCAAAGCGCGCGCTAGCCCATGATCTGGCTGTCAAGGCTGTGTCCCTATCCAATCACAGTGAATTGACGGGCACCCTCAACACCGCTGCTGTGGTGGTGCAGATGGACGACAGCCGCAGTCTGGTACGGCTCATCGACTTTAGCGAGCCCATCTCTGGCCTGGCTGCCCTGACGCAGAGCGACCTCGCCGTGACGCTCGCGGAAACAGACTTCGGCCCAGCTGTATGCGCCATCGAAGGCGTGGGTTGTCCCAGCGATGACTGCTTCTGCGACCCGGATCGTTTCTGGGCATACAGCTTCTGGGACGGCGCCGCATGGCAGAGCTATCCCGTGGGCGCCGCGTCATCGGTCATCTCCACGACCGGCGCAGTGGAAGGCTGGCGCTGGGGCGCCTTCGGCAGCGCGCAGGCGCCAGCCGATCAGGCGCTGGCCGCGGCCAAGGCTTTGGACTGGCTACGTAGCCAGCAGAACGCCGCCAACGGCGGCTTCGGCGACAGCGTGAGCAGCGCGGTCGAGGTCATGATGGCCCTGGGCGCCAACGGCGAGCAGATCGATGCGTGGGCGGCGGACAGTGGGCGCAGCCTGGCCAGTTTCATGCAGCTGCGCGCCACGCGCTTCTCGCGCAGCGGCGTGGCCGCGGCCGGTAAGCTGGCGCTAGCCAGCGCGGCCACGGACAGCTGCCAGCCGGTGCGCACAGTGACACCCACTTTCTTCTTCAGCGATACCTTGCATGCCTATGCCCCAGATAACGGTTTCAATGCGTGGGGCATTTTGGGAGCACTGGCCGTGAGTGACACGGTGCCGGCAGAGGCGGTCGAGGCCCTGGCCGCGCAACAGCAGGGCAACGGCGGCTGGGAGTGGCAAGCTGGCTTTGGCCCCGACTCCAACACCACAGCCCTGGCCCTTCAGACGCTCATCGCGGCCGGCTGGGATGTCAGCAGCACTGAGGTGATCAGCGGCCTGGCGTTTCTTAAGAGCGCACAGGTCGAGAACGGCGGCTTTGTCTATGATCCCGCATCGCCGGGATTCGGCGCCGACGCCAATTCCACGGCCTACGCCATCCAGGCGATCGTCGCGGCTGGCCAGGATCCAAGCAGCGAGCAGTGGACAGAATACGACAACACGCCGCTTACCTTCCTCCTGAGTCTCCAGCTGCCTGATGGCAGCTTCGAATGGCAGGCGGGGACTGGCGCGAACCTGTTGGCTACCGCACAGGCGGTACCTGCGCTGTTGGGACGCCCCTACCCCATCGCTGTGCGCGAGCTCGAAAGCTGTGTGGCGCGCCGGTTGCGGGCCAGGCACGGGGCCGAGGGGTGCCCCGCGGGGGTAGAAGGCTGCGTCCCCAGCACGAAGCCGTAAGACGCATCTGGTGAGGCGCGCATTCTGTGAGGGACGTATGAGGTGTACCAGGCTGGCCTGGCGGGCGGGCATCGCGGCGTTGCTGCTCTGGATAGTGGCGTCAGCACCGGCCGTTGGTCAGGAGACCAACCGGGCCGGTCTGGTCGTCATACATGGCGATGGAAGCGTGGTGACCCGTTGTGTCGAATTCAGTGACGAAACGATCAGCGGCGCGGATCTGCTGGCACTCAGCAAGCTTGACCTTGCCGTCGAAGCGAGCGGCATGGGCGCCACCATTTGCCGGCTGGACAATGAAGGCTGCAACTATCCGCGAGAGAATTGCTTCTGCCAGTGCCAGAGCACGCCTTGTATCTACTGGACCTACTGGCGCCAGGAAGCGGGTAAATGGACGTACAGCAATCTGGGGGCGAGCAACACGACGATTCGTAACGGTGACGTACAGGGCTGGCGGTGGGGCGAGAGCGTGGGCAACGAAGCGGAGCCGCCGACGGCCATATCCTTCGACATGATCTGCGCGGGCGCGCAGCGTGAGGCAACCACTACCGTGGAGGCGCCAGTCGCCGGCGCAGGCAATACGGCGGAAACCTCCCGCGCTGAGCGCGAGACGGCATTGCCAGCAGTGGGAGCGCAAGGCGACGCTGACGAGGTAGCCGGCGCGGAGCCGGTCGCACCGACGATCTTGCTGGCCATCGTGGTGACAATGCTTGTGGCGGGCCCGCTGGCAGCTGCCGCACTTTACCTTGTACGCCAGCGCCGGCAAAGAGGCTAATCATGCACCGAATCGTCAGCATCGCCACCTATACGGTAACCACCGCCGTGGGCATCGCCGCCTTTCTCTATCCGTTCTGGCTGCCTGAGGTTGTGAACGCCCCCAATGCGACCCAGGCCCACGCTGGCGACAGTGCCCTGATCCTGACCATGCTGGTGGGGATCTGTTTTGTTGTGCTGCTGCTGGAAGCGCAACGCGAGGCTGTCAGCGCCAAAGCCATCGCCTTGCTCGGCGTGCTCGTCGCCCTCAACGCAACATTGCGTTTCGTTGAGGTGGCTGTGCCGGGACCCGGTGGCTTTAGCCCCATCTTCCCGCTCATTGTTGTGGCTGGCTATGTCTTTGGCGGCGGCTTTGGCTTTCTTATGGGTGGGCTGACCCTCTTGGTCTCGGCCCTGGTGACCGGCAGTGTGGGGCCCTGGCTGCCCTATCAGATGTTTACGGCGGGCTGGATCGGTCTTTCCGCCCCCCTTTGCCGGCCGGTCGTGCGCATGCTGGGAGGCAATCACGAGCGCACTGAGGTCTGGGTGCTGGCCGTCTTTGGCGGCTACTGGGGGCTCTTGTATGGCGCGATTATGAACATCTGGTTCTGGCCTTATGCTGTGGGCTCAGCCCAAATGTACTGGGAACCCGGTGCCGGCATCGGCGCTACATTGCAGCGCTACGCTGTCTTCTATGCGGTCACCTCGCTGCTGTGGGATCTGGCACGCCTGGCGGGCAACTTCGCACTGATCGCCGTGACCGGCGGCGCGGTGCTGCGCGTTCTGCGCCGCTTTCGGAACCGCTTTGCATTCAACTACCAGCCAGGCGCACACGAGGCGAAGGCAGAGCCTTCCAGGCTGGTGACAGGATGAAAAGCGCCGAGGTCGACCAGTCGCCAGATGCGGCCAGCCACAGCACGCGCAGCCAGCCCGCGGTACATGCCATGGCCTGGATGAGCTGGGTAGCCGGCGTGCTGATCAGTTTGACGCTAAGCCGCAACCCCTTCTACGTAGGGTTGGTCCTGGCCGCCACCGGTGCAGTACTCGTGCGCTGCGGAAAACCGCCCGTAGAAGATGCGACCACCCCGGTCATCACGCCGCTACGCTTTGGGCTCGTGGTGGTCGCCACGGCCGCCGTGTTCAATGGCGCTATGGTTCATTTCGGCGCTACCGTGCTCTTCGCGCTGCCAGCCTGGATCCCCTTGTTGGGCGGTCCGATTACGGCCGAGGCATTGCTCTACGGTGCACTCAACGGCGCCGCGTTGGCCGGGCTTTTCAGCGCATTTACCGTCATCAACCGCGTGGTACCTGTCAGGGCCCTGTTGCGCCTGGTGCCGCGCGCCTTTTACCCGGTTGCCGTGGTCATGTCCATCGCCGTGAGTTTTGTGCCGACCACATTGCAGCAGGTGCAACAAATCCGTGAAGCGCAGGCTGTGCGCGGGCATCGTCTGCGTGGCGTACGCACCTGGTTACCATTGGTCATCCCTCTTTTGGAGGGCGGCATGGAACGGTCGCTGCAGCTAGCCGAGGCGATGATGGCTCGGGGTTTTGCAGGGAGTGAAGGCGCCGATTCGCCATGGCCGCAGGTAACGGTGCTGGCGGGTTTTGGGGTTATCGTCGTGGGCTGGCTCCTGCAGGTCATCTGGCGCCAGCTGTTCGCCGGCGCGTTCTTGTTGACCGCTGGATTGATTGTCCTGGTCGTAGGGCTTTGGCTGGCTGGACGCCGCCATCCCCATACGGTTTATCAGCCAGACGCATGGCATGGGCAGGATTGGCTCATTGTCGGCGGTGTGCTGCTGGCCGTGCTGTTTTATGCGGCGCCATTGCCGGGTATCGACCGGGTATCGCTCGAATATTATCCATATCCGGCCGTGCAGTGGCCGGCCTTTGACTGGAGGATCGGCCTGGCGACGCTTGGTCTGGCCACGCCGGCACTCCTAAGTTTGGTAGAGGACTTGCCGTGATTCGACTTGAGGAGCTCACCTATACTTATCCCGGCGCAACCGCGCCGGCTATTCGCGATATCACGCTGGATCTGCCCGACGGCGAAATGATTCTGCTCATCGGCCCCTCGGGATCCGGCAAGTCAACCCTCCTGCGCTGTCTCAATGGATTGGTGCCCCATTTCAGCGGCGGCGCCATGCGCGGCAACGTACGGGTCGAGGGGCTGGATCCGGTGGCGGCGACGCCACGCGTTCTGAGCCGCCACGTGGGGTTCGTCTTTCAGGATCCCGAAGCCCAATTCGTTACCGACCGCGTCGAGGATGAAATAGCCTTTGCCCTGGAGAATGCGGCCATGGCGCCCCAGGAAATGCGTGTCCGCGTCGAAGAGACATTGGATCTGTTGGACCTGACGCCCCTGCGCGACCGGCCGTTGAAAACCTTATCCGGCGGCGAGCGCCAGCGCGTCGCGATTGCCGCCGCGCTCGCCCTGCGCCCGCAGATCCTGGTCCTCGACGAACCCACATCGCAGCTCGATCCCAAGTCGGCCGAAGATGTGCTAAACGCTCTGGTGCGGCTGAACAGCGACCTGGGCTTGACGATCATATTGGCCGAACACCGGCTCGAACGCGTGTTGCCCTATGTAGATCGGGTTATCTACCTCCCCGCTGGCGGCCGTCCTGTCATCGCCGATGCGCCGCGCGCGGTCATGCAGCAGGTGGATCTGGGCCCGCCTCTGGTGAAGCTCGGCAAAGCCTTGGGCTGGCAGCCGCTGCCCTTGACCATCAAGGAAGGGCTGCGCTTTAGCCGCCGCTGGCTGATCCAACACGGTAAAGCGGCCAACGGTCACCGCCGCGCGCCCACCATGCCTATGGATGAGCCCTATCTCCAGGCTCAGAATGTACGGGTACTCTTCAACGGGCGGCCGGTGCTGAATGGCGTCAATCTGGAAGTACATCCAGGCGAGATCGTGGTGATCATGGGCCGCAACGGCGCGGGCAAGACAACATTGCTCAAAAGCCTGGTAGGGCTGGTCCGCCCACAACGGGGCACCCTACGGGTAGCCGGTCGCGACACAGCTGGCCGCGATGTGGCGGACATCTGCCGGCAGGTCGCCTACCTGCCGCAAGATCCCAACACGCTGCTCTTTGCCGCCAGTGTAGTTGAGGAGTTGCAGGTGACGCTGCGCAATCATGGCATGATACCCGGACGGCAGGACAGCGGCGTGGATACGGGCGCCACGCCGCCTATCGATCCCTTGACCTTGCTCAGGCGCCTAAAGCTCGAGGACAAGGCGGATGCCTATCCGCGAGACCTCAGCGTAGGCGAGCGGCAGCGCGTTGCGCTAGCTGCGGTGACGGTGACCCATCCCGGCGGGCTGCTGTTGGATGAGCCAACCCGTGGCCTCGACTATGGAGCCAAGCAAGAGCTCATTAGCCTGCTCCAGGAGTGGCGCAACGAAGGCATGGCCATCGCCGTCGTCACCCATGACGTCGAGCTGGCTGCCGCCATTGCCGACCGCGTGCTGCTCATGAGCCAGGGTGAGATCATAGCCGCTGGTGAGCCAGCAGAGGTTCTCGGCGCGTCGCCCCTCTTTGCACCCCAAGTCGCGCGCCTCTTTCCCGATATGGGGTGGCTGACGACGGAGGATGTGTTGGGACAGGAGATTGAAGGCGCGTAGGACTGGGCGGCGTTCAGAGCGGGTTCGACCTGTCACGCGGCGCCACAGTGTCCGCACCGCAGGCCCGACCCCTGGCGGTTCGAGTTGTGATATCAGCTGCTATGGCACCTCAGGAGTAGACAAATGCCAAGATTGACGAAGATCTATACCAAAAAAGGAGACAAAGGGCTCACATCGTTAGGTGGTGGGCAGCGGGTACCTAAGGACCATCTGCGGGTCAGCGTCTACGGGACTGTGGACGAACTCAACTCCCATTTGGGCGTGGCGTTGGCCGTCGGGCTGTGCCAGCGGCTCAACGAGGTGCTGCCCGAGATTCAAAACGAGCTATTCGACTTGGGCTCCGATCTCTGTTTTCTGGAAGAGGACAAACAGACCCATTCCCTGCCCCACATTGAGCTGCGCCATGTGGAGCGGCTGGAACAGCTCATCGACGAGCTGATGGCCCTGGTCGGTCCGCTGAAGAACTTCATCCTGCCGGGCGGCTCGTTAGGCGCCGCCCAGCTTCAGGTGGCGCGTACTATCTGTCGCCGGGCCGAACGCGAGGCTGCCACCCTTGCCCGCGCTGAGACCATCGGCGCCCAGGTGCTGCCCTATTTGAATCGGCTATCAGACGCGCTCTTTGTCATGGCCCGTTACGAAAACCACATGCAGGGCGTACCAGAGCCTCTCTGGCGGCCTGGGGCGTAAGGGCCCGTTACGGGCGCACTGGTGCGTAGGGGGCAGTAACCAGCCGCCTGAGCGGCTAGTCAGTCCGTTTCAGCCCTTCACCGCACCTACGCGTAGCCCCTGCATGAAGTAACGCTGGAACATGAAGAAGAAGATAATCATGGGAATGGATGCCAATGCCGCGCCGGACATGAGCAGGCCATAGTTGGTGCCAAACTCGCTGTTGTACAGGTAAGAAAGCCCAACTTGCAGCGTAAACAGATCGGGGTTCTGGAGGACAACAAGCGGCCAAAGGAAGGCATTCCAGTAGCGCTGAAAGGAAAAGATCGCAGTCACCGCCATGGCTGGCGCAGCCAGGGGTACGATGACGCTCAAAAACGTCTGCCACTCGGACGCACCATCCATGCGCGCGGCCTCTTCCAGCTCACTCGGCATGGTCTGGATATATTGTTTGAGCAGAAAGATGCCGATGACATCGGCCAGCCCCGGCGCCAGCACACCTAAAAAGGTATTCACTAGCTTCATTTGCGTAATCATGAGATAAAGCGGCACCAGGGTCACCTGGCCCGGAATCATGAGCGCGGCGAGAATCATCCAGAAGAAGAGACTCGAACCAGGGAACCTGCGCTTGGCAAAGGCATAGCCAGCCATGGTGTCGAAAAGCACATGGAGAGCCGTGCTGATGAGGGCGAGCAGGAGTGTGTTGACGAACCAGAGCAACATGCGCGACATCTGGATATTCTCCAGGTTCAACACACGCAGCTTGCCGCGGCCGCTAAGTTGGATGAGATTTGTAATGTTGTCCAGCGTGGGGTTGCTTGGGATGATCTCCGGCGGCAGCTTTACGGTCGCCGTCGCCGGGGTGATGGCCGTGACAAAGAGCCAATAGAGTGGGAACAGGCTCACCGCTGCCGCGAGAATCAGAAAGATCATGACCAGCGCGCGGCCCGTGAGCTGCTGTATCCTCTGCAGCCGGTAACTCTGGCTCACTGCGGCGCCGGCCGTGGTCTGGGTGACTTGCTTTGCCGTCATTACTTTTCCTTCATTAATACTCTACATCGGTGCTCAGAAAACGAAACTGCACAAACGAAAAGATGGCAATGATGGCAAAGAGCACCAATGCCTGGGCGCTGGCACGCCCGAAATTGAAGTCACTAAACGCCGTCAGGTAGATCAGCTGCACAATCGTCGTGGTGCGATTGATGGGACCGCCGCCCGTCATAATGTAGACGCGCTCGAAGACCTGGAAGCCGGCAATGGTGTAGATGACCATCAGGTACAGCGTCGTCGGCTTGAGCAACGGTACCGTGATACGCCACCACTTCTGCAGCGCGTTGGCGCCCTCCACCTCCGCGGCCTCGTAGAGCTCGCGCGGGATCGACCCGATGGAAGCTGAGTAGAGCACCACACCGGTCCCCGGAATGACCAGCACCGTGCTGAGAATCAGACTCCATAGCGCGATGTTGGGATCCTGGAGCCAGAGCACCCGCGGCAGCCCCACCACGCTCAATAGCCAGTTGAAGAAGCCATACTCCGGCTGGAAGATATAGATCCAGACCAGCGAGATCACGATAATGCTCGTTACGTAGGGCAGATAGAAGGCGCCCCGAAAGAGCGATTGCACACGGTTGGAGAGTGGCTGCAAGAGCGCGGCCACAGCCAGCGAGCTGACGATCCACGCGGCCACTACACAGACCGCGTAGAGCAAGGTATGCCACATGGAGTCCAGGAAAAGGCTACTCGTAAAGACATCCTGGAAGTTCTTGAAGCCGATCCATTCTGTCTGGCGCAGGCTGACCTTCTGGAAGGCCAGAATGATGGCGCGCAGCACGGGATAGCCGATAAACCAAAAGAACAAAATCATGCTGGGCGCGATGAAGAAATAGCTCCATTTGTGGCGATGCCAAAAGCGCACCGCGCGCAGATGTACCGGCATGGACGTCGACATCACTACAATATCCTTCTCTGCAAGAATCTGTTGGATGGCCGGCGGGTCAAGGGATCGCTCCTGAACCCAACCTGCCGGCCATCCAACTGCCATCAACTGTTACTGGCTCAGCGCATCCAGCTCCGCCTGATAGGCAGGCGCGATGGCGTCCATCGCCTCCTGTGCCGAGCTTTCACCCAGGATAATGGCCTGGAGCGCGGCGCCGTACTGCGCGCCCAGCTCGGCCGAGGTGGCCACTGGTGCCTCATAAACCCCGAACTCCACCAGCTTGGCGATGATCTCGCGGTTAGGCGTGGTGGCATAGCTGGTATTGCTGCGGCGCAGGCCAGGCGCCAGCTGCCAGTTCTCTACATCCTGGGCCACCTGGCTGCCGGTGAGATATCTGGCCAGCTCGTGCGCGGCCGCTTCCTTGGCCTCGTCATCCACGTCCACGATTGCGAACAGACCGAACGCGCCGTTGGTGACCAGACTGCCCATGTCACCCATAGGCGGCGGCACTACGGCCAGGGGAAAGCCGCTGCCTTCCAGGTCTGGGATGAAGCCGGGCGTGCTCATGAGCATGGCCACGTTGCGCAGCTCCTTGAACTGCGACCGCACACCGGCCTGGTCCACGGTGCCGAAATCGGGCGGAGTCACCTTGTGTTCCAGCGCCAGCGTGGCGATCTTATCCAACGCGGACACGCCCTCGGGCTGGTTCTGCACGAACTGCGTGCCGTCAGCGCTGAGGATACGGCCTCCATCGATGTACATCAAGGGGTAATACTCCACCGCGCCCCATTTTGACGACGAGGTGAAGCCATAGACCTGGGTGCCGTCGTCGCGCGTGTAGGTGAGCTGTTTGGCCGCGTCGACGAACTCCTCCCATGTCCACGGATCGTCCATAGAGGGCAGCTCCACGCCCCGCTCTGCAAAGATCTCCGTGTTGGCAAAGACGGAAATGGCTGTCACCCAAAGCGGCCATGCCCATACCTTGCCGTCCACAGTTGCCACCTGGAAGGCACTCTCATAGAAATCGGCCTTGTCCTCATCGGTCAAATAGGGCGTGATTTCAGAGAGGATACCCTGCTTGGCATAGCGGGGCAGGTTGGGGCTGGTGACACGGAAGATGTTGATGTCGGTGCCGGCGGCCAACGCAGTCTCTAGTTTGGTGTCGCCTTCCGATGTCCATGGTATACCGACAATCTCCACGTCAATGTTGGGGTGGGCCTGCTCAAAGATCTCCACGGCCTTGGCTGTGTTGACCGAGCCGGCATCAGTGCCGCCTTCGACATAGCCACGCTGGTAGAACACGACCGTTACCTTCTCGGCCGCGGGCGCTGCTGCACCTTCCTGGCCGGCGGGCGCGGCCACGGGCGCGGCACACGCACTTACGATCATGGCAAAGATAACCGCCACGGCCAGTATCGCATAGATGTGTTTCACGGTAATCTGCTCCTTTCCAAATCGGGCTTGAACACCATGGTCAAAAACCAACTCTTTGGGGACTCCGATGATTGACTTGTAGCGTGCACTTCACCTCCCTTTGGGGTTTGGTTTTGGTCGCTGCCGGCAGGAGCCGAACAGCGGTGCCTGCTGTTCATGGCTGTGGGACGAGGGATGGCAGATAGGCGATGCGCTGTACCCACGAGCCAGAGGGGGTCATCAACGCCACGGCCTTGCGAAAGCCGCTCAGACAGCCGCGCACCGTGCCCAAGGCATCGTAATAATCGAGATACCGGAAGCTGGAGACGCCGCCGCGCATGAGCGCGTGGCTGCGCAGCACTGCCAGGTATCCATCCCAGACATCAGAGGCATCAAGAAAGAGATCGGCGCGCCAGCCATCCATGTCCTCCCAATTCTCCGGATAGTACAGGTGGCGCACCTGGTGGGCAGGCAGCGCGCGCTCAATGGCGGGCAGCGCGGCGTAAAAGATGGCGTCCCGCACGATCTCATGTGTGCAGATGTGATCCTTGTGCATACTGCCCTTCCAGTGGGTGAGAACCGCCGAGGGTCTCTCCTCACGGATGATGTCACAGATCTGCAGCTTGACTTCCTCTGTGAGCGGGACCAGACCGTCACGATAGGGCAGGCAGATCACCTTGGCATCCATCAGTCTGCCGGATGCCTCTACCTCGCGCCGGCGCTGGGCTGCATACTCCTCCGCTCGCAGGGTGGGATGGCCAGCCTCGCCCAGTGTCATGTGCACCACCGTGGCGGTGCAACCTGCACGTGTGTGCTTGAGCACAATGGCGCCGGCCATGTTCTCCACATCCCCAGCATGGGCGCCTATGACCAACAGATGTCCTGTGCTTTGTTGCATCATGCAGCCTTCTCGGGCGCGTACGCCTTGCTACGGAACTACGTAACGCATGACCGCAAACCGGCGGACGGTGTGAAAGCCGGCCATCTCATAGAGCCGGGCGGCATCACGTCCCGTCCAGAGGAACCATGCGCAGTGAAAGCCCTTGGTCAACATGTCGGCCAGGCAACGAAAAAGCAGCACCCGCCCGATGCCCTGGTTGCGCAATGAGGGATGCACGCCAAAGGGGCCAAAGCGCTCGCGGCGCTGTTGGCAATAGCCGACAATCCGGCCGCCCTGCACTGCCACCAAAAAACAGAGATCATCCGCGCCCCGACCGAACAGTTCCAGCAGATATTCCTGGGCAAACCGGTACCAGTCCCAACTAAAGGTCTCGGCGATGAACGGCATCAGATCCGGCAAGTCCGCGGCCGTCACTGGGCGTATCTCGATACCCTCAGAGGAGAGTCGCTGCGCCAACGCCTCCACTTCCAGGGGAATCTGGAAACCTGTCAGCTCCGCTCGCATGGAGACCGGCGCCGCCTGCTGTTCCCACCCCAGCTTTTCCAGAAACTTCATTGCTTCTGGATAGGCATCGGGGTCCACGCCCGGAATGAAGTAGTTGGGTGTGTACGGTGCAATCAAGACAGTACGGCAGCCAGCGGCTGCCAACCTGTCCAATGCGGCCGCAAACAGCCGCCGCCCGATCCCCTGTCGCCGGCGTTCCGGCAGCACGCCAAAGGCCGTGATCCAGCCCAGCTCCGGTTCCAGCCCTTGCAGGAACAAGGGCACCCGGCGACGGATGGCCAGCACAAAGCCAGCCGGCGCGCCGCCATTATCCGCCGCAACCAGCAGCGTGTCAGGATGAAGATTCGGGTCCAGCAGGACGCGCGTGCGCAACACAGTCACATTGATCCGATCATAGATCATGCTGGCATTCCAGAGGCGAACCAGCCCGGCTTCGTCCGTGCCACGATAGGGACGTACTTGAGTAGTCATTGGAGCCACATTACGTCTGCTACAGATGCAGTGTTCAGTAGAGCAAATATGGCGCCCGGTGTGCCCGAAAACGCGCTTCGTCAGCCCGCCAGCGGGCCACAAGCTCGTTGACAGGCACGCCCGCTGCGATTCCCACGCGCAGATCCACGGTACCGGCCAGTAGGTCGAAATGTGGCGGCTGCCCTTCCCAGCTCGAAGGTAGGAACGAGAAGTGCTCGGGGCATTGCTCCCGGCAGGCAGCGATCACGTGCAGACCGCTCGCCACAGCCTGGAATTCGTTCCGGTCGACCACATGAACCTGAACACCCTGGCAGCGTTGGCCAGCATGTTTGCTGTCTGCCGGGACAAAGTGAACCGGGCGGAAACGTACGCCGGGCAGATCCAGCCCATTCAGGTGCTGCGCTAGCCGGTAGCCGTCCAACCACGGCGCGCCTACCACCTCGAAGGGCAGCGTTGTCCCCCGTCCCTCCGAAAGATTGGTTCCTTCGGCAAAGCAGGTGCCCGGATAGACGACCGCCGTCTCGACATGGGGTATGCCCGGCGAGGTGGGCACCCAGGGCAGGCCGGTGGCCTCGAACCATTGGTCGCGGCGCCAGCCGTGCATGGGAATCACAGTCAGGTCGGCGCCCAGCGCGGCGCTGTCGTTCATAAAGAGCGCCAGCTCGCCCAATGTCATGCCATGGCGGATGGGAATTGGCACGATGCCGACAAAAGACTCCAGCCCGGGTTCCAGCAACGGTCCTTCTACGGCGCTGCCGTTGATAGGATTGGGCCGGTCCAGGACAATAACAGGGATCCCAGCCTTGCCCGCGCTGCGCAGCAGGTAGTATAGAGTGCTGAGAAAGGTGTAGAAGCGTACACCTACATCCTGCATATCGAAGACCAATCGGTCCACATTGGCCAGCATAGCCGCGGTCGGCTCGCGCTCCGCGCCATAGAGGCTAAAGACCGGCAGCTGCAGCCGGGGATGGAGTGCGTGGTCCACAGCCGCGCCGTCAGCAGTCGCGCCGTCAAAACCATGCTCTGGCCCGAAGAGAGCCGTGAGCCTGGCCCCTGCGGCCAGCAGCGCCTCATCGGCCGCCCGGAGGTCCGGAAGCACAGCAGCCGGATGAGTGACCAACCCCACGCGTTCCCCGCGCAACCGGGCCATCTGCTCGGAGACTAGAATTTCAAGCCCCGTCCTCACCATGCCTAAACCTCGAATCATTTGCCCCCCGTCTGGAGGGTAAAGCGATATTTGTAGCGATCGCCCCGGTACGTAGAGACGACGTATTCTACGGGTGTTCCTGCGCTGTCAATGGTAAGGCGCTGCATGCGCATGACCGCAGCCGGCGGCGCCAGATTGAGCATGTCACATTCATAGGGCTCGGCCACAGCCGCCTCAATGGCCTGTTCGGCGACGGTCAGTGCCACACCATATTCCTGCTCCAACACGCCGTACAGTGACTCGACGGCAAAATCATGGGTCAGCAGGTCCGGAAAGCGTAGAAACGGCAAATGTGTGACCTCAATGGCCAGTGGCAGCTCGTCCGCCAGGCGGAGCCGGGCCAGGCGAATCACTTCGCTGTGGGGCGCAACCCGCAACGCAGCTGCCACTTCCGGATCGGCGTTCACCACGTGAGCGCCAAGCACGCGGCTCACTGGCCGCCCGCCCCGGGCGCGGACATCCTGGCTAAAACCCGTTAATGTGCGCAGCTGCTGGTCGATCTTAGGCTCGGCCACAAAGGTACCTTTGCCCACGCGCGTATAGATGACGCCTTCACGCACCAGGGCGAGGAGGGCCTGGCGAACCGTCATGCCGCTTACGCCATACTGCTCGGCGAGCTCCCGCTCGGAAGGTAGCCGTTGATGGGACTCGTAGAGACCATCGCGAATCTCCGCCATCAGGGCTTCCTTCAACTGCATATAGAGAGGGTCAGGTGCTTCGCGCTGAAGCCGCATAGACGATCCGTATAGACCGGTCTAGACCAGGTTGGCTGTCTTAAAGACCGTAAGGAGATGCTTACGGCCGGGAAATCGTGCCGAACCGCCAGCAAGCGGACACGCTCCTGGGGGTAACGCGCAGGATGGCAGATGCCTACAGCTACTCTACAAGTGATCTATCACACTTCAGAAGCGTTGGCAAGGAGCAGTATCGGGCGTTCAAGAGGCAAGTTGTGAAGCCTACCGGCTGAATCCGCCTCCACGGCCGGGGATGGCACGGGCCAGTTTGTCGCCTAATGCCATCCCATTTAGTTGCTATTCCGTTTGATTCGTTACGCTGTTACTTGCTCGCCACCTAGCATGACGATGCCAGCCCAGATGAACCAGACAATCGAGCCCAGCCCGAAAATCGCGCCGACGCCGGCCAGCGATGGAACCATGGTGACGATTCCCGCGGCCCCGATCAAGATCCCGAAGTAATTTAACAGCCGGGGAAGGGTGCGCCCTTGCAAAGCGGCCCAACTCACGAGTAATAGCCAGATACCGCCGACGATTTCGTTGCCGCCACCCAATCCCGTCTTGACCGTGTCCGCGACCAACCAGAGGGCTGCAGCCTGATTGGGGTCGGTGGCGTAGAGATGAATGGCCGCGGCGGCGCCAACGTTGGCGACCATGCCGCTGGCAATCACCAGCCCCGCCCAGATCAAGCCGAAGACAGTCGCGATCTGCATCAGAGCCGGTGCGCCCGCCCTGATCCGCTCATGGAGCGCCAGTGCCAGCACGACCAGAAACACACCAAAGACCACGTAGATGACCAGATGCCAAGTGTAGAGGATGGCCTGATGATCCACGACAAACGCCACATTCTCGACAGGGTTTAGCTCTCCACTGGCCATGGGAGCCAGCAGGGTTAAGAACAGGGCAAAACCCACGATGAATGTCAGTGCGTCGACCAAGGCGGCGATGCCGCCGATTCTTTGCATACCGTTCACGCCTGTTCCTCCTTCTAGATTGCCCGTGGTTCGCTGAAGATCCGTACGCGTGTCAACATCGCATGTCGCTGCCGGCATGGCATGTCGTCTACATCATACGCCGGTAGAACAGGACTTGCGATCAGCAGTTGACCATTGCGAGATTGTTGCCCGCGCCCGGTTTTCGCCCTAGCAAAGCTATCCGGCCGTCGCCGCCCAATTCCAGGCAACCCAGATCGTCATCACGTTGAAGACCAGACTGACCACAATCAGGAATTTGTCGTACGTGCCGACCAAGGTGGGTAGCCCGACCAGATTGAACAGGAAAAAGAAGACAGCGACGATGATGTTTGCCCAGCGATTCACGGGCTGCGGCAGCATCAGGGAGAGCAGCAACATGATGATCGGGATCACCATCAAGACAGAAATGCCCAACCATATCGGCTGTGTGAATTTGCTGATATCGATGTCACCGCGCTGGTAATCCCCGCTGAAGATGCGCAGCACATCCCCTAACAGATAGACCAGCATCAGCGCGATCCAGATCGCAGACAGCTGAATTCTCGTATCGACCACGATCCGTCCCTCCTTCAATCAACGGTGATAACAACGTTGCCGCGCATGCGCCCGCTATCGACGTAGCGGCGTGCCACAATTGCTATTAGCTCATAAAGGAACGTGCCGGGGCAGCATCACCACATGTGGTGGTTGATGTGGTGATTTGTGCTGGCAGGACGCGAACAGACAGATCGAAGTTGGCAGCAAGAAGCGCCGAATAGCGGCGCGGCGCTTCTTCAAACAGATAATGCCGCACGAAACCATGGCTGCTGGTGAGGGCATGAACGGAACCAGTTGCAGCCCGCGTGCGATTACTCAATCAGGCGCGGTCACTGGACAAGGCTAGGTTGCGGAGGCGGGATGTGGGGGATAGTGGAAAGAATGGGTAGAGACAAAGCGTAATCGCGACTTCTGGACCGGACGAACCTGCGTTAACTTTGACGAATTACTGCAGCAGGCATGGATTTGGCTCACAGAAACCGCGAGTCCGCAACGTCATGTCGTGACTAGCCAGCCAGTGGTGTCACAATTATCCGCCAGCTGCATGCCGGCGTCAAGGGTCCCTACGTTTTTTACTCTCGACGCCCTCTGCACTGCCGGCGGCCGGACAACGCCCACTGGCTGGCCAGTTTCAAATGCTTCAATATTCGGACCCGTGAATGTCCTCTGCGCCGCCGGCGCATCAAGGTCGAGGCTTGCCTGCGGTGTGCCACTCTGGTCAACCGCCTCAGCCAGGTCTACGCCATGCCCGTGCGCCACCCTGCTCCGCCCAACGTATGAGACACACAATTGAAGCTTAGGTGGTTCGGCATCTCCAGACCTTGCATGGGGTCTATCCAGAAGGGACTCTCCATCAGGCGAGGTCGGCGAGGTCCTCCGGGGTTAGGGTGATGGAACCAGCGGCTATATTTTCCTCCAGGTGGGCAAGGGAACCGGTGCCAGGAATAGCCAGAGTAACCGGCGAGAGGGCCAGGAGCCAGGCCAAAGCGATCTGCGAGACGGTGGCGGCGTGCCGGGCGGCAACTCTGGCCAAGCGTTCGCTGTTGACGTCCGTCCTGCCGCCGCCCAGGGGGAAGAAAGGCACGAAGGCGATACCATTTTCTGTGCAGGCATCCAGGACGGCCGCTTCGTCGCGCCTGGCGATATGAAAGTGGTTCTGGACGGCTACGACGGGGGCAATCGCGCGAGCCTCGGCGAGGTGAGCCGTGTCAACGTTGCTGAGGCCGAGGTGGCGGATCAGACCCTCCTCGCGCAGATTGGCGAGTACCTCGAATTGTTCGGCGAGAGATTCTCCGTGCGGGACTTCCATATAACCGATGCGCAGGTAGACCAGGTCAAGGCGCTCCAGCCCCAGCGTTTTGAGGTTCTCCTCGACTGCGGCACGCAGGTCGGCAGCGGTCGCCCGAGTAGGACCGTTGGGGCCATATTCCGGAGCGACCTTTGTGGCAATGATCAAGTCGGATGGGTACGGGTAGAGAGCCTCGCGGATTAAGGCGTTGGCGCGCACGGAGCCATCGGCACTCTGGTAGAAGGCGGCAGTGTCGATGTGGTTGACACCAAGTTCGACGGCGCGGCGCAGGATGGTACGTTTCCTGAAACAGCGTTTTGTCCCTTTTGGGCCGATTAGTCATACGCAAGTTTATCCGGCACTAGCTCGTCTTGAGCAGAAGGGACTTGTCCGCTATCACATCGTCGACCAACAGTCTGTACGTCAAAACAAGAATGTGTATGATCTGACCGAGGAAGGTAGAGACACACTGCGGAAGAGTGTCGAGTCGCCTACACATCTTGGCTTCTTCTACGGTGATTTTTTCTTAAAAGCCTACAGTCTCTGGCTTGCCGATCCTGAACGTATGATGGAGCGATTTCGCGAACAGGCTAAACTCCACCAGGAGCAGCTTAAGTTATACGAACAGGCGCTACAGTCGGGACAGCTTGCCATCAGTGCCGAGTCTGCGAAGGCCGATTCCTTCGAGCTGAGGGATATGTTGTTCCAGTACGTTATCGGCTATGAGCGCAATTATCTTGCCTGGTGCCAGGCTATGCTCAAGTATCTCGAACAGCAGAGACACCAACACGGCCAGGAAGAAGGTCAGACGCGCACAGCCCCCTCTCTAGATTCAGAAGAATAATCGCAATTCTCTCCCCCACAATGCTCCAGGTGAGGAATTGGGTCGTGGAGAGTGTTCAGATGGTGGGGCAACGCAACTGGAAATTGCAGCCGCGTTGCCCAACAGAACGTGGGAAAGCCATCCGCAAGAAAATCGTCAAACTGCGCGGTCCCGGCCTTGAAGTGCCTGAGGTTGGACATTGTCAGAATGGGGAGACGATTGCGGATTATCAGGAGCGTAATCCTAAGGCAGCCGGAGCGATGTCCCTTTCAATCTCAGAGAATTGCTCACGACAAAGATGCTGCTAAAGGCCATGGCGCCAGCCGCAATCATGGGATTGAGCTGGTATTGCGGGCCCAGGAAGGGGACCAGGACGCCCGCGGCGATGGGAATCGCCGCCACGTTGTACGCAAACGCCCAGAACAGGTTCTGCTTGATCGCGCGCAGGGTGTTGCGGCTTAGCTCGATGGCCTGGGGGACGCTGCGCAGATCGCCGCGCATGAGCGTCACGTCCGCCGCCTCGATGGCCACATCCGTGCCCGTGCCAATGGCCATACCCACGTCGGACTGGGCAAGCGCGGGCGCGTCGTTGATGCCGTCACCTACCATGGCCACGATGCGGCCAGCGCTCTGCTCCTCCTTGACTGCATGGGCCTTGTCGCCGGGCAGCACCTCGGCCGTAACTTCCGTGGCTGGGTCCAGGCCCACCTGGCGACCAATGGCCTGAGCCGTGCGCCAGTTATCGCCCGTCAACATGACGACGCGCAACCCTTGCCTGTGCATACGAGCAATGGCTTCCGCGCTGCTCTCCTTCACCGTATCAGCCACGGCCAGCAGACCAGCCAGCTCGCCGGCGACGGCCACGGCCATCACCGTCTTGCCTTCGTCTTGCAGCCGGAGAATCTCATCCCGCATCGCGTCGGTGGCGACGCCGCGCTCTGTCATCAAGGCCGGGCTGCCCAACAGAACCGCCTGGCCGTCCACTGTCGCCTCGACGCCGCGGCCGGTGATAGAGTTGAAGGCCGTTGGCTCGCTCAGGGAAAGCGCCTCAGCTCGGGCATGTTCGACAATGGCCTCGGCCAGCGGATGCTCACTGTTGCGTTCCGCGCTGGCTGCCAGCTGTAACAGCCGTTGATCCGGCGCCCGGACATCGCTGTGGCCGTTGTCGCCCGCCGCAAGCGGCATGCCGCCAGCCGGCACTGGCTCACCGCTGGCCACACGCCATGCGTGATTCACCACAATGTCGGTCACGGCGGGCTTGCCCTTGGTGATGGTGCCAGTCTTGTCCAGCACCACCGTGTTCACACGCACCGCCTTCTGGAGCGCTTCAGCATTCTTGATCAGGATGCCATGTTCGGCGCCCACACCGGTACCGGCCATGATCGCGGTGGGTGTCGCCAACCCCAATGCACAGGGGCAGCTGATCAGCAGCACTGTGGCCGTGAAGATGAGGCTGATGCCCAGCCGGCTCTCGTGCGGATAGTAGAGCGGCGCGCCCCAGACAAACCAGAGGGTGCCCACGATCAGGGCCAGCCCGATGACGGCCGGCACAAAGACCGCCGACACTTTATCGGCCAGGTCCTGAATGGGCGCGCGGCTGGCCTGGGCGTCCTGCACCATCTTGACGATCTGCGCCAGGGCGGTCTGCTTGCCCACTGCCGTGGCCTCAAAGCGGAAACTCCCCGTCTTGTTGATGGAGCCACCGATCACCGTGTCGCCGGTAGCCTTGGCCACTGGCAAGCTTTCGCCGGTGAGCATGGATTCGTCCACTGTGCTCTGGCCGCCGGTCACCAATCCATCTACCGGGATCTTCTCGCCGGGACGCACAATGACAATGTCGCCGACCAGCACATCCTCCACCGGCACTTCGACCTCTTCGGCCTGGGCGCCGGTGCCACGCAGGATGCGGGCCGTCTTAGCGCGCAGACCCAAGAGCTTGCGAATCGCCTCACCTGTCTGCCCCTTGGCCCGTGCTTCCAGGAACTTGCCCACCGTAATAAGGGTCAGGATCGCGGCCGCCGACTCAAAGTAGACATGGTAATGCATGAGGTCCAGACCCAGGAGCAGGACAGCCAGGCTGTAGAAGTAGGCCACACTGGAGCCCATGGCCACCAGCGTATCCATGTTGGCCGTGCGATTCTTCACGGCCTTCCACGCGCTGACATAGTAGTCGTATCCCACATAGGCCTGCACCACCGTGGTCAGGGCCGCGACGATCCACAGGCGTCCTGGGAAGTCCAGGGGCAAACCGAGCATCTCACCGACGCTCAGCCCCATGATGACAATGGTAAGCACAGCGCCGACCGTAACCTTGCGCCGTTTGTCCGCGATTTCCGCGTTGCGCGCGGCCTGCTCCGCGTCGACCTGTTCCTGCGCGCTGGCGCCCTCTACATCGATAACCTTGTAGCCAGCATCACGGACCGTGCGCTTGATGTCGGCCATCTCCACCATGGAGGGAAGATAGGTCACATGGGTACGCTCGCTGGCGTAGCTCGTATTGACATCCAACACGCCGTCGAGCCGCTTGAGCGAGCGTGTGATGGTATTGGCACAATTGTTGCAGGTCATGCCCGCGACGGGCAGATCGACCTCGGCCAGGGCCGCGCCATAGCCAATGTCCTTGATCAGGTCGATCATCTGTTGGGGCGTCACCCGCTTGGGGTCGTAGGTGATCACGGCCCGCTCATTGGCATAACTGACGTTGGCCTCGTCCACGCCCGGCAACCGCTTCAGATTGCGGCCTACGGTGGTGGCACAGTTGGCGCAGTGCATACCAATGATCGGGATGATCAGCTCTTTTGTCTTACTGCTCAGCGACGGGCTGGTAGGTACCGCCGTCATAATTCACCTCTCAGAAAAAGGATCCACCAGGAAACACACGGCAGGCCTGGCTTGTGCCAGCCTGGCCTGGCCTCCTCTATACCCTGATGGTACGCGCTTATTGGGCCGGATAGCCGATCTCTTCCAGCATCTGCTCCACATCGCTCAGGATGTTGTCACCGGTCACCTCAACGGTAACCTGCTTAGAATCGAGATCAGCCTTGACTGTCTGCACACCGGTCACGAACTTGAGCTCGCGCTCGATGGTAGCAGTGCAGTGCCCGCACGAAATATTGGGAACAACGTAAGTCTTGGCAGTCATTGTTGCAACACTCCCTTTCAGAGATGATTGGTATACTCTGTCGATTATCGATCTATTGCATAAGCATGCCGGGAAGGTAGCTCACCTTGGCCCGAACATGGTCCATGCCGGAAACAACTTTGTCTAGTGCGTGGACCCCACGCGGCGGCTCACAGCTTGCCGGTCGCTTTGAAGACATCCATGATCTCGGTCACGACGCGCTGCTTCTCAGCCTCGTCTTCACTGCGAATAGCAGTCGTCACACAGGTGTCGAGATGATTTTCCAGCGTAAGCGCGCTGACACGCTCCAACGCCTGCTGCACAGCCTTGACCTGCTTGAGGATATCCATACAGTAGGCGTCTTCCTCGACCATGCGCTCAATGCCGCGGATGTGCCCTTCAATGCTCTTCAGCCGGTTGACAAGTGTACGCTTCTTAGCGGTATCCTACATACTTGCCTCTTTTACCTCTCCCTGCAACCCTTCCCT
>JACFMY010000668.1 GCA_019455155.1 Caldilineaceae bacterium
CCCGGGAAGCGGTGTGCCGCAGAGGCTTTGTTTACTGGACGGTGACAAGCGGGCGCAGCCGATCCAGCGTCGTGCTCCCGATACCAGGGACACGATCCAGGTCATCGACGCTGCCATAGGGACGGTTGGCGATGATGGCAGCAGCTTTGCTGGCGCCAATCCCAGGCAACGTTTCCAGTTGTTCCTGGGTAGCGGTATTTAGGTTGACAAGGAGGTCGGCGTCCGTAGCCTGCGCGGCGGACGTGGCATCGATTACAACTCCAGAGAGCCCAATGGCTGGGGTCGCGGCTGTCCCGCGGGCGGGCACGTACACCTGCGCGCCATCGAAAACTCGCGCCGCCTGATTCACCAAAGAGGGGTCGGCCTCGGGCCGGAGGCCTCCGGCTGCGACAAGTGCGTCGACGACGCGGGCGCCGTACGGCAGTGTATAGGTGCCCGTTTGTTGCACGGCCCCGCTCACAAAAACGACGATGGGCCCGGGTGTCGCCGTCGCAGTCGGGCTGGCAGCCGGCTGGGGCGTAGGCGCTGGGTGAATCTCAATCGGCGGAGGATCCGGCCGCTGCAAGAGGAAGAAGCCGCCGCCTGTAATCGCCAACATCGTCAAGGCGCCGGCTATATAGGAGAGAAGATGAAAGTAGACCGGCTGCGTCTGTCCAGCGCTGGCCTGCGTTGCCGGCGCATTGCTGGACCCGCGGCCAGCTGTTGAGGAAGCGGTGCTGTCCGCTACAGGGGGTGTCCCGGACATAGCGCGATCCGTCACAGACCTACGTAGGGTTCCATCGATCAGGTCAAGCCAAAGAGGACGCTGCGCCAATTTTGCGGGGCTGCCAACGCACCGTCAACCGACTTTTGTCGGTCTGTCGAGCTATTGGCCGCCGGAAGCGCCGTTTCTACTCTCCGTTGCCAGCCGCCCAAACATGACCAGCGCCTCGTCGTCACCGATGGGATGGCTTAGTCCTCCACGCACATCCCGGTAATATCGTTCCAGGGGTAAGGCCCTGGTCATGCTGGCCCCGCCCGCTACACGCATACAGTGGTCCACTGCCGCAACGGCATTGTTGGTTGCCGTGACTTTGGCCGCCGCCACTACAGGGCTCAACTGCGTGCGCTGCTCCGGGTACTGCTCCCACAGCTCGGCAGTGCGATAGAGATGCAGACGGGCCTGGTGAAGTAGCAACTCTGCCTGGCCGAGATGGCGCTGGATGCTCTCCAGGGTAGCAATGGGCCGGCCCAGGGCGGTAGGCACGCGCTGGCAGGCATAGGCGGCCGCCGCCTCGAGCGCCGCGCCTGCGACCCCAACGTAGGCGGCACTGATGGTGAGCATAAACCAGGCGTTGGCCTTGCCGCCGCGCGATTGGCGGCTGCGTGCGACCAGATTGGCCGCCGGCACTGTAACGGCCTGCATGCGCACCGTGTGGCTGCCTGTCGTGCGCATGCCCATGGCATCCCATGGCTGCACGACCGAGAAGCCCGCGCCATTGGGAACCACAAAGCGGCCAACGTCGTCGCTGCCGTCCTGCAACGTCGCAGGGACGATGAGGTAATCCAATACGGGAAACATGCTGGCAAAGCTCTTGTAGCCGTCAATTAGCCAGGCCTCGATCTGCCCGTCCGCGCCGCGCTGTGGCTGGGCAACCGTGCGTGGTTTGCCCCCGCGGCTCGGGCTACCCAGTTCTGGCTCTGTGGCAATCGAGTTGATCAGCGCGCCCCGTTCCACGGCATCCCGGCAGATCTGTTCCAGGAGTTGTTCGGGCCATCCGCCTTCTTCCAGCGCGGAACCAATCGTCTGCATGTGCATGGTAAGGCTGAGGGCCGTGCTGCCAT
The DNA here is from genome assembly GCA_019455155.1 of Caldilineaceae bacterium. GTDB lineage: Bacteria > Chloroflexota > Anaerolineae > Caldilineales > Caldilineaceae > JACFMY01. Next base: position 1,825 of record JACFMY010000668.1, read on the forward strand.
CGCCCATGGCCAGCCGCTCCATGGCCATGACCGTGTCGGCTAGGCCTGCGTTCCAGCCGCCGTAGCTGGCCGGTACAACCAGCGCGGGCAGCCCGGCTTCCCGGATATCAGCGAAATTATCATATGGAAAGGCGCCGGCCCGATCTTGTTCTGCCGCGCGCGCGGCAAAACGCTCAGCCAACTCAGCCGCAATGGCGAGAAAACGTTCCTGTTGTTCAGTGCGTGGATAATACATGAGCCCTTGAAAATGAGATTGGTTTGGGACACGAGGACACCCTGCATGTGGTCAAGGCCCGCACCTTAGCCACGGCGCGCCGTGTCCGCAAGGTTGTGATAGTCACGAATAGATGCGGAAGTCTCGGAGTGTCTGGTTGAACTCGTTGATATACAGCTGTGCGACATCGAAGTCAGCAGCCACAACGTAGAGATCGTGGGAAAAAACCGAGGTGTTGTACCAGTTGAAGCTGCCTTCCATTACCACGCGGTGGTCGATGACACAATATTTCGAGTGTATGGGGCAGTAGGGCACGCGCTGATCGTGCCGGCCATAGGCAAGCAGTACGGGCACACCTGCATGCTGCAGCCGGTAGACAGCAGGCAGCAGTGGCCGTCGCAACTCCTCTTCCATGGTATGCTCCACCCCAGGATCGCCCTCACGCGCCATATGACCGTTGAGC
>JACFMY010000041.1 GCA_019455155.1 Caldilineaceae bacterium
CCGTCGGTATAGGTTGTAGCCAGAACCTGGTTGTTGGCGCCGCGCAGCTGTACGGTAACGCCAGCCACGCCAACCTCGTTGCCATTCTGGATGCCGTCGTCGGGCGTGCCGGATCCTTCGCCGTTGTCGAGCCACAGATTGTCACCCAGGCTCATGAGCACATAATCTTCCACCTCACCGTTGGTCGCAGTGCCACCCGGCGTCGTCGCCTGGCCCGCTCCCGTCGTAAAGCGGAAGCGGCAGAAGATCTCGGCCGGACTGATACCCGCCGGCACCGCCAGATCCAGCAGATTTGAGCCGGCGACCAGCGGCCGGTCAAGGAAGGGCTGCTCGCTCGCTTCCAGGTCGCCGTTCTCGTTCCAATCGAACCACGCGTTCAGATAGCCGGCCGTGGAGGCAATCACCTCGATCTGGACCGTGGTACCGGGCGTCGCGGGACCGCGGAAGATGACGCCATCGTCGTCATCGCCATTGGCGTCGTCCCCGGTCGCGCCCACAGTGGGCTGGCCATCACTCTCATCATCCACGCCTGCGCCCAGGTATACGCCGGGCACGAGCTGGTGCCGCGGCCCGCCGTTCGCCAGCAGCGTCTGGTAGTCCTGCGGACCGGTACCTGCGCCGGCGTCAGGCAAATCTCCGTGATCGTAGACAGGCAATACCTGGATCAGATAGTCTTCGACCTCGCCATTGGAGGCCGCGCCGCCCGAGCCCAGATTGGCGTCTGTACTCAGACGGAAGCGGGCGCCCAGCAGCTTGGTGGTGTCAGCACCCAGCGGCACCGTGAAGGTCACCGGCACGGAGCCGCTACTGCTCACTACGGAGGAGACTGCCTCATTCGTGTCGTTGAAATCGCCGTCGCCATTGAAGTCGATAAAACGATATACTCTGGACGGCTGGCCGGGAGTGATAAACACGGTCGCGGTGACAACCGCCTGTTTGCTGGCATAGAAGACGGGGAAGGCGACGCCGTCCTCGTCATCGCTATCGACCGTGTCGTCCCCGTCAGCTGCCGCGGCCGGCTGTCCGTTGAATTCAGAGTCTACCAGCGCGCCGAGGCGGAGACCAGGAATCATCTGGTGGACGGGGCCGCCATTGGCCTGCAGCGTCTGGTAATTGGGCGAATTGACTGCATTGCCATCCGGCAGGTCGCCCCAGTCAAAGACTAGCACCTCGATCGCGGCCACGTCGTGATCATCCTCGTCATCGCCGGGCGTGAACTTGCCGTTCTTGTTGATCTCGTTGTCTACCACCGGGCTTTCACTGTTGTTGGCGTCCGGTGTGGAATCGGCATCCACGGGAAGCGGGTTGCCGGCGTCAGTATCGTTATCGGCCGCCGAGATCTCCGCATAATTCTTGAAGATACCGCCGGTGCGCGTACCAGTGTAGAGCGTTATGTCTACAGAAGCCGTGGCGGCAGGCGTTAGGGGACCAGCCAGCGGCGCGTTCAGGACAGCTCTGCCGTCGCCAAGGTCGGTCCAGTCGCTGTCGGCAAGGGTGAAGCCGGGTGGCAGATAATCCACCAGCGCGATGTTATAGGCCGGCAACGTTCCCTGGTTGATGACATTTAGCGTGAAGGTCACGGTGTCGCCCGATCGCATGGTGCTGCCCTGTCCAGATGCCAGCACTTTGGTCAGGGCGAGGTCAAACCGTTGGGCAGTTGCCAGATAATCTTCCACTTCGCCGTTGGGAGCGGGCCCATCCGCGGTCAAGTTATTGCTCGTACTGAGCCGGAAGCGCGCGCCGAAGCTGGCTGCTGTCGTGGCGCTGGTTGGCACGTTGAACAGCAGATTGACGGGTCCTGACGTGGAGGCGGGCACAGTCGCCGTCACCTTTTCGCCCGCGTCGAGGAAGTCGCCGTCGCCATTGAAGTCTATGAAGCCATACAGAACAGCCTGGACAGCAGTGCTGTTCACCACATTGACGGGGACCGTCGTGGTGCTGCCCGCGAAGAAGTAGGGCGGCAGCGTTACACCATCTTCGTCATCCGCGCCGCCGTTTAGATCGTCGCCCTGGGCCGCAGCATCTGGCTGGCCAGTGACCTCGGCATCCACCAACGCGCCCATGTAGAGGCCAGGCACCACCGTGTGGCTCGGTCCAGCCGTGCCAATGCCATCGCTATTGTAGGGGCCATCCGGGAGGTCCCCCCAGTCGTTGCGGACAAAGCCGAAGTCCACGGTAAGATTCGAATTGACACCGTCACCGTCAATGGCGACATCCGGTTCTGTGGCCAGGTCCAACGTGAAGCTGCTGGAGGCGATGCCGCTCACGGCTGGATCCAAGACATCGATCCCGTTGTCGTTGTTATCGCCATCCGCATTTGCATTTGGCTCGGCCGTGAAGGTGCTCAGGGTGCCAGCTAATGGGCCGCCGGGCTGGAAATTCGCGGCCGTTACCACAATTTGATAGTCGCCGGGCGAAAGGCCATTGAAGCGATAGCGACCGCTGGCATCGGTCGTGGCTGTGGCAATGGGCGTGGTCGTGCCGGAGCGGACCAGCGCCAGGGCAACGCCCGCAGGCACCGGCGACTCGCCCGCGTCAAAGCGACCATTGGCCGCGTTCAGGAGGTTTGGCCCGCCATCATCGATCCAGAGCTGATCGCCGACGCTGTTGAGAATATAATCCTCTACCTCACCCGAGGCGGCCTTACCGAGCGGCGAGTTGCCCCCTTCACCTGCGGTCTTGGTGAACCGGAAGCGGCTCGCCATCGGCCCAACAGCATTCGCCGGCACCGGGATGGTGAGATCATAGGTGCCGGCGGCGTTGAAGTACATGTCCCCAATGAGGCCGCCGTTCGGAATGTAGCCCGTGCCCGTGCCCGAAACCGTCGTGACAGATGTAATCGGCACCGTGTCAAGCGTGCCGTTGTCGTCAAAGTCGATAAAGACACTTAGATAGCCAGGCGTGCCGGTGGTGACGCGCACAACCGCCGGTTGCCCTGGCTGGAACGGCGTCAAGAATACGACGCCATCCTCATCGTCGTTGCGGTCGCCATTGTCGTCGCCGGTGGCCGAGGCATTGATACGGTCGATGTCATCGATATCTACCTGCGCACCCAGAAATGGGTTGCCACTGAGCTGCACCAGGTGCGAGGCGCCGTTATTGGCCTTCTTTGTCGGATAGGGGCCATCCGGCAGATCACCCCAATCGCTGTCCACCTGAAACTCCGCGGAATTGGTGGAACGATAGTCGTTGTAGCTGCCATAGCCGTTGCGCTCACCGTCGCGCTCGCCTGACGGCCCTGGCGTCGTGGATCCCGTGGGATTGCCCACGGTGCCGTTGTCCGGCAATGAGGTCCAATCTACGCGCCCCACATTCTTGATGACGTATGGCGATGGCACATCGGAAGCGATGGTTGCACTGAAATAGATGCGCACCCACGCGCCGCGCGGCAGGTCAAATTCGCCCGCAGCCGGCACGCGGATCATGGAGTCCACAATCGATCCTGCATCCACCGGCGGTGTCACGCCACTTGACGTTACGGATATGATCTGGGGGTTTTCCAGCTCAGGTGGAACGACATCACTGATGACAACTTCGAAGGCGTCCGCATTGCTCCAGAACGCATGGGAGATCTCTATGGTGTAGGTCACCGCCACCCCGGGCGCCAGCTGCGCGGGCCGGGTCAGCAGTTCCTTGGTAATGCGTACGGCAGGCTTGCGGATGGTCACCGTCACGCCGCTTGATTCCCGGTTCACATTGTCGAAGCTGACCACAAAGGAATTGGTGCGGGTCTGGCCATCCTGGTTGAAGGAGCTGTTCAACACGAGGGCGTTGAGCTCCACAACCACATACTCAGCGTCGGCATCTGTATCTGGATTGGTCAGGGTCCCAAAGCTGAAAACTGGCTTGGTACCGCTGCCGAAGGGACCGCCCGAGATATTGGCGGCTGGAATAACAAAGCTTGGCGTCACCGGAGCGTTGCCGGCCACTGCCGCACCGTTGAGTCCCGCATCGGTGGACGTGATCCCGTTGGTCGAGACGAACGCGACCTTGGCCGTGCCGTCATCGAAAAACTGAAGGTTGAAGGGGATCCTGTCCTCGATTTTGAAGTTCGTCACCTGGCCTTCCGGAATTTGCGCGACCAGGCGGTAGCGCACGATTTCACCGATGACGACTTCGGGGTCAAGTGAATGCGCTTCGGAGGTGACGGCAATCGTTTTTTGCGGCGCAGCCAGCAATTGGACCGCATAGTCCTCTACCTCGCCGTCGCTGGCCGTGCCGGTGGGCGGCAGGCTGGGCTGCGTGCTGTAGCGGAAGCGTGCCACGGTTCCGCCCGCGGTTGCGGTAGCAGGCACGGTGACACTCACCTGTGCGACGCCATTGATGGCAAGGTTTGTGATGACCTGTTCGGTCACCTCCCACACGTTGTTGCGGTTGAAATCGATCCACGCGCTGAGGTAACCTGGACGCGACACTGGATCGATGGTGGCCGCGGTGACGGTCAGAGTCGAGCTCTCGCCAATGAACATGACCGCGGTTGGCAGCGCGGCGGTGCCCAAATAGCTGGGAAAGCCGATGCCATCTTCATCGTCGGGCGCGCCCACGGTGTCGTCGCCGTGAGCCTTTGCGTGGGGTTGGCCATTCGTTTCGGCATCCACCGTCGCCCCCAGGCGAATGCCGGACACGATAACGTGGCGCGCGGCATCGCCCTGGTTTGCCTCACTTACGACAGTCGGATACTGCGCAGGTGCGTCGCCGTAGTCCACCGGCCGCCACACACCAAAATCACGCGTCAGGTCGTCGGCAGTCAGGTTGAACAGCTCGGTTTCGTAATAGTCCCCGTAGGTCGGGTCCGTCCCCGAGCTAAAGCCATCGCTGTCGAGCGCGTCATCGCTCCCGGCATTTTGTGGCGCCGGCGAGAAGCCCGCGGGCAAATAAAAGCGGAGCTTGTAGCTGCCAGCCGGCAGGTTGGTGAAGGCGTAATATCCTGGCTGGCCCGTGTTGCTTGGGCCAGTTATGCGGTAGGCAAGATAGGCGCCCGCGCCGTTGTACAGTTCGACGCGGATGCCGCTCAGCCCGCCTACCATCTGTTCGACGCTTTGCTGAATGCCGTCATTCTCCCAGCCCGCCACATCCAGCCATACCAGGTTGCCCACGGTATAGGCGCCAGCGCCCGCTGGCCCCACGCGGACGCCCGTTTTGCTCGGCTCAGCCGGTTGAAAGACCACCGCGCCCGGCGCACCCGGCGGTTGGGTAGCCTCGACAGCGCTGAAGCCAAATGAGTTCCAGGCAATCTGGCACGCGGGATTCGCAGCCCGGTTGAATAGATGACCCTGGGGTGGTGTCAGACAGGAAGCGTCTGCTGGAGCATCGTACGGCGCCACCATGGGCCAATCAAAGGTCACAGAGCTGCCGCGAGGCAGGACCAGACACTCCGTGCGCTGGCCGTTGATGTCATAGTTGCAGAGCTCGATCTTGATAGACCGCACACTGGTTGGGTCCCCAGGCAGCGTTGTGGACCACGATGGCGCTTCGCAGCCTGGTGGGCCCGACGCGATCATCTCAGGCCGGCAAGGATTGCCCTTGGTGCTATACCAGATCGTCAGGGGCACACCTCCAGGACCCGTGACGGGCCCTTGCAGGTTCGGTCGCCAGGCACTTAGACGGTTGACCGAGGCCACGACGGCAGTATCGCCGATTGCAGGCAGAATATCGACCATGACCAGGTTGGTCACCGATACGTTGCTACTGTTGGTAATGACGACCCGATAATCGACTGCGCCGCCCGGTACGGTCAGGCCCAGCTTGTTGAAATCTCCATCTTCGCAGGCTGCGGTGCCGTAGGTGGCACAGTCGACCAGGCCACGGACATATTTCCGTCCTTGCAGGGCAAGGCTCACGCCCACTGCAGCAGGCAACGACTGTTTGCAGGAGCGCTCTGTAAAGATACCATCGCCATCGAGATCGAGCGTGTCGACGTAGGCGGCGTCGCCGTTGCACAAGAAGATATTCTGTGGATTGGTCGGGTTATTGGGGTTGGTGGGGCCGCTCCAGTCGGCCAGCGCTGTCATGGTGTCGTAGACGCCGGGCACGGTACCGTCGACGACCATCACCTGGTAGCGAACAACCAGTTTTCGCCCCGGCTGCAGGCTAAAGCGTGCGTCGGCGCCGCCGCTGCCCGCTTTGTTGGTCCAGCTCCACCGCAGCAAGGTCTTGCCGCTACCGCCATAGTTGGCGAGGACCTCAAAGTTCGGCACCGGTGCACCCGGCGCGCTGGCGCCGGTATCAAATAGGACGCTGCCCGGCACAATGGTCAGCTCGGGCGCGATCAGATCGGCCAACACGGGATTGTCGAGCGGAAGCTGCGCGACGCCGGCATTGGAGAGCTCAACCGTATAGTCGATGACCTCCAACGGATAGCGCACGCCGGGCGTGCCCGATCGCGTCACGCGCGGGATGCTGCGATTGGCTACCACGCGGACAGTGTTGCAGGACTGAACGGTCTGCGTGAGCGTTTTGCTGCCCGTCGTCACGCAGTTCTGGAATGTCTGGGGTGGATCCTGGGGCACCAGGGTATTCTTTACCGCGCCGGCGACCCTGGCATTCCAGCCGGCTGCACCCACCGCCACGGTGCCAAGCTCCCAACGCAGGGCCGTAATGGCGTTGCCCGGCGGCAGGTTCAGTTGGGCAACGGTGATGACCGCATCGCTGGTAAATGGCCCGTTGGGAACCACGACCCAGGAGCCGCCATTCAACTGGTAGGCGGTCGTTACCGGCCGCGTGGGGGCGCCGCCGGCCGTCCACGAAGCGAGTGCGAGCTCGATGGGCACGGTATCCGTGACAATCGTGTTCGCCAACGCCAAATAGCCAGCATTGCCGGCGCTGACCGTGTAGGTGACAGTTTCTCCAGGCCTGGCCTCTGTGCCTTCAAAGGAGGAGAGGCTGGTCGAGGTTTTGCTGGTGGTAGCCTGGGCGTAGGGGTTGATCACGCTGAAGGGAAGGTTCGCGGACAGCGTGCGCGTGCTTTGGCCCTGGCAGTAGGCCGGCAACGGGCTGCCCGTACAGCCCTCGGGCGTACCGCTGGCCAGTATAGCGTTCGTCTGCTGGCTGCCTGGCACCAGGTTATACCGTATGGTTACGCGGCGGGCCAGGCACTCTCCCACCGGAACGGGCGGCAAGTTGACAAAGGTTACCGTGCCGCCGATGTTGGGAGAAATGACAGGGGAATAGGTCCAGTCTACGTCCTGGGTGCCTTCAGCGCCGATGAATATGGCGCCCGCGGGCAGCGTATCGGTGATGACCGGCGACATCAGCCGCACACCACCGACATCATCGGGACTACAGATCTCCACGCTGAAATCGGTAGCGTTGCCCGTGATGGCGGGACCGCCCTGTTTACGGGCGAACATCTCAAAAACACCGGTGGCAGTCGTTGCGACATCGACCGTGGTCACACTCGCTGCATTGGAGGCAGAAAAGGTGGCGTGGTCCAGGGCGGTGGTGCCCGGTACGGTGCCCGGAGGAAACTTCGCCTGGAAGCGTACCATGCCGCTGCGACCGGATGGGAGGGGATCTTTGAAGTGCCAGGTCAGGGTGCCGCCAGTCGCGCCGGATGGATCGGGCGTAAAGGTGACCGATTGCACATCTGCAGTTTTCGATGCCGAGTCGGGGATGTACGTCAGCTGGGGCGGCAACACATCGGTAATGGTCGCCCCCGTGCAGTTGGTGCCCGTATCAATACAGCCATAAACGAGCAAATATTGAAATGGAGCGCCCGATTCGACCTGGCTGGCCGAAACGCTTTCGGTGAGCTCCAGTTGGGCTGACGGTTGTGCCAGGGCCCGGTGTGCAGGCTGGCCGAACGCCTCAATTAGCGACCACCCTAACGCCACGACCACAACGCACAGTCGCAGCACCCATTTGAGATGGCTCTGCGCGCGGTGCCCGGTTGGCACACGATGATCGAGAGGCTGCATAATCCTCCTTAACATGTTTGGCTCGACACGTCGAAGCAGCATGGGCCCTGGGGTGCAAACGCTCCAGCTTCACTCTACCGGATAGCACGGACCGCTAAAACGTCAATTTACTGCATTTCATTTCGTGGGAATGACGGTCAACCCACTTACTGTTCCGTAAGTTATAAGGGTTAGCAAAGGGAAGTTGTCTACATAACGCGCGTTATGTAGATATCATGATGCTGGTTTGTGCAGACTCAGGCGTCGTGGCCAGCGGCTATTCACCAAAAAGTGGCCGCCCGATCCAGGGCGGATCGGGCGGCCAGTAGCAGTTTCTAGGAAGTAGGGTAATTAGCCTGCTGCGCCGTCTCTAGCAGCTTTGTTCGCCATGGCCTGCTCGTAAAGGGCAACATATTGGCGCGCGCTCTTTTCCCACGAATAATCCTGAGCCATAGCGGTCCGGATCATCTGGAGTATATGGTGGCGCCGATCGTAGTAGGTGCTTACAGCCCAACCCACCGTGTAGTAGATGGCGCTGGCAGTAGGTTGTAGGAACTTGAAGCCCGTTCCAGTGCCGGCAGCCTCATCGTACTGCTGTACCGTGTCCTCCAAGCCGCCCGTGGCGCGCACAATAGGCAGGGTACCGTACTTGAGGGAGTAGATCTGGTTGAGACCACAGGGCTCATAGATAGACGGCATGATGAAGAAGTCAGACCCCGCCTCGATCCAATGCGCCAGCTCGTTGTTATATCCAATGTAGGCGCCGATCTGGCCGGGATAGCGGGCTGGCAGGCTGCCAAAATACCATTCCAGCCCCTTGTCGCCTGACCCCAAGATCACGAACTGCACGTCCATGTTGCTGACAATCTCCTCGATGGCCTCGGCCAGGAGATGGAGCCCTTTCTGGTCCACGAGCCGGCTGATCACGCCCACGATGGGCGTATTGGCATTCTCCTGCAGGGAAAACCGCTTTTGCAGCGCCTGTTTACACACAGCTTTGCCGGACAGATCCGCCGCGGTATAGTTGGCCGGGATCAAGCGGTCCTGCGCGGGGTTCCACTGGGCATAGTCGATACCGTTGAGAATGCCCAGGTAATCTGAGCCCTTATCATTGAGATATGGCGCCAGCCCATACCCGAGTTCCGGCGTGCGCGTCTCGCTGGCATAGGTGGGGCTTACTGTATTCACCACGTCCGCGTACACGATGCCGCCCTTCAGAAAATTCATGGCGCCATGGTCCTCAAACTTGTCGGGGGTGAAGTTGCCCCACTGCAGCCCCAAATAGTCGTAGTCAGCTGCGCTGTACTTGCCCTGATAGGCCAGGTTATGGATGGTCAGCACACTGGCCGCGCGGCCAAGGGCCGCATCGTTCCAATGCCAGATTCTGAGATAGGCCGACGCCAGCGCGGTCTGCCAGTCATGGGCATGGACGATATCTGCCTTGAAGCCGATGTCGCGACAGAGCTGCAGCCCGGCGCGGGTCAGAAAACCAAAGCGTCGCGGGTTATCGCTATAGTCATTGAAATTCTCGTCATGGTAGAGGCCCGCGCGCTCGAAATACTTGTTCGATTCGATAAAGTAAACCGGCACTCCGTCATTCTCGCCCTTATCAACTGCGCACCATTCCAATTCGTTGCCCATCCAGACGCCCATGGACTCGAAGTGGCGTTGTAGCCCAAACTTGCTGCCGTCGATACGCCCGTAGCGGGGCATGACCACAATAACGTCATGGCCCATGGCGCGTAACGTTTGCGGCAGCGCGCCGACGACATCTGCCAACCCTCCAGTCTTGGCGTAGGGCACGCACTCGGAGGTAAGCATCACGATCTTAAGCGCAGATTTCATGGCAGGGACTCCTGATCCAGGGTTTGAGTGGCGGTGGATTCACCTCGATTATACCTAATCTCCAGGCAATTGGGCAGTGGCCTGGCCCTGCCCCCGGCTGCGGTAGGGGAGCACACAAGGCTATAGGAAGCGCAGCCGGCCACGTTGGCTTGCTGGCGTACGCCTCTCAAACCAGAATCATGCCAGCTGCCTTCACCGCGCCAGCCGGCACCGCAAAGGATTCGGCGCAAGGGGGACAGCTACGCGCGACAACGTTCCTCGAAAAGCGCCTCAATTCGCTCACACAGGAGTGCAATCGAGGCCGGTTTGGCAAAACAGTCGTCAGCGCCCGCCGCTCGACACTGGTCACGTTCCTCGGTCAGCGCCAGCGACGTCAGAGCAATCAGGGGAAGGCGACCCGCATCCTCCATACCATCGGCAGCGAGAGAGGTACGCAGCCAATGGACACTCCCAGGACCATCAGCGCCAAGTAGATCTACGTCGAAAAGGATCAGGTCGACGTTTTGTTCCTGGAGCTGGCGCAGTAGCGCCGGGCCAGTTGCCGCGTCCAACACGCTATGGCCGCGGGCCGCCAAGCCTGCGCGCAGAATGCTAGCGGTGATGGGCGTATTGGTTGCCAGCAGGACGGTTGCCGGTTGCGCGACGGTTCCGTCCCTCCTAGCCCACGATACATTCTCGGCCACCATTCTATCGAGCGTGGCTTCCCGCTCACCCTGCTCGCTCTCCCCTGCCGGAGGCCACCAGGGCAATGTGACAGTGAAACGGCTGCCCTGTCCCTCCTGGCTGGATATGGCCACGCTGCCGCCGTGGATCTCTGCCAGTCGGCGTACCAGGGCCAATCCCAGGCCAGCGCCGCCGTGATGGCGCGTCAGGCCGGCATCGAGCTGCACAAAGGGCCGAAAAAGCCTGTGACAATCGGAGGCTGCAATGCCGATACCCGTGTCCCAGACAGTGATATCGACTGCGCCCCGCTGAGCGTCCGTGATCACCGCAATCCCAATATCGCCGCCATCGGGCGTGAACTTGATCGCGTTGTCAAGCAGGTTCACCAGCATCTGGCGGATGCGCCGCCGGTCTCCCCATATCTCGAGATCTGCCGGCGTCCATTCGCTGTGGAGACGGTGCCGTTTCTGCATCGCCAGCCGGCGCACATCGTCCAGGCTGGCTTCACAGAGGTGGCTGACTAGGCAGTGGTCAAGGTTGAGATGTAATTTCCCTACTTCAATCTTCGATAAGTCCAAAATGTCGTTGATGAGCGTCAGCAACTGGCGCCCGCTTTCTTCAATCACGCGCAAGGCGTGTGCCTGGCGCTGGTTCAATGTGCCGTATATATCAGCCTGCAACACTTCGGTCAGCCCCAAAATACTGGTCAACGGCGTACGCAGCTCGTGACTGACTGTGGCCAGGAATTCGCTTTTGGCGCGCGTCGCGGCTTCGGCTGTGTCTCTGGCCTCCCGGAGCACCTGCTCGGCAAGCCGGTGGTGGGTCACATCGACCAACGATGCAAAGACGGCTGGTTCCTGCTGAAACTGTATGGGAACGGCCGTCACTGATACCCAAATCCGCCTTCCTTGGCTCGTGCGGATGCAAATCTCATGATCGTTGACCGCCCCATCTTCAGCCATACGCGCGTACAGCGCCGCGCCAGCCTCAGCGTCGTCGAAGAACTCTTCGATCGCCCTGCCAATCACCATAGAAACCTTCGTATCCAGCAGCTCAGCTGCCCGTTGGTTCAGGTAGAGACAGCGGCTGCCATCGGCAGTGGTCACGATGCTGGGGAACGGCGCCTTTTCGACAAGGCCGCGATACCGGCGCTCACTGGCCCGGAGCTCCTGCTCGGCGTGCTTCAGCTCGCTGATGTCATGGAGCACGACCAGCCGCCCGATTGGCCGCCCGATGTTGTCGATGAGTGGCGTGACCGTGGCCTGCAAAGTGCGCTGGTCGCCCGTGTCACGTGATATCACGACCTGTTTCTTGTAGCCCGTACCAGTCAGCGTCGCTATCAGCTGCGCGTCATCGAGCAACGCCTTCAGGCTGACACCCACCAGCTTCTGGCCCGGTACCGCTAACAAACTCGCCGCGGCAGGATTGGCGTCCACAATGCGCTGTTGCCCGTCCAGCACAATGACGGCGTCACCAATGCTTTCCAGCACCAGGCTACGCGCCACCGGCGCCAGATCGAAGAGTCGCCAGTAGAAGATGGCCCAGGCCAGGAGCGCGCCCGACAGGGTAAAGGCAAACGGCGTCCAGTCCAGGCCGGGAAATGGCGTCCGCCCCATGAGAAAGGCAATGTTGGCGATCCAGGGCACACTCACGGCGGACACAATAATCAGAAACTGGCGGCGATAGATATCGCGGTAATGGAAGATCGACTGGACTAAGAGGATGCTGCCGCAGGCGATCAGCAGGTAATTGTAGGCGGCCGCCACCCAGAACCACGGGCCATAAACGAATTCATCCTCTACCCCCATGGGCAGGTTAACTAGACGGATATCTGTCCAAACCAGGTAATGCAACTCATTCGTAAAGACCATGACCAAGGTGATCATGGGAACGACGAACAGAGCAGCCAGCCAGAAGAGGGTGAGCCAACGATCCCGTCGCGTGTAGCGCGCACAGAAGATCAGAAACAGGACGGCCGTCAATTGCACACCGATATGGCTGACCTTGGCGGCAGCCAGTCGCGTCTCGAGGGTCAGCGCCATGTTCCCTACAGCATCGGCTAAGGCCCAGAGCGCCACGGCAGCCATCACACTGGACAGCGCACGCGCGCCCGGGACGAAGCGCCGGCGCCAACTGACGCGGGCAACGATACTGGCTGCCACCGCTGTGAGTAGGTTTAAGGCTGTAAGAATGGTGAATTGCCAGGATATGGTCATAGAACCTCTCTGTTTGAACGGCGGGGGTGCCCGCTCAAGCAGAGTCGCCGCCTGCGCACAAGGAATGCTTGCCGCGGGGAGTGGCCTGCCTGGCGTGCGCCGTGAAACCAGTTACGGTCTCGCGCGATTGTACTACAAGATCGCCTGCGGAGGGTGAAGACAGACTTTACGGTTCACTGACAAGTAGACGCGCCTGTTTGGTCACTGTCTTGGCCGCCGAATCACTGGTCTCGTGACGTTCAAGGCGTGCCGCAGGTACGACCGGTATCCAAACAACATTACCACATAAACGCGCAAGCCCAGATCGCACAAATGTTCTGAATCCGACCAGATATATGTCGCGAAATGACATGAACCGGCTGTATCATAGAGTTGCAGATCACCGTTACCAAACCGGTGACCCTGCTATGAACGCCTGGCCAGGCAACCGTATCCCAAGCGTATACCAGACCAGTCCAAAATAGGAGTCAGAAGATGGAAGTCATTAAGGAAGCCAAGATCGTCACGAAGCCCGCCTTCAAAGTAGCAGGCCTGCTCTACCATGGCCGGCCTGAAGGCAACGCGATCCCTACCTTATGGGAGCGTTTCGCCGCGCGCATGGGCGAGTTGCACGATGCCGTTCACCCAGAGGTCTGCTACGGTGCTGGCGACAATATGGACGAACAGACCGGAGAGTTCGACTATCTGGCCGCCTGCGAAGTCAAACAGACCGCTGAGTTGCCCGAGGGCATGGTCGGCTGGGAGATCCCGGCCGCGACCTATGCAGTCTTCACCACGACGCTGCCTGCCATTGGCAAGACCTTCGAGGAGATCTACAACCAATGGCTGCCGTCGTCAGGCTATCGCCGGGCCTCAGGTCCTGAGTTCGAGTACTATGATGCGCGCTTCGACCCCAACGATCCGAACTCCATATTTGAGCTGTATATCCCTGTGGAGAAGGTCTAGGGCCTGGGTCATCGGGGCGAAAGATTTTTCGCCCCGATGACCCGCGCCGGATCAGGGTAGGGGCGAAAGATTTTTCGCCCCTACCCCTTTGTGGCTACAATAACGGTATGTCCAATCCTGCTACTCGACTCATAACGCTCATCATGTTGCTCCAGCGACAGCCCAATCAGAAGGCGGCTGAGCTGGCCGCAGAGCTCGGCATCTCGGTGCGCACATTGCATCGTTATGTCGAAATCCTCGACGAGATGGGCATCCCTATCTATTCAGAGCGTGGCCCACACGGGGGCTTCTCCCTGGTGCGGGGCTACAAGATGCCGCCGTTGGTCTTCACACCATCCGAAGCGGTGGCACTTTATCTGGGAATCGGTGTTGTGGGCGAGCTGTGGGGCAGTCTCTACGAGGAAGCGGCCAGAGGCGCCATGGCCAAGCTGGACAATGTGCTGCCCGAGATTCACCTGGAAGAAGTTGCATGGGCCCGGCGTACCATGGTGGCCATGGCCATAACGCGCCCCACTTCCAACGCGTTGGGCGACCAGCTGGCCCTGTTACGCCAGGCACTGCGTGAAGAGCGCACCGTGCACATGGCATACCAGGGCCAGCAGCGCAGCGAGCCTGTTATGCGCGACGTCGACCCCTATGCCCTGGTGCACGGCTATGGCTGGTGGTACGTGGTAGGCTACTGCCATCTACGACGCCACATTCGCCAATTCCGCGTCGACCGCATGCGCCAACTGAAGCTGCTGGATCATACTTTTCGCCGGCCTGCCGATTTCGACGCCAGAGAATTCATGGATACCGAGCGCATGTCGCAGGGCATCAGCGTGCGCATGCGCTTTGATGCAGCTACCGCCGCACTGGCGCGTCACAACCGCGCCTACTGGGATTCCCTGGCAGAAGCCGATGATGGCAGCGTGGTTGTCGAGTTCAGCTCCCCTGAACTGGAGTGGGCTGCCGCCACGGTACTGGCCTACGGCCCTGCCGTTGAGGTACTCGAGCCAGCGGTGCTGCGTGATCTGGTGCGCCAGCGCGCGTCGGCCGTGGCAGCGCGCTATCGCCAAGCAGACGCGTAAAGGTCCACCAGCCGGCCTGCAATGACCCTTCTGCGGGCCGGTATCCAAAAATCCCCATAGCATTCATGACTCTTTTACGGTAGAATAGCCCACGCAGTCTGTTCTGCACAGCTCCCGATCAACCATCACTCCTGACCGTCACCGATACCCCCTTTTCCCACAGGGAGAAATCTATACCATGTGCAACTGGACTCCCCATGTGCGTTGCTCTGCGGTATACCCGGCGGCTTCTCTCTTGCTCGCGCTGGGGCTGGCCCTGGCTGCCTGGCTTGCGCTAGGCAGCCTTGTCGCCACACCTGCTGCGGCCAGTGCGGCGTCGCCAGAAATGCAGACTGCACCTGGCCTAGAACCGCGACGACCCGTTGCGCAACAGCCAGCAACCCCGGCCACTGTTGGCTTCGAGATCGTTGCATTCGGTGACGGAAGCGCGGACGCGGACCATATCTTGCTCGCGGATATGGACGGCGACGGCGACCTCGATGCCGTGCTCGGTAATAGCGGAGGCCCCAGCAAGATTTTTCTGAACCGCTACGGCAGGCTCGACTCCGTAGCCGCCTGGGAGTCCGCGTCCGGCCAGGGTGTGATCGCTGCCGGCGACGCCAACGGCGACGGCGCGCTCGATCTCATTGTCGACACGACGATCTACCTCAACCGGGGCATCGACGAGCATGGCCGGTTTGGATTCCAGCGCGCGCTGACGCTCGCGGGAGAGGCCCCCACCGCGTTGGCCTGGGGTGATCTGGATGGCGACGGGCTCCTTGATCTCTTTGTCGCCAATCGCGATCGCGCCAGCCACATCTACCGCAACGAGTCAACGGGCGATACGATCCGCTTCACCCGAGTCTGGTCGCTGCCTTCCCCCACCTCCGGCTTCGCCCCTATCTACAGTGCGGTGTTGGCAGATGTCGATGGCAATGGCGGTCTGGATCTGGCCGTTGGCGCGGACGCGAGCGCCTGTGCAGAGGGAGACACCGCGTGCGGGCATAATCAGATCTACATCAACCGCGGCTGGGATGGAACAGCCGGCGCCCTGCAGATGGATCTGGCCTGGACCGCACCCATGACCGATTCCACCCGCGCGCTGGCCTGGGGCGACCTGAACCAGGATGGCCGGCCGGATCTTGCAGTTGGCAATGCCCAACGCAGCATGTTCATCTTGCAGGGTCAAGAATGTCTCGGCGGCCTCGATCGGGTGTTCGTCAATAACGGGCTTGACGCATCCGGCACACTGTTGCTGGACCTGGCCTGGACGGCAGACAATTGCGAACCCACGACCGGCGTCGCCTGGATCGACGCGGATTCCGATGGTGACGAGGATCTGTCCGTACTTACCGATGACAGTGTTCTCCTCTATCGTAACGAACGAGCAGCACTGGGCGCGCTCGAGACGCTGGCCGACCGGATCTACGCAAGCGCCAGCGACCTGACCTGGGGCGATGTCAACAGCGACGGCGTGCCGGATCTGGCGGTGGCCAGCGGCGTAGTAGGTCAGGTACAGCGCCTCTTACTCAATCGCGCCATCCCCCTGCCTACTCTTGCCAAATCCCTCGCGGGGCTCCACAAGAGCACGGCTATTGCTTGGGGGGATGTGGATCACGATGGCGACCTGGATCTGGCCGTGGGCGACGAAGAAGAACCGGCCGTTGTCTATGCCAACGACGGGATGCAGGACGGGCAGCTGAGCTTGCGCGAGATATGGCGCAGCGCCAGCGCCGGCCCCGTACGCAGCGTCGCCTGGGGTGACGCCAATGGCGACGGCCACCTCGATCTGGCACTCGGCGCGAGTACCGGCGCGCGGGTCTACCTGAATGGCGGGCTGGACAGCGCCGGCGGTCTCGTGCTAAGCCCTGCCTGGGCGGCTCCACCGCCCAGCGAGATCGTGGCGTGGGGGGACGTAGACGGTGACGGCGATCTGGATCTGGCGGTGGGCAGTGGGGCAACGGTAGAAGGCGCGCCCGCGCTCTATCTCAACCAGACCCCAAGTGACGGCCGCAGCTTGGACTTCACTCTGGGATGGCAGGCCGCGGATCAGACACAGGCCGCAGCCCTCGCCTGGGCTGATATGGACGGCGACGGTGATCTCGACCTTGCCGTGGGCAATTTTAGCCAGCCAAGCCAGGTATTCGCCAATATCGGTCCCACTACGGAGGGCGGCGTACACTTTGTCAATGTCTGGACCGCGCCCAACGCCGACGGTACCTACAGTGTGGCCTGGGGCGATATGAATCGAGACGGCCGGCCGGACCTGGCCGAGGGCAACGCCCGGGACAACAAAGTCTACCTGAATAGTGCACAGGGCTTGCAGCGCGTTCCAACCTGGATATCGCCCGATACCCAGGAGACCCACAGTGTGGCCTGGGGCGACATGGACGGCGACGGCGATTTAGATCTGGCGGCTGGCAACCGCCGTTCACTACAGATCTACCCCAATGACCAGGGCCGGCTCGCCACCGATCTGGGTAGGATCTGGCGCACGCGCTTCATAGCCACCATTTATGCAGTCGCCTGGGCAGATGTGGACCGCGACGGCGATCCCGATTTGACGACTGGGGCCGACAGCTCGATTACGTTGCGCTACCCAGACCTTAGTACGCTCTCCTGGCAAGAGCTGTTTCGCCTCGATATGAGACGCCTGGAATACCGGGAGTTCACGGTAAAATCCGGCATTCCGAACTATCTGTACGCGAACCTGAGCCAGGATATGTCAAGCATCGTCAACGCGCCGCCGCGCATCGCGGTGAGTACGCCTGCAGGCGGCGCCAGCGCCGCATTGTACGGGTCGGCCTCTGTCCTGACCGGCACGGTCATCCCGATTACGTTCGAGCTGTCAGATCGAGAAAGTGATCCGGTGGCCTGGGTCGAGGGCTTTTACTCCATGGATGGCGGCGGCAGCTGGTACCGTGCGCATCCAGTCGCCATTACCGATACGCTGAACCTGGCGACCAGCCCCTCCGGGGTCGAACATCGCTTCCTCTGGGATACCTTCGCGAGCGGCCTCTACGGCTGGTCCGACAATGTTGTCGTGCGGCTCGATGCCCACGAAGCGGCGCCCGTGACGGGTATTGTCCCGCCTGGCGCGGTACGCTACCCCAATAGCGCTGGCGGCGCACACCTCGGTCCGCCAACGTGGTCCACGACCAATCCTTTTCGCGTCCAAGGCACGCAGGTGCGCGTGGTCAACGGTCAAGGAGAGCCGATCATGGGCGCCTACGTCCTGCGCCTGGGCGCCGGCAAGCTTTCCGGGGCCGAACCACTTCCCGACCCGTACAGCCCCTTTACCACGAACGCGCAGGGCGTTCTGCCAGGCAAAGGCCAGCTGGCCCTGGGCGATCAGTTAGTGGCCCTTCTGCCCCTCTCGTCGACACAGTTCGTTACCTTCACACACCAGGTACGCTACTTCCTGACCAGCGCTGAGCCCATCTCTACCGGGCTGGCCATGAGCACAGTCGAAAAACCAGGCGTGACAGAGTTGGTCATCCTAACTGGCACCACCGAGGCAATCCATCCGCTGCTGTTGTTCGACCTCTCGATCGCCGCGGAATGGGATTTCAGCCAGGATGAGATCTTCCTTGCTCAGCTCCAGAACAGTGTTCGCAGCGCGTCGGAGCTACTCTATGACGTAACCAACGGGCAGGCCGCAATTGGCCGTGTGAACGTTTTTCCCGCCAAGACCTTTTGGCATCGCGTGGATTTGACGCTCTACGCGGCCAATGATGTGCACCCCTCCGCGGCCATCGGCGGCATTGTGGAATACCCACTCCCCGAAGTTGTGCGGCCGAGTTTCAGCGCACCACCCTCCCGGCCGATCCCGAACGCCTACCAGCCAGGCCAGATTCGCATGGGCCCGGCCTGGGATCCCTTTGGCGAGGAGACGAGTGACCTGGGCGAGCAGTGGTGGCGTACCCTGGCCCATGAGCTGGCACACCATATTTTCTTCTTGCCAGACAACTACATTGGCCTCAAACTCGACCCGTTGCAACGCGACGGGGAGCGGCGTTTCCTGGGACGCATCGACTGCCGGAACAGCTTTATGACCACGACACGGGACCCGCAATACAGTGAGTTCCTTGGCGCGCAGGAATGGGTTGGGGATTGCGCAAGCAGCCTGGCCGCCTACACGACCGGCCGCACCGACTGGGCGACAATCGAAGCCTTCTATCCACTGCTGCGGGCGCCTGACGCCGCCCTCGAAGGGCCGGCTATTCTGCCCCTCAACGTTACCCACGTAGTGCCCTGGCAGCTTACCCGCGCACGTGTCCCGCTGCCCACACGTAACTTTGATATCAGGGAAAGCAGCGCGGCGGGCACGCGTCTTCGCCTGCCCAACGCACAGGTCTACCTGTTCCAGGCCCAAGGCACGGCAGACCCAACAGATGACGTCCTTATCTCATTGGGCTCGCCGGTGGGCGGCGGCGACCACATCAAGGTGCGCGGCGCGTACTCCGGCGATCGTCTCTGTCTCTACGATTTCAGCGACTTGCAGGCCACCTATGCGGGCTGCATTGAATGGCTAAGTGAAAGCGACGTTGCCATTCCTGTGACCGCGTACCGGACCAGCGCCGGACAGCCACGCTGGGCGCCTCGCATTGACGTCACAGCAATTACGACGCGTACGCTGGCCATTACTGTGACCCAAACGCTGGCCGGTACTCCGCCGCTTGACGTACAGATCTTTCCGACCCATTATCCGGCGTTTCCGGGCGCGGCCGTCACAGCGACCCTACCCTATACCAACGGCGCCTACACCACCCAAATCAGCCTCCCCTACCCCGCGTCAGATCTATTCGTCCATCTGCGTGAATCTGGCCGGCCCGGACACGAGACCATTTCGCGTTTCTCGCTCCAGCTTCCCTGGCAGGCGGGCGAACTGGTGACCGCTGTGCCCGACTATCCCATGATCCCTGGCACCGATTTCTTCGAGCTCATTGACGCCAGCGGGCTCAGGTTTGTACTTCCGTATACGGTTGCAGCCTTTCCCGGGCGACCGCAGCCACTCGATGCCGTCACACCAGCTGCCATCGCAGGCTTTGGCGACCGGCCTATGTTGGGCGCCGGCGACAGACCCATGCTAGGTGGCGGCGACCGGCCCATTTTGGGAAGCGGTGACAGACCCATGTTGGGTGGTGGCGACCGGCCTATGCTTGGTGGCGGTGACCGGCCTATGTTAGGCGGCGGCGACCGGCCCATGCTGGGCGGCGGCGACCGGCCTATGTTGGGCGCGGGCGACCGGCCCATGCTCGGCGGCGCACAGCGCCACGAGTTTGCCGCGCCAGCGATTTCCTCAGATGCCCAGGTGGTCATCTACGTCGAAGGTGGCCTGTTCGAGCCGAACGGCATCCGGTCGGTCCAGATGTTGCCAACGCCGCCGGAGCTTGACGATGAGCCATGGCTAACGCCCGTCGGCAGGACGTATGCCGTGGAACTCGAGCCGGGCAGCCAGGCGCCCCGGGCCATCACCTTCAACTACCTGCAGCGCGATGTGCCGGAGGGATACGAGCACACGTTGGCAATCTATTTCTTGCCCCAGTATGGGGCCCAGTGGCAGCGCCTGGAGACACGCCAGTTCGTGGAAAACCTCGTCATTGCCAGGCTGCAGCCAACATCCGGCGCTTACGCCGTCATGTCCACTGTAGCCTTGCCCACGCTCCAGCCGGGCTGGAATCTCCTGGCCTATCCGCTCCCCGATGCGCGGCCAGTGGACCAGGCGCTGCAGTCGATTAGCGGGGTCTATGGTCCCGTCATTGCCATGGGAGACCAGCAACCATTCACCACGACGATGGCCACGGCTCAGGGCTATCTCCTTGTCCGGGCGCGGCCGAGCCTGGAAAGCGCACCCATCGGCTACCTGAGCCCGCGCCAGAATGTCACGGCCGTGGCGACAGATGTGACGGGTAAATGGCTGCAGATCGAGTGCCCACCAGGCCTGGCCAGCGCCGCCGCCTGCTGGATCACAGGTTCTCCCGAACTCGTGACCATCGGTGACCGGGTGACGGCCGCCGGGCGCACCCCGGTACCGGCCGCGGGCGCGGCGCCGCCGCCTAATCTGCCAATGGCGACCAGCTTATCCTTCGGCAACGTCTACTGGATCTGGATCGAGGGCGACGCGCCGGTGACGCCCTATCTGGCGCCGCCGCGGCGTACTGCAGCGGGAGATGTACCCGGCGCGAACCAGTAAGGGCTGCACCAGGCACAGGCCGCGCCGGCTTCTCCGGCTGGCCCGTTTCATTCGGAACCGGCCGGTTCACGTGCGAGCCATGCGGCGTGCAGTGCCCGGTGATGGGGAATCTGCTGTAGAAACTGGTCGTGAAGGGTATCGTCCTCGATATGATACGCATGCTCCAGGAGCAGCATATGGCCGGCAACGAGCGTTTCGGCGGCGCGCTGGCTGTAAGCGGCATCCACGGGGATCAGCGCGCACAGAACCTGGTAACAGACCAGGTAGACCCACACCGGGAACTCACTGCCATTGACCCCGTGTTCACCGATCCAGCCCAGGATCTCGTCAACATAAGTCAGCGCGTGCGCCGGTTCGTCGCGCGCCAGATCGAGCTCGGCGAGCGCGGCCAGGGTGTCGAGTACCAACCCACTCCCCCCGTTGCGGCGCAGCTTTAGGGCGGCACGCAAGTGACCGGCCGCGGCCTGCAGCGCACCCTGGCGGGTCAGCGCCAACCCCAGGTGCGTGAGCGTGTATCCTTGTCCTCGCGGGTTATCCATCTCCTGGTGAATCTTCAACGCGGCCGCGAAATGGTTGTTGGCATCTGCGATGTTGCCGCGGAAATAGGCGGCAAGCCCCAGGGCATCCAGAC
This sequence comes from Caldilineaceae bacterium, assembly GCA_019455155.1. Classification (GTDB taxonomy): domain Bacteria; phylum Chloroflexota; class Anaerolineae; order Caldilineales; family Caldilineaceae; genus JACFMY01. The sequence continues at coordinate 21,441 of JACFMY010000041.1, forward strand.
TCGTCGCCTCACCCTCCCGGTCAGCGATCTCGCGGCAAATGGGCACGGCCTGGGCGAGCAGTTCCTCGGCCGTCGCGTAATCCCCCAGATCCAGGTGATTGTTTGCGATCTGTACCAACAGACGCGCCTCGCCGTAGCGCCACCCCACAGCCTGCGCCGCGGCCAGTGCCTGTTCCAGCCGCAGCCTGGCTTCGCCGTGGCGTCCGCTGACATCCAGCAGAACGCCTAATGCGCTCAGACAGCGCACTTCACCGACACGATCTTCGGCCGCAGCGTAGATCCTGGATGCCTCCTCCAGATGCGTCTGCGCGGCCGCGTTCTCTCCCTCATAGCGCAGCACAACACCCAAGTCATAGAGACAGCGCGCGAGCTCAAGCGTGCTCTTGAGCTCGCGTGACAATTCGAGTGCGGCCGTCAATTGGCCGCGCGCGGCCACATAGTCGCCGGCCTGCCATAGGGCCCGGCCCCAAGTATGCCGCGCGCGTACTTCCGTGATCTTGTCGCCGATCTGACCGGCCAAGGCCGCGGCCGGCTCGACTTCCGCGATGGCCGCCTGGTACTGGCCTACGGCAAGCGCATGCAGAGCCGAGCGCAACGCTACCTCCGAGCGCCACTCAGCGCTTTCCTGCTGTTCGGCCAACCGCCGGAGCTCGGCCAGGTCCGCCTCTTGGGCAGGTCGGGCGCCAAGCAGGTGGTAGATCTGCTCCCGCGCGAGCAATAGCTGGTAACGAAGTGCCCTGTCATCCGGAGCTGCCAGAGCCAACGCGCGGCTATAGTAATCTGCCGCCTCGATATTGGCATAGCGGGCAGCAGCCTGGGCGCCGGCGCGCTGCAGATAGACAAGCGCCTTGTCCTTGAGCTCAGCACGTTCGAAGTGCCGCGCCAGCTGAACCGCGATGGTGTCGACCTCCCCCCCATACAGGCTCTCCAGCGCGTTCCCGACATCTTCGTGCAGATAGGAGAGCTCTATGGGATCAAGGGAGTTATATAGGTATTCCTGGAGCAGGGTATGGACAAAACGATAACGAGAGAGGCGTTGGGCGCCAATCCGCTCGACGCCCAGACTTTCCACCACACCATAACGGCGCTGGAGCTCTTCGCTTAGCTCACGCACAAGCCCGCGAATGTCCACCTTCTCCACCGCCGCAACGACCTCTGCCGTGAACTGTTCACCCTCTATGCTGGCGACTGCCAGATAGCGCCGTTGGCTGTCCTCCAGCCGGCCAACGCGTTCCTCGATAACGCCTTCGATGCGCGCCGGTAGGATTTCCCACTCAAGGTCGGGCGCTACTTCCCAGGCACCGTCCGCTGCTTGTACGAGATGGTCGTTCTCCTGCAAATGGTGCAACAGTTCGACGGTAAACAGGGGATGGCCGCTCGTGTGGTGTAACAGTGCCCGGCGGAATCGATCATCCAGCCGGTTGGGCTCCCTATCCACATATTCCGCCACAAACTCTTGCCCTCGCTCGCGCACACAGCGGTCCAGGTCGATCACAATATCGCCACGATACCGTTTCAGCTCACTCAAAACCTTGTCCAACGGATGGCGCTCGGGACCGCGGCCAATGGCAACCTCCTCGGGCCGGTACGTCCCCACGACCAATAGCCGGCTCTTTTCCAGCCGGCGCCCCAACCGGAAGAGTAGGTTGATCGACGCAGTATCGGCCCAGTGCAGATCATCCAAGGTCAGCAGCAAGGGCTGGTGCTCTGCAAGCTTGAGCAATACCTTAATGTACTGCTCGTAGATCTGGCTCTGGTCCATATCAGCTGCAGGACGGAGCGGGTCGGCCTGCTTCTTGTGCAGCTGCGCTTCCAGTTTTTTCACCAGCTCGGAGTTGCGCACGATCGCCTGGCCAACCTTGGCCATGAGGCTATATCCCGGAACGAAGAGGCCGATCAGGTCCGGCCCCTCGTCGATCAGAGTCTGCACCGTGACAGTGAGCATCTTCTTCAGGCGGCGGGCGTTCTCTGGCGAGATCCGTCCCTGCAGCGCCTTGCTCTCCACGTTGCCCGTGAGGAGCTCTAGCATCTCACGGAAGGGTAGATACGCGTCGCCCGCGCCCGTTTGCGCGTCACATACGCCGGTCGCGACGACCAGTTCTTCGATGCGTTCCTGGGCGCGGCGCACAAATTCGGCCGTCAGCGCGGTCTTGCCGGTTCCAGTTCCGCCCGCGACAAAGCAAAGCTGGCCGTCGCCGGCCAGGGCGCGGTCAAGAAAACTATCCAGTTGTGAAAGCTCCTGAGCGCGCGCGACAAAGACCGCTTCTTCAGCCATGGTAACGCATGCCGGGAAAGACGAGAGCCAGGTGCCGGTCGGAAGTAGGGAATGGGCGTATTGTAGGCGGCACGGGCCGCGCGCGCAACTCCGTTTTAAAGCTACCCCTGGCGCGCCAGCCACGCGCAGCCGAGGATGGGCCCATCGTCGCCCAGTGCCGTAGGCACAACGCGGACCCGTTGGCTGACGGAGCTGAAGCTGTAGAGTGGAACAGTCCGGCGGGCCGGCTCCAGCAGCAGCTCGCCGGCTTTGGCGACACTCCCACCGATCACAAAGTGGTCAACATCAAGTACCATGGCCAGGGTCGCCACCGCCGCGCCCAGGGCCGATCCGGCGCCGGCCAGCACCGCCTGTGCGGTCGCGTCACCTGTGGCGGCCCGCTGGGCCACGTCTTCGCCCGAAAGCGCATTGTCTCCCCAGGGCTGAGCTTCATCCGGTCCTGCAGCGGCGAGCA
>JACFMY010000669.1 GCA_019455155.1 Caldilineaceae bacterium
AGATCCCCTAGAGAACTACCGTGAACACTGTCGCAGTCCTCGGCATCTCTCATCCGTTGGCCCTGGCGAGGCGGCTCCGGAACAGCAGCCTCCGCTGGCAGATCCTCTCTCTGCTCCTCGTCGTCTTTGTCCCCATGTCGCTGCTGATCGGTGTTGGAGTCTATCGTTTTATTGCCACCAACGAGAAGGCAACGTGGCAGGCGCGCCAACAGGAGGTTGCAACCTACGCTGGCATTGTCGTCCACGACTTCATCGTGCGTCTCCAGGATTACCTCCTGCTGGCCGGCTCGTTTGATCGCGCGGTGCTGGCGCAGGACCCTGATTTGCTGGACGACTACCTGGCCCAGAATCCAGCCGTGCTTGAACTCATCAGGACCGATGAGAACGGGCAACTTCTCGGGAGCGCCCGCCGTGAGCAGGCGCTGCTGAGCGACATGTTCACACTGCCCCAGGCACAATGGTTTACAGAGGCGCGCGCCGGCCATCCCCATTTTGGGGGCTTTCAGGTCTCATCCAGGGACGAACCCTATCTCATCGCCTCGGTGCCCAGCGGCGACGGCGGCGTAGTTGCCGCCCGTGTGCGCCTGGACATTCTCTGGGACGTGGTGAAGCAGATCCAATTTGGCAAGACCGGCAGCGCCTACGTGATCACACGCGCGGGCGATATCATTGCCCATCAGGACCCGCAGGTGGTGCTGGCATTTACAAGTCTGCACCATCATCCCGAACTCAAGAATGTGGCCACCGATCTCAGCTCATGGTCTGGGGTATATTCCAACTTCAACGGTGAGACCGTGCAAAGCGTCTCACGCGCGATTCCAGATACAGACTGGATCGTCGTTGCCGAAATCCTGATCAGTGAAGCAGAGGCGACAAGCCGGATCGCGCTGGCGCTCTTTATTGTCGGGATCACGATTCTTGGCATCGCCATGATGGCGTTTACCTACCACTCGCTCCACAAGCTCGTGCTTTCTCCCTTGCAGGAGATGCGCATAGGAGCGGTTCGCATCAGCGCGGGCGACCATGACTACCGTATCCAGTTGGGCCAGCGCGATGAGATCGGGCAGCTTGCCGATGCGTTCGACAACATGGTCAATCAGCTGCAGATACGCAACACTGAGCTTTCCCTTAAAACAAGTGAGCTGGCCACGGAAGTGGAAGAACATCGAGCAACCCAGGCCCAGCTTCGCCAGTTGAACGATACGTTGGAACAGCGCATTGTCCAACGGACACACGAGCTGGAAGTCCTCAACGCGGAGTTGACTCGTTCGAATCGCGAACTGCAGGAATTTGCCTACGTGGCCTCCCACGATCTCCAGGAGCCCCTGCGCAAAATCCGAGCATTTGGCGATCGCCTGGTAGAGCGCTATGCAGGCATATTGGATGAGCGAGGAAAGGACTACATCACGCGTATGCAGGGCAGCGCCGCGCGCATGCAGACGCTCATCGACGCGCTGCTTACCTATTCAAGAGTGACGTCGAAGGCGCAGCCCTTTGCCCCCACGGATCTGAATCAGATCGTCCACGACGTCATCGCAGATCTGGATCTGCGGCTGCAGGAAGTGATGGGCAAAGTGACGGTCCACCAGCTGGCTACAGTCGACGCGGATGCTATCCAGATGCGTCTGCTCTTCCAGAACCTTATCAGCAATGCGCTCAAGTTTCACGCGCTGGATAGGCCCCCACTGGTCGTGATCGAGGGTTCATGGGTGCGCGAACGAGCCGGGAACGGCGCTGGGCCACCAGGCGATACCGGTTTTCGCTTCACGGTCAGTGACAACGGCATTGGCTTTGAGCCAGAATATGCAGAACGGATCTTCCAGGTTTTTCAGCGTCTCCATGGGCGTAGCGAATATGAGGGCACCGGCGTCGGCCTGGCCATCTGTCGCAAGATCGTGGACCGCCACGGCGGCACGATCGTCGCCACAAGCACCGCGGGACAGGGAGCTTGCTTTACCGTGACACTGCCCGCCAATCGTTGTATGAGTGGGCCAGAGTAGGAGAGATAACGATGGGGAAATTGGTGCAATCCATTACCATTTTGATCGCCGAAGATGATCCTGACGATCAGCTGCTGACACGGGAAGCGCTGGAAGAGAATAAACTTGGCAACGACCTGTTTTTTGTCAGTGACGGGCAGGAGCTGCTCGACTATCTTGCCCAGCGCGGCCGATTCGCCGACCCCGTCATAGCGCCACGACCGGACCTGATTCTGCTCGACTTGAACATGCCCAGGCTGGATGGAAGAGAGGCTTTGGCCAGGATCAAGTCGGATCCAATCATGCGACGCATTCCAATCGTTGTGTTGACCACCTCCAAGGCGGAGGAAGACATCCTGCGTACCTACGACCTGGGCGTGAATTCATTCATCGTTAAACCGGTGACCTTTGAGTCGCTGGTGAGCGTGATTCGTACCTTGACCCAGTATTGGTTTTCTATCGTACAGCTGCCCCCTAACTGATATGGAACGCGTCGTGATGGCAGGAC
>JACFMY010000670.1:0-503 GCA_019455155.1 Caldilineaceae bacterium
GGCCGCATTCGGGACATGTCAAGGTCGATGCGGTTTGAATCGGGTTGCTCACTTGACCTCCCGCGCAGTGGAGGGGTATCCAGCATTGGTTGTGGCCTGGGCCAAAGCCGCCACGGTGGCGACATCGGGGTCAAAGGTGACGGTTGCGGTCTTCTTCGCGAAGTCGATTTGGGCTTTTGCGACGCCAGGCGTCTTCTCCAAAGCCTTCTTGACCGTCACGGGACAAAGCTCACAAGTCATGTTCTTTACGTCGAGGGTGACTGTCTTTGGCGTTCCAGCGAAAGCGTTGATTGAAAGGAAAATCGAGAGGGCCAAAAGATATGAACGCATGGTGGTGTCCTTAAAAGATGAAGGGAAGAAGCCAGGGTGATGCCGCCATGAGGCAGACCATTGCCAACACGACCCAAAAGATGGTTCGTTGCCGCGCGGCCACCTCAGGGATGGCGCAGACATCTCCGGGAGCGCACGTCGGCTCGCGGTAAAGCCGTCGCCAAGCCATGACC
>JACFMY010000670.1:513-2476 GCA_019455155.1 Caldilineaceae bacterium
ACGAAGATGGGTCGGTAGGGCTCGAGCGCGGTCAGGTTGCCAATCCAGGCCCCGCCAATGCCGAGCGACAAAAGGATGAGAGGTCCAGCGCAACACGCAGAAGCGCCAACGGCTGCCAGCGCAGCTGCGACCATTGAAGATTTGACTTTAATGTCCATGCACAAATCCTTCCAACCCAACAAGGGATAGGCTAATGTAAAGTCTGGACTAGAGTCCAGAGTCAAGCACTATTTGGGAATGCCATGAACGACATGACAATTGGCCGAGCTGCCAACGCGGCAGGCGTAAAGATCGACACGATCCGCTATTACCAGCGCATTGGTCTGATTGCTGAGCCCCTACTCCCGCAGGGCGGGCAGCGCAAGTATGGCGAAGCGGTTGTCCGGCGAGTCAAATTCATCAAGCGCGCACAAACGTTAGGATTCACGTTGGATGAGACCAGCAGTCTTCTTAGCTTTGAAGAAGCAAAAAACTGTTGCGAAACCAAGGAGCTGGCTGAGCACAAGATCAAGGAGATTGATGCCCGCATTGCTGACCTGCGCCGCATGAAGAAGACCCTTACTGACTTGTCTAAGCGCTGCGAAAACGGAGTCGAATCTGGACCATGCCCCATCATTGACACTTTGGCTGGCACTTAATTCCTGCAAAAATTGTTAGTCGTCAAATTGACGATAGAGCATAGGCGTATATAGCCTACTAACAGTTAGGGTCATTCAGAAACAACGACGGCTGCGCAATTGCCCGCAGCAATGAGGCCAAGGCCCTGGGCATCAAGATGGGGGCGCCGTGGTTCCAGATACGGCACATGGAAGAGACCCACGGCCTGGTGGCCTTGAGTGCCAACTTCACCCTATACGGAGACATGAGCAATCGGATGATGAGCTTGGCGGCGGGTCTGGGGCCTTCACAGGAGATCTACAGCATCGATGAGTCGTTTGTCGGCTTGCAGGGGCTGCGGGGCGACCTGATCACACGCAGCCACGCCATCCGCGCCCGTATTCACCAGTGGGTGGGCATCCCCTGCGGCATCGGCATTGGTCACACCAAGACACTGGCGAAGCTGGCCAACCACATCGCCAAGACGGCCGAGCGCAAGCCAGGCAGCTACCCGGCCGAGTTGGCCCAGGTGTGCAACCTGACCGCCCTACCCGCTCAAGACCTGGACGACGTGCTGGCCGCCACGCTGGTGGAGGAAGTCTGGGGCGTGGGCCGCAAGATCGGTGCGCAACTGCATCAGTGTGGGGTGCATACGGTCCTGGACCTGGCCCGGCTGGACCCGGCCATGGTGCGCAGGCGCTGGAGCGTGGTGCTGGAGCGCACCGTGCGCGAGTTGCAGGGCATGCCGTGCATCGAGCTGGATGACACACCCGAGCCCAAGAGGGAGATTGCATGCACCCGGTCATTCGGCCAGGCGGTGACCGAGCTGCCACCGCTGGTGGAGGCTATGAGCGAGTTCGCCAGCCGTGCAGCCGAGAAATTGCGCAAGCAAGGCAGCTTGGCCAGCCAGCTGCTGGTGTTCTGCCACACCTCGCCGTTCCGGCCCGGCCCGCGTTTCAACAAGTCCGTGTTGGTGCCCCTTCGCCGGCCTACGGCCGACACCGGCAAGCTGGTGTGGGCGGCCGCTGCCGGCATGCGCCGCATGTTCGAGCCTGGCTACAAGATGGCCAAGGCCGGGGTGATGCTGCTGGACTTGATGCCCGGAAACGTGCTGCAAGGTGAGCTGGATCTGGAGGATGAAGACCACCGGGACCGCACCCGACTGATGGTGGCGCTGGATGCGCTCAACCAGCGCTATGGCAAGGGCACCGTGCATTCAGGTGCCACGGGCGGCACCAACAGGGGCAAGGACTGGGGGATGAAGCAGGAGAGGCGCACGCCGCAGTACACGACCCGGTGGGAGGATGTGCCGGTGGCAAGGGCCTAAGCGTGAGGGAGCTCCCGCGCTCGAGTCGGCTCTGCAGCG
>JACFMY010000671.1 GCA_019455155.1 Caldilineaceae bacterium
GGGCGCGGGGCAAGGGCGACGAGTAGATCGCGTCGACCGGATCTTCTGTCCATTGGGCAAAACGCCGCGCGGTCGCCTCCACCTGCCGTTCACCGCGCGGCGTCAACGGTGCGTCCAACGCGCCGTACCAGCGTTGTTCCTGATTGGCCGTAGTTTCGGCATGGCGTACGAGAATCAGGCGTGTTGTCGTCATGATCGCGTTCACTCGCTTGGCATGGGGGCATCCGCCGTGCGCGGCGTAAACGCAGGTCGATGCCGGATGAGAATTCCACGAAAAATCCCGTGTCGGATTGACACCCTCCGGTCACCATGTTACACTTTGCGCATCATGACGACAAACCAGCCCGTATTCTGCATCCCTCGTTCCAGGTTCGTGAGGAAACTCACCGGATGAAATCATCTGGAACTTTGTGCGCGGAAACAAACGGCTAGCTACCGTCCTGCACCAGCAAAGCTCTCCAGGTGGAGAGCTTTTTTAATTGGTGCTCTAATCCACCTGGCGATCTACCAGGCAATCTGCCCGACCGGTGGTCGCCGGTAGCCAAATGCAGGCGTGCCCGCGGGCAGGTATCCATACGGACGGGGTACACGGGACTTGCAGCAAAGGTGTTGAACGCAGATCTGGAGGCGGAACATGTATAAGGCGGGGATTGCCGGTGCGACCGGCTATACAGGAGTGGAGCTAGTCCAGTTAATCCACCGACATCCGCAGTTGGAAGTCGGCTGGATCACCAGTGAGAGCAGTGCGGGAAAGTGCCTTTCCGATGTCCATGCAGTGCCGTGGGCATACCCCCTGATTCCACTGCACGAGGCCTATGATCGTGCCAGTGAAGTTGACGTGGTGTTCCTGTGTCTGCCCCACGGGCACTCCATCATGGCCGCGCTGCGTTTTTCCGCCACAGGGGTGCGCGTGATCGACCTGAGCGCGGACTTCCGCCTGGCTGACGCGGACAGCTACCGTCGCTGGTATGGCGCGGAACACAGCGCTCCGGAGATGTTGCCGCACTTTGTCTATGGCCTCTGCGAAATCTACCGCGAGCAGATTCGCGGGGCGCAGCTGATCGCGAATCCTGGCTGTTACCCCACCACGGTCAACCTGGGGCTCTATCCGCTGGCCAAGGCGGGCTGGCTGGGCCACCATATCATCGTTGACAGCAAGAGCGGCGTGAGCGGCGCCGGCCGTTCCACCAAGCTCGCCTACCAGTTTGTGGAGGCCAACGAGAATCTAACGCCTTACAATGTGGGGTATCGCCACCGTCACATTGGCGAGATGGAGCGAGTCCTCAACGGCGTATCCCGCAACGGCGGCTTCCGGTTTACCTTTTCGCCCCACCTGCTGCCGGTCAGCCGTGGCATTCTTAGCACTATGTATGTGACGGTCCCGGCCGGCGTGACCGAGTCCCAGATCCGCGATCTCTACGCTGAGACCTACGCAGGCGAACCGTTCATCCATCTGTTGCCCGCCGGTCAGATCGCAACATTGCGCCATACGACCTACACCAACCGCTGCGCGATCAGCATCACACCGGCGAATCCTGACCAGCCCGAGGGGCAGGAGTACATTATTGTGGCAACCGAAGACAATCTGATCAAGGGTGCCAGCGGCCAGGCGATCCAAAACTTCAACATTGCCGCCGGTCTAGACGAAACAGCAGGGCTGTGGTAAGGCGAGAAGGGGACGGCCGCTCCACTGCGGCGGGTGACTTGGCTATGGATACACAGGAACGTTCCGAACGGTACATCGTCGTTTTGAAGGTTGGCGGTAACGATCTGGATGACCCCGATTTTCTATTTGGGCTCGTCCAGGCGGCGCAGCGGGTGCTGGAAGACGGCCAGTTCCCGGTCATCGTGCATGGCGGCGGCAAGACCATAACCGAGCTGCAGGCACGGCTCGGGCTCAAGGAACAGCGCATCGAGGGCCTGCGTGTCACTGATGACGCCAGCCTGGACGTGGCTGAGATGGTGCTCAGCGGCCTGGTCAACAAACGGGTCGTGCGCGCGCTGGTTCAGGCGCATATCCGGGCCGCGGGCATTAGCGGCGTCGACGATGGCACGATCTATGTGGAGAAGATGTGGCATCCGCTCGGCGACCTGGGTCGTGTGGGCGAAGTGCGTGATGTGGACGATCATTTGCTGCGCGCGCTGATCGCCGCGGACATTGTGCCCGTGGTCAGTCCTATTAGCTTCGGCGCGCTGGATGCCCTGAGCTACAACGTCAACGCGGACCACGCAGCCACGGCCATTGCCGCCAAACTGGGCGCCATCAAGCTGGTTTTCATCAGCAACGTGCCAGGCATCCTTGTTGCTGGCCGGGTGGTGCGTGCCGTGATGGCAGACCAGGCTGAGAGCTGGATCAACCAGGGCATCATTACCGGCGGCATGATTCCCAAGGTGCGGAGCGCAGTCGAGGCCGTGCGCGGGGGGGTAGCGCAGGCCGTCATCACCAATCTGGCCGGCATTCAAGACGGAACGGG
>JACFMY010000672.1 GCA_019455155.1 Caldilineaceae bacterium
CACGAAACGCCCCCGCACACTGTCCGCCTGCTGCGCAACAAAGGGCACTTCACCACGACCTTTGTTGACCTGATCTGTCGTGATTTGAGCCGCCGCCACCTGCCTCTGATCGTCGATGCGGGCGGGCGGCCCACCAGCGAGCAGGAACGTATCTTCGACCACTGCACCCACGCGATCCTCATCGCGCCCGGTGAAGATGGCCTCGCGAGCTGGCGAGCCCTTACCCAGCGCCACGGTCTAGTTGTGGTAGCAGAACTGCTCTCCACCAAAAGCGAGGACGAATCCCTGCAGGCCACAACGCCGGTGCTCCGGGGCCGCATTACCGGCCTGGAACGGGATGCCCCGGTAGCAGGCCCGGTTGTGGCAGCCCTGGCCCAACGCCTTGCCGCGCTCTTTGCCTACAACAAAGCTGAACAGCGCCAGCAGCATCTCGCTACCGCACCCACAGAACTGGTAATTGAAATCGACCGGCTAGGGCGTCGCTTTGACCTGCCTGGCGACGTCGCACGCTGGATGCCGGACCAGCTGCCGGCTCTGCTCGACTATGTTCCTGCCCACGAACCAATTTCGGTCTATGGCAGGGGTCCTGGATGGCTCTACGCCGCCCTGGCTGCACATGCATGGCCAGCGCTATTCTATCTCTGGGATGTACGTCTGGGCTGGGCTTTGCCGGCGCCCATCATGTGCTCATCCGGCGCGGGCCCAGATCTATTGGAGTGGACGCACACGTCCACAGCTGCATACCAGCTACTTGATATCCGGCCGCGTGAGGCTTATATCGATTACGCAGAAATGGTTGATGCGACAATGCCGGCATTGCCTGATCACCTGGGTCTGGTGATTAGCGGCAAAGTGCCCAATTGGCTGTTGACATCTGTGGTCCGACAGTGCCGGTCACTGCCGTGGGTGGCCGTTTATCAGCCCCAGCTCAACAATATGGCGGTTATCGTTGCTGTTCGCACCAGTCAACATGCCATCGGCGAGACGATCGCTGTCGATGCATTGTCTGCGCAGCCACCAATATGAAATACACGCTAGGTGTTAGCCGGTTTGAAACGCTCCAAAGCCAAGCCAGCCATGTAGCCAGGGGGAGCCATGGCATAAAAGGCGCATAAAACGATGTTCCGGGTTGAGGTTGTTGGGCAGATAACCTGTGGCTCGACGTCGAGGGAGCCAGCGAGTACAGTGTTCATAGCGGGGTCAGTTTCCGGGCAAGCAACGTGATTTGGTATCCTGCTTACTATAGCCCAGAACACCTTCCTGCGCAAACGTCAATTTGACCTCGGGTCTATCCCAGGAATTAGGCGAGATTAAGGCGGAGCGGCGAGTTCATGCCAACGGTTGCTCAGGAGCAAGCAACGCAGCGCCAGCATGGCTTGGGCGCCCTCGCGACTCCAGCGCATGCCGGCCTGCTTCATGCGTGCTTGGACCACGGTCTTGCAGGCCGACTCAATCGTGCCGCTGCCGATGGGTAGTCCCGCTTGGCGATAGGCGGCATAGTCCATGCGGTGACGATTATGAAAATAGTAGGCTCGTGCCAACCGCATCTCCCCTTCGCCGTGACTTACCCCCCGCTCCGGCCTCCCCTTGTACCGCATCACCGCCCCACACTCTTCGCACACCGGGGCCGCTACCCGTTCGTCGGCCTCCTGCGCCAACTGCTTCAGCAATTGCCCCATCAGCGCCCGCCGCCGCGACGTCACCTGCGCCGCGATCTCGTCAAAGCTGGCCTCCAGATGCTGCGCCCGCCAGGCGCACAACTCCTCGTACATCGCCTCCGCCGCACGCAGAAATGCCGCCTTCTCTTGCTCTCGTCCTTGGGTCCGTCTCATCGCTCCACTCCTTTCTCGCCCTATTTTACCCCTTGCCTAATTTTTGGGATAGACCCCCCCTTGCAGGGCTGGACAGGCTGCCATCACTGCGCCAGGGCAGGCGCGGTTACGAATCTGCCCGGATCGCGGGACCAAATCCGGCTACCTCCGCACGCACGAGCAGGGATGGCCACGGCGGCCCAGGCCACGCGACCCGCTCAAGCCAGCAACACCCGGATCCCCTTCGCCTCAAACGTAGCCACCATCTCCTGAGCAAGCTCGCGGTCCGTGACCAGCGTGCTGATGGCTGAGAGCGGGGCCACAAAAGCCGTGGATACGCGGCCGATCTTGGTATGATCCGCCACCACCATGACCGTACGCCCGCTGCGCAGAATCGCGCGATCCGTGCGCGTCTCGGTCAGATAGTCGTTGGTCAACCCTTCCTCCGGGTCGAGGGCCCGAATGCCCAGAATCACCTTGTCCGCACGCAGCTCGTTGAGCGACTGCTCCGTGATGTGGCCGATAAATGAGAGCTCGCTGCGCCGGAACGCGCCGCCCAGCGAGATGAGGGTGACCCCCGGTGCGTTGCTCAGCTCGTTGATCACCAACAGCGAATTCGTGATCACGGTGACCTCCCGGTCACGTAAATGGC
>JACFMY010000673.1:0-733 GCA_019455155.1 Caldilineaceae bacterium
CCAGGTGCTGACATTTCTTACGGCCGCGCGCTGACTTTTTCATTTGCCAATAACAGGCAGGATCACCACGTTTTTGGGGACGCCGGCAGAGAGGACCCGGAGAGATGCCGGCGCCCCCCCGGCGTCGGGCCCGCCCGAGCTGGGCACCAGCGAGGAGCCGCGTGGCCCCGACTACCCCGGGCGCAAGCTGGGCAGGGGACAAGCCCTGCGCGAGCAGGTGCGCGTCCCCGGTGCCGCCTGCTAGGCAGTGCGGCAGCCCGGCGTAGCCCAAGCCCGCGCGCGGCGGGCGCTGGGTGGCCAAGGTTGCGACCTTAGTAGCGTATTCGCGGCGCAACCGCGGGCCACGGCCGGGGTAGTCGGGGCGACGCAGGATGCCCCGACGCCATCAAGAAGCGAGCGCCTCCCCGACGGAGGTCTGGCTGCTGCCAGGGCGAACGGAGCGGGGGGTCGAGCTTTTTGATCTTCTCTCCGGGCTGGTCGCGCAGGCAGGGGGCCCGTCCCCTTAACCGGCGACCAGAAAGCTGTTGTTCGCGCTAGAACGAACAACCAGACGAACAGCAAATAGCCCCACAACGAACAACGGGACGCACAGGCAGCATGGTGCTGCGTGCATGCCTGGGCTACGGTAACAATGTGTGCACGATCGGTGTTCATGGACGCCGTGATTTCGGTGGCTGCGCATGGGTCAGCGCATAACGCTTCATCTTGTAGGTGAAGAGGCGCGCCGGGTGCT
>JACFMY010000673.1:756-2461 GCA_019455155.1 Caldilineaceae bacterium
CAGCACCACGTGTTCTGGCACCTTGGCCGCCACGAGGCGGTAGAAGCGCTGCGAGTGACGGTCCTTGAGTTGGTTTAGGATCTCCTCGGCGACATATGCGGTCTTTGCCTTGGGCTGCTGCAGATCCGGCAGGCTGTCGAAGACGCCGTTGGCAACGGTTTTCTCTTCTCTATTCTCTTCTCTATTATTGTCTGACGGCCGGCGTCGTTTCTGATCTGATGGCGGCGTCAGCTCTGACCTGACGCTTTGCATCAGATCGGCCTTGGAGACGCCGAACGCACCCTCCATGTAAAACCATTCGAGCTTGTACGAGCCATCACCTTTGACATCGACCCACTGGCCCAGCACGTAGATGTTTTGGCGGCCGGTGCGCAGGCGGCGGATGACGCCGCGTCTCTCCAGCGCGCTCAGGTGGCGGGAGATGTTGTCCAGGGCGACGCCGGTCACCTCGGCGATCTTCTCGCGCGTCAGCGAGCAGACGAGCTGGCGGCTGCCGCTGTAGAGTTGGTCCAGACCCATGTAGTGGGGTTTGGGGCTACGCCACACGTTGCGGCGCAGGACCAGGTAGGTGGCGAACTCGCTGGAGCCGAGGAACTTGAGGAAGCTCCGGTCTTCCAGAAGCCGGAAGTCGATGAGGATGAACTGGCGGTTGAAATGGCTGTTCATGGTGATGGCCGTACGGCCGTACGTACGGCCGGTGGAGCCGGCCTTGTCTGCCGGTCCAGGTATTCGTCGATGGCCTCGCGCACCAGGTCCGACAACGTGATCTCCGTGCGGTCTTCCGGATTCATGGCTGCGTTGAGTGTATGGCGTAGGAACTTAAGCCGTGTGATCTGGTCCGCCCAGAACTGGAAGGCGTAGCGCTCGGGCCGTCGCTGGCTCGGTCGTGCGGGCATCTGCATCAGCCGGCCGTACGGGCGTACGGCTGTACGGGCGAACGTGCGGACGCCTGGGGCATCCTTGTCGTGCGGCCGTACCACAGGTCGACCACCTGTGCCCATTGGGGTGCTCGTCGACGCAGACCGGGGAGAGGCGGCACGCTTGTCTTCACGACTGGATGGGGATACCTGTACCCGGCGCAGAGCGTCTTTCTGGCCTGGTTGCCGGCGCGAGGGCACGTTTTTTGGAGCCGCCGGCGACTGACGTTTCATCGCCTCGACGTTCTTCCAGAGGATGTCATCGCCGGCCATGGGATCCTCCTTTCAGGGCCAGGCCGGCCGCCACCGTGCGGATGGTCTTGGCGCTTACCTGTTTGTGCTGTTCGGCGCAGGCGGCCAGCAGGGCCAGGTCACCGACCTTGCAAATCTCGCGCGGCAGGCCTTTGGCGTACTCGAAGATGGCGTCCAGCGCACCCTTGTCGAAGGGGAGGGGATTGGCCTTGTGCACGCTGGCGACCTGCCAACGGTAGCGTACCAATTCCTCGGTTTCCTCGCGTGACAGAGCCGACAGGGCCGAGGGATACATCCGGCTCTTGATCTCGGGGAAGCGCTCGATCCGTGCGGCCAACTCCTCCTGGCCACAGAGGACGACCATGAGCAGTAGGTCGTCCGAGGTGACGTAGGTCATGAGGTAGTGGAGCGTTTTCAGGCCATCGCGCACGATGTTCTGCGCCTCGTCGATGATGAGCACGGGGAAGCGTTTCTGCTGGTGCTGTTCCACTAGCCAACTGGTCAGGTTTTCCAGGGTGGCGTTGTAGCTGCGCTCG
>JACFMY010000042.1 GCA_019455155.1 Caldilineaceae bacterium
CATCTGACCAGCAGCAAGGGCAGGCCCAATGTATAGAGCGAGCGCAGTAGGCCCTGTAGCGCGGCCTGGTCGGCGACCGCCACGCGCAGTGTGCTGGTCACATGCTGCTCGTCGTCAAGGGCTACGTTTAGGGCGATGGGTTCGAAGGATGAGACCCAGTTCTCGCCGATCCGCCCTTGTACCTGAATGGTGTAGAGCGCCGGCTGGTCAAGGTGAAGCTTATGTTGGTGGTGCATAGGTCTCCTCTTCGCGCCTGATCTGTACTATGTGTTTGCCGTCCCCAGTCTCGCGCCGCGATGGGACGATCCGCATCATCCCCGAAGTATGATCCCGGTATGATATGCAGCGCACGCGAGGATGGCCGGCCTGTTGGGCCTTGTGGCCGCTATGGAGTGTCAAAAAGGCTTGGGGAAAAGGAAAAGGGTGGGCAGGGTGAGCGTCAGGAGGGCAGAATGCCGAGCTCCTGGGCCCGCGCCACAGCCTCGCGGCGGCTATTCACACCGAGCTTGGCGTAGATGTGGGCCGTGTGCGACTTGACCGTAGGTAGAGCAACCACCAGGCGCCGGGCAATCTCGTGATTGGTCGCTTTCTCTGCGAGCAGCGCCAGGATCTCCAACTCCCGCGCGGTCAGAGGCTCAACCAGCGCTGTAGTCGCTGCCGCCGCCGCGGTAGGAGACGGCTCCGGCTGCTCTGCTGCTTGTAAGTTCAAGGCCAGCAGCCGGCTGGCGTAGCGACCCGCGACATCCCGGGCGCGCACAAGAGCCAGCAGGTCCAGCATGAGGCGGCCCTCGTCCAGGAAGAGACGAGCATAGCCTTGTGGCTGTGCCAGGGCCAGGGCACGCTCCAGAGCCGCCAGCGCGCTACTGGTTTCACCCTGTCCTGCATGTGCCAGGGCGAGCAGGGTCAGGCACTCGATGACCCGCTCCATCCGCCCGCCTGCTTGGGCCGCTTCGAGCAGGTGTTCCAGGAGCGCAGCCGCTGCGTCCTCCCGCCTCTGGGCGATCCACACCCTGGCCAGGGTTAGCTCTTCAAATTCCTGCAGATATTCCGCGGGCTCGCGGTCCGCATGTGTCTCAGCCCAGCGTTCAGCCAACGGGAGCTGGCCCAAGGCTAGCCAGATACGCACGCGGTGGGCCATGACCAACTCAGACAGGCGCGGGACATGGTAACGCTGGAGGAGCAGATCGATCTGCTGGAGAGCGGCGAGGCTGCCCTCGAGGTCTCCCTGGGCTCGTCGCAGCCGGGCCAGAAACAGGTATTCAAAGCGTAAGTCGTCGGATATGCCTCCCTGTTGGGTGAGCTGCATCCCGTGTAGCAGGGAGTTCTCGGCCTCTGCCAGCGCGTTCTGCTCGCGCTGGATATCACCCATCACCGACCAGGCCAGCCCCAGGGGCGCCATGGTCGAATCCTCGCCCGGGGCCAGCTCCAATGCGCTGCGGGCGGTCTGGAGTGCCTGGCGCAGCTGTCCCTGGGCGATCTGCACCATGGCGGCCTCACAGAGGGCGTTGATTGCCAGGTAGAGGACGCCAGCTCTGTGCGCGAGGGCGCTGGTCTCTAGAAAAGCCCGGCATGCCTCGTCCAGATTACCGCGTAGCTCATGGGCCATGCCCAATGTGTCATGGGCACGGGCACGTACCAGGAACTCGTCCTCTGGCAGCAGGCGCAAGGCGCGCTCTGTCTCTTCGATGGCAAACGCGATCTTGCCGCGCATACCCGCCACTGCGGCCCGGTACACGCTGGCCTGGGCTAGCAGGCTGTCCACATTGTCATAGGCGGCTGGGTTTTCGTGCAGTGTCGCCTCGACTTCACCGATCAGCCGTTCGGCCTGTTCAATGTGTCCGGCCAGGTACAGGGCGCGCGAAATCCGCAGGCTCAGCCATGGCCGCGCGCGCAGCTCCCCGGCGGGCAAGGCCCGCCACCATGCCTGCCACACACCCACTTCGCCGCTCGACCACGTGGCGCTTACGGCCAGTGCCCTGTCAATCAGATTCGCAGCCAAATCGCTGTCCTCCGCACACAGCGCATGCTTTACGGCCCGGACGGGAAAGCCGTGATCGCCGTACCAGCGCGCGGCCCGGCGATGGAGGCCGGCAATGGTGGATCGGTCTGCGCTTAGCTGGAGGTGATGGCGCAGAAGCTCGGCAAACAGATGGTGATAGCGGTACCATTGGCGCCGGTTATCCAGGGGCATCACGAACAGATTCTGCCGTTCCAGCTGCTCCAGGATGCGCCGGCCCGGCGCTTCGGGCTGGGTGAACGGGCTTTCTGCGGCCGCAGCCGTGGGATGTTCTGGATTGTCACTGACAAGCGCCTCGCATAGCTCACCGCACATGCGGTCCAGGATCGAGGTGTAGAGCAAAAAGCGCTGCAGCGTCTCCGGCTGGCGCGACAACACTTCGGCGACAAGATAGTCCACAACCTGGCGGTCATCGCCGGCAAAAAGCTCCACGAAGCGAACTGGGTCCGTATGGCCTTCCAGGGAGAGGGCAGCCAGCTGTAGGCCGGCGATCCAGCCCTCGGTGCGGGTTTCCAATATGGCGACCCATTCCACAGGCAGATCGAGCGCCATGACACGGTTGAGGAAATCAGTGGTTTCCGCAACGGTAAAGCGGAGCTCTTTCGCCCGGATCTCTGTCATCTGGTGCTGTACGCGCCAGCGAGCCAGGCTCAGAGGGGGATCTTCACGGGTAAGCAGGACTAAATGGAATGAAAAGGGCAGCCGGTCTAGCAGGAATTGCAAGGTCTCGTGGATGTAGTGGTTCTGAATGCGGTGGTAGTCGTCCAAGACCAGGATAGGGGAGAGTGCAGACGATGTGAGTCCGCAAGCCAGGTCGTCTAAGAGGGCCATCCCAACCACGCCAGGTGGCGGCAGCTGAGCCAGCTCCAGTTGTACCTGCCACTCTTTTCCTACCGCGAGGCCCGCTTTCTCCAACGCAACCATCATACACGTGAAAAAGCGCAACGGATCGTTGTCCGCATCCTCCAGGGAAAGCCAGGCCACCGGACATGCAGCGTCTTCCTGCGAACAGAAACTTTGGAGCCATTCAGTCGCCAGCGTTGTCTTGCCGTAGCCGGCCGGCGCCGCAATCAGGATCACTCGCTGCTGTTCTCGCAGCGCTCCGTCTAGCCGTTGCAACAGGCGCGGGCGCGACACAAGGCTAGGGCGCACGGGGGGCATATAGAACTTAGTCGTCAGGAGGGCCACATCCAGGGATGGTCTCTCTAGCTTTATGGGCATGCGCCATCTTCCCTGTGAGCCAAGGCCGCACCTGGGCGCCCGGTACGCGAGATCTGGAACGTCGAGGCTGGCATGTGGCGAAACCTCACGGACGTGGGTGGGTACTAGAAAATTGAACCGGGGAGCACGTGAACAGGTAGCATCCAGGACCGGTTACCCGCGAGGCCAATCCGCGGGCCTGTCAATCCTATTCTGAGCCAATGTTGGCTGTCCTGCAAGTGTGCGCCCCCGATGGGATCTGTTTCAGGCTGGGGACAACTTCCTGGAAGCTGCGATAGCTTCCAGGAAGGGAGGGGGAAGGGGGGTGGAACACACTCAGATGTACCGCAAGTTTTAGTTGGACTTCAGCCTGGGGTCGATGGCCTCGCGCACGCCGTCGCCGACGAAATTGATGCTGGCGACGGTGAGGGTGATTACCACGCCGGAATAGATGGCAAGCCAGGCGGCGTTGCGCAGATAACGTTGCGCGTTAAAGAGCATATTTCCCCAGCTTGCGGTGGGAGGCTGCAGGCCAAAGCCGAGAAAGGAGAGCGCCGATTCGATGAGAATCGCGTAGGCCACAAGCAGGGTCGCCGCCACCACGATGGGTGAGATCGCGTTGGGTAGCAGATGGACCACGATGATGCGCAGATTGGGTGTGCCGATGCTGCGCGCCGCCTCGGTGAACTGGGCGCTGCGCAGAGCCAGAAACTCTCCCCGCACCAGCCGCGCCACACCCATCCACGATACAGCCGCGAGGATGAGGGTGAGCCGCAGCGGCGTAATTTCGGAGAAGGCGCTCAAGACAAGCGCCAGCGGCACCACGGGCAGGGATAGCATGATGTCGATGAAGCGCGAGATGAGACCATCCACCAACCTGCCATAGTAGCCGGCGACGGCGCCCAAGAGGGTGCCGATGAGAACCGCGAACAGGGCTGAGCCAACGCCTACCAGTAAAGAGACGCGTCCCGCGAAGAGCAAACGGCTCAGGACATCGCGGCCCAGATCATCGGTGCCCAGCCAATGGACGACGCCGGGCGGCTGCAGGGCTTCATAGGGATTGACCGCATTGGGATCGTAGGGGGCCAGGACTGGGGCGAAGATCGCGCTCAAGGTAAGCAGGGTCAGCACCACCATGCCGAAAACGGCCAGTGGGTTGCGCCGGAACCGTCGCCATGCCCGGGCCCGTGCGCTGTCCACTGTCCGTTCTGCCTGGGCGAGCGGCAACGCCTGCGATGTGGTGCGCAGTGATTGCATGGACATGGTTGCTCAGTCCTCGTACCGGATCTGGGGATTGACCAGCCCGTAGCAGACATCGGCAATCAGGTTGCCGATGATGGCCATGAAGGCCGACAGCATGAACGCGCCCATGAGCACGGGGTAGTTGCGTCCCAGGATGGATTCGGTGATCAGCCGGCCGATACCAGGCCAGGAAAAGACGACCTCTGTGACCAGCGCGCCCGAAAAGAGCCGCGGTACCTCAAGACCCAGCAGGGTGATCACCGGTATGCTGGCGTTCCGGAAGGCATGGCGCAGGACCACGGTGCGGTTCTTCAGCCCCTTCGCCATCGCGGTGCGGATATAGTCTTCCTGCATGACCTCAATCATGCTGGAATGAATGTAGCGGGCAAAACCTGCCATACTGACCAGCGCCAGCACCAGCGCCGGCGCGATGAGATGGTGCGCCTGATCGACCAGATCGCCAGTACGCCCGCGTCCCCCCGTGGGGATCCAGCCGAGGCGACCAGCAAAGAAGAGGATGACCATGAGACCGGTCCAGAAAGTGGGTACGGAGATGCCAAGAATGGTCAGCACGTTCACTACGTAGCGCGGCAGGCGCGTGGCGCGCGTGGCTGTATAGATGCCGGTGGGAATGGCCAATGCAATGGCAATGACCAGCGATGTCAGCATCAGCTCCAGTGTGGCAGGCAGCCGCTCGAGGATGGCGGTGGTGACGGGACGGCCATCCTTATAGGAGTTGCCCCAATTGCCCGTCACCATGCCGCGCAGCCACTTGAGATACTGAATAGGCAAGGGGTCGTTGAGCCCCAGATTCTCGTTCATGCGCGCCAGGTCTGCGGCGCTCGCGGTAGGAGAACCGGCGTAAATGTCAGCCGGTCCTCCCGGTGGCAAATGGATCAGCACAAAGAGCATGAGCGAGATGCCCAATAGCAGGGGAATAGCGCCCAAGAGACGCCGTAGGATGTATACGCCCACGCCCTATTCCTCAAGCCACCAATCGTACACATTCCACATGTTGGTTGAGCTCGATGCGCTAGGGACAAAGCCTTTGACCCGCTTCTTGACGGCATCGAAGAAGACGCGATTGTAGACCCAAATGTTGGTGGCGTCCTCCACAACGATGTCCTGGAACTGCGTATACAGGGCCTTGCGCTCGTCCCGGTCGATGACCTTGAGTGCATCCAGCAGCAGCTTGTCCACTTCGGGGTTGTCGTAGTTCAGCCAATGCCCGGCGCTCGTGCTGAGCCAGCGCTCATTGTAGCCGCTGGGATCCACCGAGAAGCCCCAGAAGCCATACGCGAACTGGTAGTTCTGCTCCACCATCGCTGCCACGAAGGTCGCCGCGTCCACCTGGCTGATGTTGACCTCCACCCCGATCTCTTTCCACATAGCCTGGGCCAGCTGCACGATCTGCAGGCGTTCCGTGTCGCCCGCGATATTGAGGAGCGTCAATGCCAGGCGTTCGCCGTCCTTGGTTCGGATGCCGTCGCTGCCTTCCGCCCAGCCCGCCTGTTCCAGCAGGGCCTTGGCCTGTTCTGGGTCCAAGGGGAACCGGTCGTTGTGATCCACATAGACCCAGCTGGGTTGGGCAACGGGGGAGCCATGGGGCATCACAAGGCCTTGCAGTACTGTGTCGGTGATCAGCTGTTTGTTCAGGCCGTGGGTCAGCGCCTGGCGGACCAGCTTGTCACCCAAGATGGGGTCCGCGTTGTTGATCGTGAAATGGAAGTAGGCGTGCGCCGGGGTGGCGTAGATCTCAAAGTCCTCCAACCCGCGTGCAAACGTAACCTGTTCTGCCAGGATGCTGAAGCGCATGTCAATCTCACCCGTCTCAAGCATAGTGAGCAGCGTGTCAGAGCTGGGGACGATGCGGTAGTCGATGCGGTCGATGTAGCCGCCTTCACGGTAGTAGTTTTCGTTGCGCTCTACCACGATGCGGTCGCCCGACACCCACTCAACGAACTTGTAGGGGCCAGTGCCCACGCTCGGGGCCCGGTTGAACTCCGAGGTGTTCATGTCTTCATTCTCGAAGATATGCTTGGGCAGGATGCCGCGATAACCCCAGGTCTCGAGAAAGACCGCACTCGGCTCTTTCAGATGGAAGACCACGGTATGGTCGTCCACCGCCTCGACGGAGTCCACCAGCTCGAAGCCGATGCGCGCGCGGGCATTGACTTCTGGGTTGGCGATCGCCTCGTAGGTAAACACGACATCCGCCGCAGTGAAGGGCGTGCCGTCGTGCCAGGTGACATCGTCACGCAGCTTGTAGGTATAGGTCAGTAGATCCTCGCTGATGTCGCCGTTTTCCAGCGAGGGCACTTCCGCGGCGAGCAGCGGCACGTGTTCGCCCGTGGGGTCTACACGCGTGAGCGAGTCGTAGATCATGGACTCCACTTCCAGCCCTACGGTCAGGCCCGTGAGCCAGGGGTTGAGGCTGTCCGGCTCCTGAATCGAACCGATGACCAACTCGCCGCCGACGCGCGGCGCGCCGGCGGCGGGTGCAGGCGCGGCCTCGGTGACGGGCGCGGCCGGTGCTGCCGCCGGTGCACAGGCGGCCAGGAGCGAAGCCAACGTCATAGAACCGGCTGCCATGCTGCCAAGCTTCAGGAAGGTGCGCCGGGAGATCTGGCCGGCTTTGGTGGGATTGTCGCTATTGGAGGACATGTTGTGCTTCTCCTTTGGTATGTAGCTGGTGTGCTCTTACCGGCTATTTTTGCTAACCACCGATCTGAACCAGATTCAGGGGTAGAAAATTAAAGGATTCATGGCCGTTTTCCGTGATGAGGATCTCGTCCTCGTTTTGGAAGCCGCCGACGCCGTTTACGTAGTAGGGGACTTCAAAGGCCAGGACCATACCGGGCTCCAATACCCGCTCCTCGCGCGCCGAGATCCAAGGCCATTCCTCACCGTCGATGTCGCTGCCGATGCTGTGCCCCACGTGTCCGCGGGCGTAGGAGGGGAACCCTGCAGCGCGCACCGCCCTCTGGACAGCCAAAAAGACGTCGCTGAAACGGCGGCCTGGCTGCAGCTGCTCTAGCCCGGCTTGAAAGCCAGCCAGGAGTGCATCCTGGATGCGACGCTGGGTGTCGTTGGCCGGACCGAAGGTAAAGGTGCGTCCCATGTCGGTTTTGTAGCCGTGGAGCTGGACGCCGCTGTCAAACTGGATGATGTCGCCGCGCCGCGCGGTACGTCTGGGATCGGTTTTGGCCCACAGCAACGGGCCTAGATGGACGGTAGTACGCGCGCCCTGAAAGCCAAGCTCGCGCAGCCGTCGCGCCTCCGCGCTGCATGCTTCGCTGAAGCGGGCACGGATATCCATGGCCAATGTCGATTCGTCGACGCCATCGAGCGCGGCCATAATGCCATGTTCGGTCAGCCGGACTGCCCGGCGTAGCAGGTCGATCTCGGCTGGGGTCTTGATCAGGCGCAGTTCGCGAATCAGTGGGGAGCTGTTGGCAAACTCCGTACCTGGAAAGAGCTCGCGCAGCCGCGCCACATCTGCCGCCGGCGCGAACTCCAGCTCAATGCCGATCCGCTGGCCGGTCAAGTTCAGGTGATGGGCAGCATCTTGCAGCAACTGGTTGAGCAGCGGCTGGTCATACGTTTCGGGCCGTTCGTGAAGCCGGGTGTTCGTGGCCCGGGCCACACGCGCTTCAATTCCCTCGCCAGAAACGTCACTGACGTCAACCTGCTCAATCCACAAGGGATAGGTCAGGATGTATGCGTCGGGGTTGGCCTGCTGTACGCCATCCAGGATCGTTTCGGGAACGACAAATGCAGCTTTGCCATTCGCCGCGATGAGCGCAGAAGCCGGGCCGGCCCGCCGCCACATGGTGACCGGGAAGCCAGAGACGCCAGCAAAGTACTCAAAGTTTTCTGGAGATAGGACCAGCAGGCCGTCAAGGCGGTGTTGTGCCAGAAGTGCCTGTGCACGGTCGAGATCAGCGTAGCCCATAACCTTCCTTTGGTTTTGTGCAAACTTGTGCAAACGTTTATGGTCAAGAACCCGCTCAGGCGCAGCCGGGCATGCCCTGGCGGAGAAAACAACAGCGCCCGGGGGAGCTCCCGGGCGCTGTAATGCGCGTTTCCTCCCACCGGACCAGATATTAGAAACATGCGGAGGCCGGTGGAGATTCCGTCTTCAGGCTGGCGTTTACTTACTCTGCCTGAGACAAAGGCCACTTCCTCCGCTCACGACAGCAACAACAGATTGAGGTAATTCGGGCGTCAAACATGAAACTGACCTGTTTCGGGATCATCGCGTCAGCAAATCACTGCTTTGTTGAGACGGGAGTATAGTGGAAATGTGGCGAGCTTGTCAACAGACGCAAACGACAATTCGTAGCAGAATTGGTCTATCATGTAGGTTGGGCCGGCTGGCGACCAAATCGCGTCCGGCATCACGAAGATAGTGATGTACAATAGTGAATCTGCGAGTATGAATCAGGTGCATTGTGATACGATTTAGCTGCGCCTATCGCTACCAGTTTGGCACAGCAGCTGTCCGCGTTGCAGGTTAGATGACCGATGATGAATCAGAGTAGGCGATGGCAAGTGTTGCTTCCGTTCTATTTTTTGTCGTTCTTGCTCGGTGCCTGCACGTCAACTCAGGCTGCCGCGCTTCCTCACATCGATCTCAGTATTCGTACACCATTGCCTGTGGCAGCTCCGCGTGAGATTGCTCACCTGCGCATGGGCATAGCCGCGATCATATCGCCGCAGGGTACGGTGGAAAGCTACGGGGATCTGGCAAGGTATCTTGCCGAACAGCTCGGGCGGCCCGTGGACCTGGTGCAGCGTCGCACCTATGCCGAGCTAAACGATATGGTGGCAGCCCGCGAGGTGGATCTTGCCTTCATTTGTACGAATGCATTCGTTGTCGGCAACGAGCAGTCGGACATGGAGTTGCTGTTGGCACCAGAAATCGACGGGGAGTCCGTATATCACTCACAGCTCATTGTGCCGATTGAAAGCAATGCGCAGAGCATGGTTGACCTGCGTGGTAAAGTCTTCGCCTTCACCGATCCCATGAGTTTCACTGGGCGCATTTATCCGATCTATCAGCTACAGCAGATAGGCGAGACGCCCGAGCGCTTTTTTGCCCACACTTTCTTTACCTACAATCACGATCGCGCCATTTTAGCGGTGGCCGAGGGTGTAGCCGATGGCGCTGCGGTGGACAGCTTGGTATTGGCCTATGCGTTGCAACGCAACCCAGAACTCGCGAGGAAGATTCGCATCATTCATACATCGGAGGCCTTTGGCATCCCCCCGGTTGTAGTACCTCGACAATTGGCGCCGCGCCAGAAGGCACAGATTCGCGAGATATTGTTGGCCATGCATGAAAACGTGGCTGGACGCCGCGTGCTGCGTGAACTCGGCTTTGACCGGTTTGTAGTAGTAGAGAACTCGACATATGACGGCGTGCGTAGACTTGTTCATGCCACAGGAATTGGTCAATGACTGGGCAAAGTGGACGGTTGTTCTTCTATGTTCGACTCAACCGCTGGGCGGAAACCCTGTGGCGCATGGCCGGCAGTGTCAACGTGCGCACGAAGATCCTTGGCATGGTCTTGGCATTGACCACGGTGCTGGGTCTAGGTGTGACACTCCAGGTCCGTGCCGCAATGACTCATGTCTTTGCCAGTGAGCTGGATAGTCGTGGCGTTTCGGTGGTCAGCGACCTTGCCGGGCGTAGCACCGATCCAATCTTGTTGAATGATACCTACGCGTTGCATCGATTATTGAAAGAGACCGTTTCGAACCATCCTGACTCGTTGTATGCATTTGTGGTAGATCAGGATGGGCGCGTGCTGGCCCACACTTTCGGTGAGGCTGGGTTCCCAGCCGGTCTTATGGACGTGGGCATATTGAATACGGCGCAGTACAATTCGCACGGCGAGATTCGTCACTGGCTTTACACCAGCGACGAAGGCATTGTGCATGAGTTTGTGGCGCCAATCATGAGTGGCGCTGCCGGCGTAGTGCGTTTGGGCTTGACCGAGCGCCGGCTGCAGAGTATCGTCGACACAGTGACGAGCCAAATGCTCTTTACGACTCTGGTCGTCGCATTGGCCGGTATTGCCGCGGCTATGTTGTTGACCTGGTTGTTGACACGTCCCATTCTTGACCTGGTTGCCACGACCAGACAGGTCGGTCGTGGCAACTTGCAGGCGCGTGCACCACATTGGGCAGACGATGAGATCGGAACGCTGGCCGATGCATTCAATCAAATGGTGGCCGACCTTGACACCAGCCAACGTGTAGTCGTTGTAAAGGAACAGGCACGCAACCGGCTGCTTAAGAAGCTCATTACGGCCCAAGAAGAGGAACGCAAGCGCATTGCCCGCGAGCTTCATGATGGGGTTGGGCAGATGCTCACTTCGCTTATTGTGGGCATGCGTACTGTGCAGCGCAGCGACGACCTGACGTCCGTGTATGTGCGCACAGAGGAGCTCTGCGCAACGGCCGGCGAGACGCTGGAACAGGTACGCGTTCTGAGTCGCGAGCTGCGGCCTAGCCTGCTCGACGACCTCGGGTTGGCTGCCGCGTTGGAACGGTACGCCACTGAGTTTGCCCGCGTGTACGAAGGCGTTGCCATCGATCTGCACTGCGACCTGTCCGCGCGCTTGCCCCCCATGGTGGAGACTGCCCTCT
The DNA here is from genome assembly GCA_019455155.1 of Caldilineaceae bacterium. Classification (GTDB taxonomy): domain Bacteria; phylum Chloroflexota; class Anaerolineae; order Caldilineales; family Caldilineaceae; genus JACFMY01. The sequence goes on from JACFMY010000042.1 coordinate 11,117, forward strand.
ATCGAATCGTGCAGGAGGCCATGACCAATGCCGCACGTCATGGCAAAGCCAAGTCAATTGGCGTGCTGATCAGCCGTCGCAACAGCGCTGTACAGACAATCATCGAAGACAATGGCACTGGCTTCAACGTAGACGAGGTACGCCGGCGTCAAAGCAGCGTCGGGATCTTCGGCATGAGCGAACGCGCCGATCTGTTGGGCGGGAAACTCGACATTGAAAGTGGTCCGAGCGGCACCACGGTCTATGCGGAGATTCCGTTGTGAGCAAGATTCGTATCCTGATTGCTGATGATCATGCCGTCCTGCAAGCTGGTCTCGAGTCGATGCTTAATGCCGAGCGTGACATGGCCGTTGTTGCCACTGCGAACGACGGGCCCAGCGCCGTACGGCAGGCAGCGTTGCTCCAGCCCAATGTTATTCTCCTCGATATTAATATGCCCGGTATCAACGGGCTGGAGGCATTGAACCAGCTTCGAGTTCTGGCGCCTGGTAGCCACGTCCTAATTCTCACCATGCACGACGACGCCCAATATTTGCGCCAGGCCATGGCCGCGGGCGCGGCTGGCTATGTGCTCAAACAGTCGGCAGGCAAAGAACTGCTGTCGGCCATCCGCACCGTGTACGGCGGGGGCGTTTATTTGCATCCTGCCCACGCCCGTACGCTGGCTGCCCCTGAGGCGCCTGCCCCATCGCCAGTCACCGAGGACAATCTGTCAGATGCGCGCAGGCGGTTCCAACTGCTTAGCGAGCGCGAGGCGGAGATATTCGAACTGGTAGCCCTTGGGTATCGGAACAGCGAAATTGCCGACAAACTGGCACTCAGCGTTAAAACTGTGGAGACGTACAAGTCGCGCATGATGGATAAGCTGGGGCTCCAGACGCGCATTGCGTTGGTTCGATTCGCGCTAGAGCTTGGGCTTTTAAACTACAAGGACGACTAGCTCCGTCGTCTACCACATCTACAAACTGCGTATGTTCACTGGCTGAGCCGCTTGGGCTCGCTCGTATCCATTCCTCTTCGATCCCTTTCACACTTTAGCTGGCGCCCGTTTCATCTTCCTACATTCAATTTGCTGATCGGCGCTGTCCTCATGCGGACCGGCGGCTGGCTGGGCTCCGACAACCGCAGCACTCTAGCATGCATCGAGGAGCAACTGTCGCAATCCTTGTCCTACTAAAACTTGTCAGGGACTTCCCTGACAACATCCAGACAAGACTCAAGCTTTTCCGGACAACTGCTCAAGCTCTCCCCGCTACAAATCGACGGGACCATTCGCTATGGTGGCTACGGACCCACGATCTGCGTGCGTTGGGACATCAGCCGCATTAAAGGATTCCATAATTCAAGAGGTGTTCATATGCCTGATATTGTGCAGAAAGAAAATCTCCTGGTACGCATGCAGGAGGATATCGGCCGCGCGCTGGATAAGCCTGAAAGCGAGCGGCGCTGGGGCATGGTCATCGACCTGCGTAAGTGTGCAGGCTGTCATGCGTGCACCGTGAGCTGTGTGGCCGAGAACAAGCTTCCGCCCGGGGTTGTGTACCGGCCTGTGCTCGATCAAGAGATCGGCCGCTACCCCAACGTCACGCGACGCTTCATGCCGCGGCCCTGCATGCAGTGTGAGAAACCGCCCTGCGTGCCTGTCTGTCCGGTGAGCGCAACGTATATGCGCCCCGACGGTATCGTTGCCATCGACTACGAACAGTGTATCGGTTGCCGCTACTGTATTACCGCCTGCCCCTATTCGGCGCGCACCTTCGACATGGGCTACACCTACACCGAGGGCACGCCCGAACAGGAGGTCTACGAACTGCTTCCAAACTACGAGTATGGGATGGAACACGCCCGTGTTCCACGAAGTAACGAGTCTCCCATTGGGAACGCGCGTAAATGCCACTTCTGCCTCCATCGTTTGGCACAGGGCGATGTCCCCATGTGTGTCACGACCTGCATCGGCGTAGCGAACTATTTCGGCGACCTCAATGACCCTGACAGTCTGGTCTCGGAAATGGCATCGCAACCCAGTGTGGTGGTGTTGAAGGAAGAGCTTGGCACCAAACCTAAAGTCTTCTATCTGGTTTAATGGAGGCGATTCGATGACTACCGTTAAGATGCCTATACCGGAAAACGTGGTCGGGGTCCAGGGCTGGGTGCAGCGGGTGGCCTGGATTCTGGCGATTGCCTGTGTCGTGGCCGGCGCTGCTGGTCTCTATCTGCGCTTTGCCACCGCCCATGCTACCGCCAACTATGGGTCCCATGTGCCCTGGGGACTCTGGATTGCGGCGTACGTAGCGCTTGTCAGCGCATCAGCCGGTGCATTTGGCTTTGCTGCTGTCATCTTCACTATGCACAAAACGGAGTATTACGGTCTGGCGCGTCTGGCCATGCTCGTCGCCATCGGTGCATTCGCCGCCGGTATGGTCAACGTGTGGCTTGACCTTGGACACCCATTCCGCTTCTGGAAACTGTTCGTCGACACATCCCGGACGTCGATAATGGGCTGGATGGCCTGGTTCTATGTCATCTACGGTCTGATTCTGGCAGTAGGCCTCTTTCTCACGCGCGGCGGTGTCATCCCCAAGCTAATGGAGCGCTATTCCTGGTTGGCCTTCCTCTTTGCCGTGGTTTTTGCCGGCGCGGAGGGCGCGCTCTTTGGTGTGGTCGGCGCACGAGCGTTGTGGGAATCTGGGCTCACGCCGGTCTTCTTCCTGGTGGAGGCTGCTCTATTTGGGGTTGGCCTTGCTACTGCCGCGGCAGTTGTTTTTGAACGGCTCAGCGTAACTGCCGCGCGCCTGGTTGGCACCGTCATGCTTATTTTGCTGGCCGCGCTGATTGTGCTGGAGTGGGCCGAGTACAGCACCGGCCTGTACGCGTCAGTCCCTGCCAAGAGCAATGCCCTTATGGTCATTCTCGCGGGTCCCTTTTGGTGGGTCTTCTGGATTCTACACCTGGGATTGGGTGTCGTGATGCCGGGTCTGCTGCTGCTCTTCCGTCGCGGCCACGTGCTGCTTACGGGCATCGCTGGCGGTTTGATTGCAGCCATGGGGCTAGCGACCAAACTTAACCTGGTGCTACCCGCGCTGGCCCAGGAGGAACTCGAAGGCCTCGCACATGCCTTTACGGGCCCGGGGCTGATCTTCCACTACTTCCCGTCGACGATGGAGTGGCTCCTCTGGCTGGGCACCCTTGGCCTTGGCGGCGTGATCGTTCTCGTAGGTTACCGGTTGCTCGGTCTGTCCCAACCGACCCAGTCCAGCAGCGCAAACAAGTAGGAGAACAAGATGACTACTGAATCAAAAGACATCCAGCCTGTTTCTGTCACCGACGAGGCTAGCTCCGGTAGCAAGGACGTACTGTTCAGCCGGCGCACCTTCGTCAAAACATCGGCCCTGGTGGGCGGTGCCGCCGCGATTGCGAGCCAGATGCCCGCCGTCGCCAAGAGCCTGGCCGGCGTTCCGGTGGCTATCCAGACAGCAGAAAGTGCCGGGGCTGGCGCCTACCCGCTGGCAGACCCCAATAACATTCTCTACACGAGCTGTTTGCAGTGCAACGCCGGCTGCGCGATCAAGGTGAAGGTCATAGATGGCGTTGTTTCAAAGATCGACGGCAACCCTTTTGGTCCATCTTCCTTTTGGCCCTATCTTGACTACACAACCTCGCCTTTGGAAACAGGCGGAATCGATGGCTGGATCTGCCCCAAGGGGCAGGCAGGCATCCAATCCACCTACGACCCGTACCGCATCCGCCGTGTGCTCAAGCGTGCGGGCCCGCGTGGCTCCAATCAATGGGAAAGCATCGACTTTGCTCAGGCTATCGACGAGATCGCCAACGGCGGCAAGTTCGCTGATGGCAGCACCTCCCCTGGCCTGGCTGAATTGTGGGCCATTCGCGACGCCAAGGTCCTGGGGGACATGGCCAAGGCCGTAGATGCCATCATGGCCGAAAAGGACCGTGAGAAGCAGCAGACGCTGGTCGCGCAGTTCAAGCAGACATTTGCCGAGCATCTCGACAGTATGATCGACCCAGATCATCCGGACTTAGGCCCGAAGAACAACCAATTCTGCTTCGTCTGGGGGCGTTTGAAAGACGGGCGCGGCGAATTTATCAAGCGGTTCACAGGCGACGCGTTCGGCTCGGTTAACGCACACGGCCACACGACGGTTTGCCAGGGGTCACTCTACTTCACCGGCAAGGCCATGAGCGAGCAATTCGTTGAAGGCAAGTGGAGTGGTGGTGAGAAGTTCTACTGGCAAGCCGATCTGGCCCACACTGAGTTCGCGATTCTTGTGGGCAACAATGTCTTCGAGGGCGGTTACGGCCCGCCCTATCGCGTGTCCAAAGTTATGGACGGGCTGGCAGAAGGGCGGCTGCGCTATGTAGTCATCGACCCGCGGCTGGGCAAGACTGGCGCCAAAGCCTGGAAATGGCTGCCCAATAAGCCGGGGACCGAAGCCGCCATCGCACTGGCTTTGATCCAGATCGTGATTGCTAGCGAGCGGTACAACCAAGGCTACCTGGAAAACGCCAATAAGGCCGCTGCGAACAAAGCTGGCGAGCCCAACTTCTGTAACGCGACCTGGCTGGTGAAATTGGATCAGAATGGCAACCCAGGCAAGCTGATGCGCGGGTCGGATCTCGGTATGGAGCCGGAAGTGCGCGAAACGGCAGACGGTACAGGGACATGGAAGTTCGACCCCTTCGTTGTGCTGCACGAAGGCAAGTTTGTTGTCTTTGATCCCAATGACAGCGAAATCCCAGTTAACGGTGATCTGGCGGCCAGCGCTGAGTTTGATACCTTGGACAAAGACGGAAACGCGGTCAAGGTTCGCGTCGAATCGGCCTTTCAGTTGCTTAGCCACAGCGCCAACGAACACACTGTGGAGGAGTGGGCAGAGATAGCTGGTGTCAAGGCCAGTGACCTGTATGAGATTGCCCAGGAATTTACCAGCCACGGCCGCCGCGCGTGTGCCGATATCCATCGGGGCGTGAGCCAGCACACCAATGGCTACTACAACGTGCAGGCCTGGAATGACTTGAACCTGCTTATAGGCAACTACGATTATGCAGGCGGCTATTCGGTGGGCAAAACTTACGACCAGAATGGCGCCAAAGCAGGCCAGCCCTATCCGGTTGCCAAGCTATCAAACGGCGCGCTCAAGAAGTTTGGCCACACCATCATTCGATCAGGAAAGTATGAAAACAGCACAATCTTCCAGGACTACCCGGCCAAACGACCCTGGTTCCCCCTGGCAACCGACATCTACCAGGAGATCTTCCCATCCATCGGTGACGCCTACCCATACCCGATCAAAGCCGTCTTTCTGTATATGGGCTCGCCAGTGTACGCCCTCCCGGCCGGCAACACCAACATCGAAGTGCTCAAGGATCCAGCCAAACTGCCGCTCTTTGTCACAATTGACATCGTCATCGGCGAGACATCGGTCTATGCCGACTATATCATCCCGGATCTGAGTTACCTGGAACGTTGGGAGTTTCAAAAATCACATCCCAACTTCATTATGAAGAATGCACCGGTGCGCCAACCGGTGATAGCGCCGCTTACCGAAACTGTCACCGTCTTTGGCGTCGAGCAGCCTCTTGGCCTAGAGAGCTTCTTGCTTGCCCTGGCCGAAAAGATGGCGTTGCCAACCTTTGGCCCCGACGGCTTTGGCGAAGGAAAAGCGCTGGTGCGCCAGGAGGATATGTATCTCAAACAGACGGCCAATATCGCCTATGGCGAAAAAGCCGAATTGGCCGATGCGGTTGACGAAGCCAGTGACGCCGAAATGGAGATGTTCATGCAGGCCCGGCGCCATCTGCCCAAGACGGTCTTTGATGTGGACGCCTGGAAGGCCGCCATCGACAACGACGAGAGCCTCTGGCGGCGCGTCGTAACCGTCCTCAATCGTGGCGGGCGCTTCCAGCCATTTGGCAAACTCCTTAGCGGTGAGCAACTGGCTAACAAATATGGCAAGTACATCAGCCTATATTGCGAAAAAACGTACGACACCAAGGACAGCATGACGGGAGAGCACTTCTCTGGGATCACGCGCTACTTCGAACCGGGGCGTGACTCGCTGGGCGGTCAGGTGTCAGCTCAGGATGAGGCGGAAGGTTACGATCTGCATCTCATTACCTACCGTACGATCACCCAGACCAAGAGCCGTACATCAGGTAATTACTGGCTGCATGCAGTGGAGCCAACCAACTATGTGATTCTCAATCGCCGGGATGCCGAGCGTCTGGGGCTCAAGAACGGCGATACGGTCCGCATTACCTCGAAGAGCAATCCAGACGGGCTGTGGGACATAGGCAATAAGGAGACAGTTCCCATGGATGGCCAGGTGCAGGTGCTGGAGGGGCTGCGGCCGGGCGTGGTGGGCTTTAGCCTAGGCTATGGGCATTGGGCCTACGGCGCCAATGACGTGACAATCGACGGCCAGGTGGTACCGGGTGACAAACGACGACGGAGCGGCATCCATGCCAACGCAGCAATGCGTACCGACACGCATAATCCCAATACATGCCTGCGCGATCTGGTGGGCGGTTCGGCCGTCTTTTATGACACCAAGGTGAAGCTGGTTAGGGTGTAAGCTGACGCACAGGAGCGCGCGGGATGGGACGCTGATGGAGAGTCCTCCGGCGCGCCACAAAGTAAAAACGTCGTACCAGACTTTCGGCTTGCTTGAGCGAAAGCGGCGCGATCCTGTTCTAGTGGAACCAGTACAACGGAGGCATATCGCCTAGATGCTTGAGCGTGAATCACTGCCCTTTGCCGGTGGAACTCCGCCCGGTCTCCATGCTGGCCGCTGTCTGAATCGTCGTCATGCCGGCGCACAATGCACCCGTTGTGTGGAAAGTTGTCCGGTGCAGGCTATTGCGTTGCATGGGCAGATGCCCCAACTCGACGAAAGAGCCTGTTTGCGCTGCGGCTTGTGTCTGCAGTGCTGTCCCGCCGACTGCTTTACGCCGGCAGCCGCCTATGAGCAGCGGCTGTGCCAAACCTTGGCCCAGCTGCCAGAGGAACAAACGGCGTTGGTGTGTGCTGCCCACCCTACCCCGGCGCTTACGCCAGCTGTTTTCTCCGCCGTGGTGCAACACCGCCGCTGTCTGGCCGCGTTGTCGCCCGCACATCTGATTGAACTTAGTCATGGTGGACGACGAACGCTCTGTCTCGACGACAGCCCCTGCGCAGCCTGTGCCATTGGCGCGGCACAGACAGCCATGCGGCACGCGGTGGACACAGCCCGCAACCTGCTAGATGCTGCTGGAAGACCGCCGTCCGTACTGCTGTACAGCGAGTGCGCACCCGCCGACGTTACGCGCCGCCACCGACGTCCCGTACTCGACGGGGCACAGCCGGCCATGAGTAGACGCGCCTTCCTGGCCCGCCTGCGACCTGGCCAGTCCTGTGCAGCTGGTGATAATCCTATCAAAGATTGGCTTGAGCGCGGCGTGCCGGTGCCGGCACGTCTGCCCCAGCAGGTGCCGGCCAGCCGCCGGCACCTGCTGGAAGTGTTGCGTGCCATGGGGATCGAGAAGACAGCGACTGTCTCTACTGGCCGCACACCATTCGGTTCAGTAAACGCCGACAGCGTCTGCTGCTCGGCGTGCGCGTTGTGTGCTCGTTTCTGTCCAACCGGGGCCCTGCGCTTTGACGACCATGCGGACGAGTATACGTTATCTTTCCAGCCGGCGGCGTGCCTGAACTGTGGCATCTGCGTCGCCGTCTGTCCGGAAGGCGCGGTGAGTCTGGACGCCACCGTCCACCTGGCAGATGTGATACAGGACGTTGCCAGTCCTCTTGCTACAGGCAAGCTCACAACGTGCCCAGATTGTGGGGCCGTCATTTCTCCGTTGGCTGGCGAATCAGACTCTCGCTGCCACATTTGCCGCCAGGGTGCAGGTGTGGTGACGTCCTTGCGCGACGGGCCCGGTCTGATGGCCGACCTGCTCAAGCGCGTGGCACCACACTCTGATTTACCCAGCTAAACCGTTTCCGAATCTTTGAATACTCAAACAAGGAGTGCTTCTGATGGGACAGAAGATCCCGGCCAGCTATATTGCCTTTCAGCAGACTTATCCTGATGTCTACGCTACTTACGAACAGCTCGGCGCGGTCGTCCACGCCATGGGCCCGCTTGATGAGCCCACGCGAGCGCTGATCAAGCTGGCGCTGGCGATCGGTGTTGGCGCCGAAGGTGCCGTTCACTCTCATACACGCAAGTGTCTAGATGCTAACCTCAGCGCCGACGCCATCCGGCAGGTGGCGCTACTTTTGGCCCAGGACGGGCATTTTCTTGTGGCTGGCCCGGCCCCTTACCCCTCTGCTATAATGCCGTGACCGTTACTGGCAGCGCCGCACACGCTGTCTGCTACGGCAGTGCCCATCCTCCCCCGTTCCACAAAGGAGAAACCACATGTGTCGCAAGATGATGATTCTCGTTGCGGCTTTGCTGCTGCCGTTGCTGGCGGCATGCGCGGCGCCAGCGCCAGCTGGACCAGGAGCGGCAGATACCGCGGCGGGCCCGGCCGCTGCAGTGGGCGAGCCGAAGGCCGGTGGCACCCTCACCGTTGTGCTCGACGGCGAGATTGACACGATTGACGCGCATAAGTCCGTTACGATTGTGGGCTCCCAGGTCTGGCCCAATATCTTCGAAAGCCTGGTGGTCCGAACCCCCAATCTGGATGCCGAGGTGCCGCAGCTTGCCGAGTCCTGGGAGCAGCCCGACGATGTCACCTACATCTTCAAGCTGCGCCAGGGCGTCACATTCCACAACGGCAAGGCGTTCACAGCAGAGGATGTGGTGTACAGCTTTGAGCGTGTGATGGACGAGACCGTTGGCTCTTCACGGCGGCCTGATTTTCTCCCCATCCAATCCGTGGAAGCGCTGGACGATTTCACTGTCCAGTTCACCATGGATGCCCCGTACGGCCCGTTCCTTTCCAAGCTGGAAAACCTGGCCATTATGCCGTCAAATCAGACTACGGACCCGGCGCAGGATCCCATTGGCACCGGACCGTTTCGATTCAAGGAATGGATCACAGGGCAGAGCATCACGCTGGAAAAGTATCCTGAATACTGGCAACCGGGCCTGCCCTATCTGGACAGCATTGTCTATCGACCCATTGCCGAGCCCTCTACACGCATTGTCGAAATGCAGACCGGTAACGTAGACGTGCTCAACGCCGTGCCGGCCAAGGACGCGGCAACCCTCGAGGAAGATCCGAACGTGGTCGTCCATCGCAATGCCGGTGTCACGCGCGACCACGTAGGGTTCAACATGGAGAGCCCGGTCTTCAAAGACAACCCGAACCTGCGCAAAGCCATTGCCTGGGCCGTGGATCGCCAAACGATCGCTGACACGATCCTCTATGGGCTGGCGTCACCGGCACAGGTCGCCATTCCCACGAGCCATTGGGCCTTTAACCCCGCGGTGGACGGTGCCTATGGGTTCGACCTGGCCAAAGCGAAGGAATTCTACGATCAGGCCGATCCTAAGCCAACGGAGATCGTCGTTAAGGTCAGCCCGACCTATCCCGATGAGATCAAGATGGCTGAGCTGATGCAGGCTTCGCTCAAGGAGATCGGCATCGATCTCAAGATCGAGCAGCTCGAATGGTCTACCTGGATCGATACAGTGGTGGTCCAGGGTGACTACGACCTGGAGATTGTGCTCATCTCGGGCGGCAGCGATCCGGACGATTTCTTCTACCAGTGGCACCATACGGGTGAGGTCTTCAACATCTGGCGCTACTCCGATCCCGCCATGGACGCGCTCCTGGAGCAAGGTCGCACGACAGTGGCGCAAGAAGATCGCCAGGCGATCTACTACCAGATCCAGGAAAAGCTGATCGAGGAAGTGCCGCTGGCTCATATCATTTACCGGGACCAGATCATGGCCACCAACGTGGCTGTGCAGAACTTCCCCATGCGTCTCGACTCTCCGCTACGTTTTGTGGAGACGTGGCTAAACCGCTAGCTTCAAAGGAGCGCAGGCCGTCACTTCGCTAGCGAGGTGACGGCCTGCGTTGCGAGCCGCGGAGGGGTTCCCATGCGACGCTATATCTTCCTGCGCATTGTCCAGATTGTGTTGGTGATGATCGGCGTCACCGTACTCTGTTTCTTCATGCTCAAGGTCACGCCCGGCGACCCGGCCACAGCCATCCTGGGTGTGCAGGCTTCTCCAGAGGAAGTCGAGCGTGTGCGCAGGTCGTTGGGGCTGGATCGCCCGTGGCTCGTGCAGCTGGGCATGTGGGCCGGGAATGTGCTGCGCGGCGATTTTGGCACCTCCTACATCAACAAGAAACCCGTAAGCGAGCTGATTCTCACGCGGCTGCCGATCACGTTGGAGCTGACCTTCTTTTCGATGTTGCTGGCGACGCTGATCGCGATTCCGGCGGGTGTCATATCTGCAGTACGGCGCTATAACTGGGTGGACTATTTCTTAACAGGCTTCTCGCTCTTCGGCGTGAGCATGCCTTCCTTCTGGTTTGGTATTCTTTTGATCCTGGTCTTCGCGCTGTGGCTGGGCTGGTTGCCCGCTTCGGGCTATGTGCCCTGGAGCCGCGGCGTGTGGCCCCATTTCCGTTCACTGATCCTGCCCGGCATAGCGCTGGGGCTCTCGCTGACCGGCGCGCTCGCGCGCTTCAGTCGCTCTTCCATGATCGAGACGTTGGTGCAAGATTACATTCGCACAGCCCGCGCCAAGGGTCTCTCTGACCGCCAGGTGGTGATTAGCCACGCGCTGCGCAATGCACTGATCCCGACCGTCACCGTACTGGGGATCCAGTTCGGCGCGCTGCTCGGGGGCGCGGTGATCATCGAGACGGTCTTTGCCTTTCCCGGCGTGGGTACCATGCTGCTCACCGCGGTGAATCAGCGCGACTATCCGGTCGTCATGGGTGCGACCCTGGTCATCGCATTGCTGTACACTGTAAGCAACCTCTTTGTCGATTTTGCCTACACCTGGCTCAACCCGCGTATCCGCTTCAAGTAGGCGGATTTGCCGGCCCTGAACAGACCGGCACGATTGGCATTGAGGGCAGCCAGGTCATTCTGAAACTCTTTGTGGTGGCGCCGATGACAGCACAGGAAGCCGAAGCCTTAGCGCTTCAACGCAGCGCAGGCAGGGAGATAGAGTCGGAGACATTGTGGCGCCGCTCGGTACGGCGTTTTGTGCGTCACCGGGCCGCGGTGGCCGCGCTCTTGTTCCTCTTCCTGTTGATCGCCTGCGCCGTTACACCGGGACTGATTGCTCCCTACGACCCGCTGGAAATCGACATGCAGGTCCGGCTGCAGCCCCCTTCCCTGGCGCATCTCTTTGGCACCGACGACTTTGGCCGGGACATCCTATCGCGACTGATCCATGGCGCACGGATCTCGCTGCAGGTGGGCCTGGTCTCGGTGGCGATTTCGGCCACGATCGGCGTTCTCGTGGGTGTTCTAGCCGGCTACTTCGGCGGTCTCCTCGACGCCGCATTGCTGCTGTTGATGGATATCCTGTTCGCCTTTCCGGCCATCTTGCTGGCCATTGCCATTATGGCGATCCTGGGTGCGTCGACAGTCAATGTCATGATCGCCATTGGGATTGTCTATATCCCTGTCTTTGGGCGCATCGTGCGCAGCGTAACGCTGGAGCTGCGCGTCCATGACTACGTGGAAGCGGCGCGCGCGGTGGGGGCGAGACCACAGATGATCCTGTGGCGCCATATTATGCCGGGCACCGTAGGGCCCCTCACCGTGCAGATCACCCTGTCGCTGGCCTTTGCCATCCTGGCCGAAGCCGCGCTCTCCTTTCTCGGTCTGGGCACACAGCCGCCCGAGCCATCGTGGGGCAGCATGCTCAGCTTTGGCCGCGATTGGGTGCGTGAGGCGCCATGGTTCTCCTTCTTTCCTGGCCTCGCCATTTTCGTCACCGTGCTCTCCTTGAACCTGGTAGGCGACGGCTGGCGCGACGCGGTGGATCCACGGTTGTAACCGTCGCTTTGGCGCTGCCAGGCTTCTGTCCTGGCCAGGCACCCAATCGCCCTTCCTGTATCCGTGACGCGCAGAGGATCTACTTGTGTCTACGCCCCTACGCGCGGCGCGCGATTCAAGGCGTTACCGGGATACCGAGCGTCGCGCAGATTCCTTTCAGATAGGCTACGGCGATCTGATTCTCCTGCACGAAGGCAGCCGTGGCGTCCCAGTTTCCCTTATAGACGCCCGGGACGTCCGCTTGCCCTCGTGCCACGCCAGGTACATCTTCCAGCTCGATGGATATGACGCCATTGAACCCTGTTTCCTGGAGGGCCCGCATAACGGCGGTCCAGTCGATCTTGCCCTTTCCTGGGCGCCAGTGGGCGTTTGTGGTGCCGTCGTTGTCGGAAAAATGGCAGTGAAAGATGCGGTCGCCCAGCTGGTAGATGACGGCGTGGGGAATCTCACCCATGGGGAAGAGGTGGCTGGGATCGAAGTTCATGCCCAGCGCGTCCGACTGCACGTGCTCGATCAGGCGCAGCATGGAGGCCGCATTGGCCATGTAGCGAAACGGGTGGGGTTCCAGCGCGTAGCGGACGCCTGCGTCCTCGCAGATATCGCAGCAGCTGCGGATGACCGCCACGTAGTCTTCCCAGTTCTGCTTCCAGTCGAGTCCAGCGGGATAGTCGACGCTGAACTCCTGCATCTGTGGCCTGTCGGTGATGCGAGGAGCGGGGATCGAGAAAGGGAAGGCCGAGACAGTGTTGACCGTTTTCGTTCCCAGGTCAACTGCCACCTCGACCATACG
>JACFMY010000674.1 GCA_019455155.1 Caldilineaceae bacterium
TATCGTCGTTGATACACGCCGCTTCCGTCACAAGGTTAAGAGAAGAAAAGTATGCCTACACTCAGAATATCAGGCGCTGTATGGCGCAAGTAGGGACATATGTCCCTTCCACCAGAGGACAGCGCCAGCCCGCACACCAGACCGCGTGCAGGCCACAACACTGACCTAGACAGGGGTGAAGCCCTGTGCCACCCGGGCTTCGTCTTCGGGGAGTTCTTATAGAATCAGCATGGCATCGCCAAACGAGTAGAAGCGATACCCCTCGCGCTTGGCGACCGCGTAGGCGTCCAGCAAGATACGGCGGCCAGCGTCCGGATCCTCAGGATAGTGTTGGGCAATGAAGGCGCTCACAAGCATGAGCAGGCTCGAGCGGGGCAGATGGAAGTTCGTAATGAGGACGTCAACGGCCCGGAAACGATAGCCAGGGTAAATGAAGAGGCTGACGTCGCCAGCAAACGCGGCCACACGCTGCCAGGGACAGGCGCGATCATCGTACGGATCGATCCCCTGGGCGCCTGTGGCTCCCCATTCCAGTGTCCGGACGCTTGTTGTGCCGACGGCCACCACACGGCCGCCAGCCAATGTTGTCTCATTCACACGGCGCGCCGTGTCAGCGCTCAGCTCGGCCCACTCGCTGTGGATGACATGCTCCTCCACCTGGTCGCTCTCCACAGGCTTGAAGGTGTCGAGCCCTACATGGAGCGTCACCGTATCAAACCGAACTCCCTGGCCCCGCAGATCGATGAGGAGCTCCGGCGTGAAGTGAAGACCAGCTGTGGGCGCGGCCACACTGCCTTCAGGCCAGCTATAGACCGTCTGGTAACGCTCCGGATCGCCTGCGTAGTGGGTGATATAGGGGGGCAACGGCACTTCGCCCAGCCTATCGAGATAGGGCCGCACCGGCGCCGAAAAATCTATAGTACGCGTGCCCGTAGGCTGCACCGCCAGCACAGACGCGTGGAGGTCGTCGCCAATCTGGATGGCCGCGCCAGCGCCGAGGCCTCGCCCACGCACGAGACATGCCCACTGGCGCCCCTCCTGGTCCTGTTGGCGCAAAAGAAGAATCTCTACGACCCCACCCGTGGACTTGCGCCCATGCAGGCGTGCCGGAATGACACGGCTATCATTGGCCACCAACAGATCGCCCTCACAGAGGTAGTCCCCAATGTCGCGAAAGGTACGGTGCTCGAGGCGACCATCTGCGCGGTGAAGCACAAGCAGCCGGCTGCTGTCGCGCGGTTCGGCTGGCTGCTGCGCGATGAATTCTGCAGGCAGATCGTAGTCAAAGAGTGTAGTCTGCATGGCGTCTATGATACCATCGTGTGGCCGGCCAGATGGGGCGTACCTTCCTATCTGTCCCGACGCGCGGCAGGGAAATGGCGCGGCTGCAGCAACAGGCGGCGGCTAGAATTCCATGGGAGCGTCACGCCTTAGGTCGGCAAGCTCGGCTCCCAGTTGCTCGATAGATAGCTCGCGGCCTTCGGCTATGAGGATCGCCATGCGTTCAGCACTCAGGTTCTGGGTAACGCTTTCCAGGCACCGCGCGTGTTCCTCGGTGTCTGCTGGGGAAGCTCGAACACCGGTGCTGGCGCGCACCGCGGCCGCCGCGCCACATAGGCGCGCACCGCGTGACCACTGGCGCTTCATGGCCGCCGCGTGGGCGGTCGCTTCCAGCAGGTCCCCCATGTTGGATTGGTCGCCGGTCTCACGCTGCAGACGCAGGCTTTCGGCAAGATAGATCAGTGCCCGATCTGCGTCGCCCTGGCATAACGCTACGCGGCCCAGGCTGGTTAGGGTGATGGAGGCGCCGGCGCGGTCGTTCAGGCGGCGCATAAGCTCCAGGCTCTCCACCAGCAAAGTATGGGCGTGCGCATGGTCTCCCTGATAACGGAGCACATCGCCCAGATTGCCGAGCGAAGCGGCGACAGAGTTCATCTCGCCGTTGCGACGGTGGTACTCGAGTACTTCTTCATGCAGCGCGCGGGCCCGAGCGTAATCACCCTGATACATGGCAACGACACCCTGATTCAGCTTGACCGTATAGATCTCGCGTTCGTGGCCCTGGGTCTGTGCCAGCACCAGACCTTCGCTGAAACAGGCTTCGGCTCGATCATAGTCGCCTGTAAACATGGCGACCACGCCAAGACTGTTGAGTGAAGCGACCGTGCCAGGCCCATCCTGCAGCGAGCGGCGCAAGACCAGGTTCTGCTCGTGCATCGCGTGAGCCTGTGCCAGATCTCCGTGCACCCGCGCCAGCACACCAGCGCCGTGTAACGCCTGCGAGCGCAGCCGAAGCAATGCGGCATCCTGTACCTGACTCGAATGCGCGAGCAGCTGATCCAGATAGCGCCGCCCTTCCGCGACGTAACCCTGTCTCCACCAGAAACGCCACAGCGCCACACAAAAACGCAGGCCGAGCTCAATATGGCGGCGATCGATGGTCCAGGA
>JACFMY010000043.1:0-9977 GCA_019455155.1 Caldilineaceae bacterium
GAAAGCGGGCGGCATCTTTCTTGTCAACGAGTACCATCCGATCCGGCGCATGTGGAGCGACAGCGAGACAACCTTGCCCTCCCACCGCTATTTTGACCGGGGCCCCCATAGCTACCAGACCGATGAGGGTCTTCCTGCCTATGAGTATCATTGGACGGTCGCCGACCACATCCAGGCCGTGCTGGATGCCGGCTGCACCATCGGCAAAGTTGACGAGTTCGGCGAAGATCTGGATGAGATGACCCCCTCCGCACTGCGGACATTGCCAACGTATCTGCTCATTGCTGGCCGAAAATCCGGGGCTGGTTGACCAGCAACACGAGCGCCGGGAGCTATTTTCCACGAAGGACACTCTACATGCGTGAAAGAATCCGTAAAAGAATCGTAGTCACCGGCGGCAGCGGCAAAGCTGGCCGCGCCGTTGTGAACGAGCTGGTGGAGCACGGCTACGACGTACTAAACGTCGATCTGGCGCCCGCCCGCGAGATGCAGGCGCCCTTTCTTGCGACCGACCTGACCGACCTGGGCCAGACATACGAAGCTCTGCGCGGCGCCGCAGCCGTCGTACATCTGGCCGCCATCCCGGCGCCTGGGCTGCGCACCGACGAGGTCACCTTCCGCGCCAACACCGTCAGCACCTACAATGTCTTCACTGCGGCAGTTACCCTGGGCCTGCAGCGCGTCGTCTGGGCTTCCAGCGAAACGACCCTGGGGCTACCCTTTGACCAGGAACAGCCGCACTACGCGCCCATCGACGAAGATCACCCCCTCTATCCCCAGTCGAGCTATGCTCTGTCCAAGGTGGTGGGCGAAGAGCTGGCGCGCCACTTCAGCCGCTGGAGCGGCATACCTTTTGTGGGGTTGCGCTTCTCCAATATTATGGAGCCACACGACTACCAGGGGTTCGCCGCGTTCCAACAGGACGCGCGGCTACGCAAATGGAATCTCTGGGGCTATGTGGATGCCCGCGATGTGGGCCAGAGCTGCCGGCTGGCGTTGGAAGCGGAGACCCAGGGCGCGGAAGCGTTCATCATCGCCGCCGCCGACACGGTCATGGCGCGACCTAACCAGGAGCTCATGGCAGAAGTCTTTCCCAATACGCCCTTGCGCGCGGGCACCGGCGCACATGAAACGCTCCTGTCTATCAACAAGGCACGCCGGCTGTTGGGCTACACGCCCCATTTCTCATGGCGTGATGCGATCTAGCCGTGGCCTGCGGTGCCGCTGGTTAGCCCGCCGGCACCGCAGGCAAGATCTACAGGTTCTGGACACTTCTACTGCTTCATACACATGATCCATTGCTGCGGCTCGTTGCGTAACCCGTCGGGCCATAAATGGAAGTAAGGCACTCATGATGAATCTAGATGTTGTTGAGTTGGCCAAAGAACTGATCGCAATTGAATCCGAAACACACCATTCCAACCGGCCCGTCGCGGATGCTATCGAGGCCACCATGCACGAGCTTGGCTTCACCGTTGAGCGCGTGGTCTACGACGACGGCGGGGTAGAGAAGGTGAACCTGGTGGGCAAGCTCGGCGACGGGGAAGGCGGCCTAGGCCTCTTTGGCCACGCGGACACGGTACCGGGTGGCGCAGGCTGGGAGCCCTATGCACCTGTGGTGAAAGATAGCCGCCTCTATGGCCGGGGATCGTGTGATATGAAAGGCGCATTGGCGGCCATGCTAGTGGCCGCCAGCAAGGTCAAGCCTGGGCAGCTACGCCAGCCCCTGGTTCTGGCCGTCACCTCCGACGAGGAGACGGGCCACGTGGGTGCGCGTACCATCGTCACCCAATCGAAGCTGCTGGCGGCAGGGTGGCCAACCTATGTGGTCGTCGGTGAGCCGACTGAGCTGGTCCCCGTCTACGCGCACAAAGGAGGTTGCCGCATCGACGTGACGGCCCACGGCGTAGCCGCCCACACCAGCACGGATCGGGGTGTTTCGGCCAACTTCCTCATCGCGCCGTTCCTGGCCGAAATGGCGGAGGTGGCGCAACGCTTCCGCCGCGAGGAACGGTTCATGAATTTCGAGTTCGACCCGCCAACCAACGGATTCAACATGGTGCTGGACGACGGCGGCTGCAAACCAAACGTAACGGCCGCCAGAACTGTCTGCACCCTCAGCCTGCGCGCCATGCCCGGCGCCCACACAGAGGAAGCTGTAGAGCTCATCGAGGCGCGTGCCCGTGCCCACGGGCTTGAGGTAGAGAGCCGCAGCTTCAACCCATTCTACGTGGCGCCGGATGCGGACATCGTCCAGGCTGCGCTGCGCGCCAGCGGCCACACAAGCGCGGTGACGGTCCCTTACGGCACAGAAGCGGTCTGGTATCAGGCCCATGCTGCCACCGTGGTTCTGGGCCCCGGCAATATTGCCCAGGCCCACACTGTCGGCGAATGGATTGCACTCGACCAACTACACCAGGCTGTCGCCGTCTATGGCCGGCTGGTTGAAGAGCTCCTGGAAGCCTGAAGTACCAACGGCGCAGATGGTGCAGGCCATCACGATAGCTTGCACCATCTGCGCCGCTGGTGAATCACGTATCGAGCACTGGCGGAGCTCAGAAGAGCTTGCCTAGATTCTCTACTGTGGTCGCCATCAAGACGAAGAAAGCCACCCTTCCCGAAGCCTCACCAACGAGCAGGAGCAGCGGCAGCCACGCGGGGATACGCTTTGCCCGCCACAACACAGCCAACGGCGCCAGCAGGCCCACAACAACCTGTGTCCAGTAGAGTGGTGACTGGAGATAGTTGAACCCGGTCTGTCGCAGCACTGTGCCGCCAGCGATCCATACGCAGGGAACCACCAGGTTCAACGCCAGGCTAACGATAAGCGCGTTGGTTAGAATCCGCTGCAGGGCCGGTTGCTGGGCATCGCTGGCGAAGTAGCTGCCTAGGCCCACGCCCAGGATAATGGCGGTCAGCAGAAAGAAGGCGAAAGGCAGGGCATTGTTGACCGCCGGCATGCTGGGCGGCGACGCATAGGTCATGGACGTGGCGAAAAGCGCGGCCAGCCCGACCACGGCCGCCAGCTTAAGCAGCCACCCTTGGGGCGAGCCTTTCACTCCGCTCAGAAAGACCATGGCCACCAGCACGCCAAACGCGGCAAGCCCCAGAACCTCCCGGCTTAACCAGGCACTCTTCAGGTTGGCCAACGTGCGTACGGCACCCCAAGGATTGCCAAGATGAAACAACGAGGCCACGATCGCCGCCGCCAAGATCAGACCAATGGTGAGCCACTCCATCCGCGTGCGCAGACTGGGTCCTTCCACCGTCGCCCACTGGCGCGTGGCGCTCACCAGGGCCAGTCCCACAGCGATCTGGCTCAACAGGGTAAACAGAACCAGAGGTAGGTCTCGGAATTCCATCACGCTTCCACCTTTCTGCGCACAATGTGAGGCTGGGACGGTAGCTTGAACCGGATCGAGGGGTTGATTTCGGGCTTGCGGGGGAAGCCTGGCGGGAACTGGGTCGTGTTCGGTTCGTCGAAGGTCTCCAGATCGATGAGACGCAACGCGCCGGTTGGACAGGCCTGCACGCACGCGGGCAGCTTACCTGCGTCGATACGCTCAAAGCACAGGTTACACTTCTCAGCCTTATGGGTAACGGGATTCAGGCGCGGCGCGCCAAACGGGCAGGTGCGCACGCAGTTGCCGCAGCCGATGCAAGCATCCGGGTTCTGGATGACAATGCCGTCCTCGCGCTTGGTGTAGGCGCTCACCGGACAGTCTTCCAGGCAGCAGGGATGCTCACAGTGGTTGCAGGCCAACGAGTAGAACGCCCGCTCTCGATGTGGGTAGATCTCCTCGCTCAGCGGATAGAGCTGGCGCCAGACCACGCCTGTCTCCAGGTTGTTTTGCTGCTTGCACGCCATGCCGCAGGACGAGCAGCCAATGCAGAGATCAGCATTGACGTAAAAACCATACTTCGCCATCGTTGATTCTCCTATCCTGGCGCCGGACTCAAGCGGCGACCTTTTCGATGTCGGCAAACTGGTCATGAATCGCCACTCCCGGTGAACCGGTGGCGTGGGCGCCCATATCCGAGGAGGTGTCGTCGACCAGATTGTTGACGTTGAATTTGTTTCCCTTGCCGAACCAGCTCTCATACATGAGCAGCGTGTCCGCAGGCACGTTGTCCGTCAGCTTGACGCGCAGACGCTCCTCGCCCACCTGATTGAAGACCCTCGCCATGTCGCCATCGCGCAGGCCCTTCTGCCGGGCCACTGCGGGATGTACGTAGATGAACGGCTCGGGATTAAAATCGGCCATCCAATCGACATTTTGGAACTGAGAATGGAGGGCATATTTGGTGTGGGGCGTCAACAGCCGGTACGGGCCATAGGCCTCCCGGCGCTCTTTGTAGACTGGCAGGGCGGTATGGCCGTATTCGGTCGCGCGCTCCGATTTGAACTCGTACTTACCCGACGGTGTCTTGAACTGAAGGTCGTGCCATGCAGCCGAATGCACCTTGGCCTTGACTGGCCCGTTGCGCAGCTCTTCCCATCCTTTTATGCCAAAGAGCTCGTAGATACCATCGTTGAATTCGGCCTCCATCCACGCCTTTGGATCGAGTTCGGTGGGGAAGGTGCAGGAGCCCGGCTGCATGCTGTTCAGTTGTTTCGACAGCGCCGCCCCGATTTCTATGTCCGACTTGGCCTCGAAAAGAGGTTTGATGGCCTGCTCATTGATGCTCAGCCAGTAATGCCAGTAGGAGACATTTACCGTCCAATCCTCGAACAGTGTCGTGGCAGGCAACACGATATCGGCCAGCTCCGCAGTCTGGTTGAAGAACTGGTCGACCACCACGATCATCTCGAGCTTTTGGAATGCACGCTCGATTTTGTTCCGGTCGAAATCCTGGCTCAACACGTTCTTGTTGGCTACCCACAGGAGCCGGATAGGCGGGTCGTCCACATCCAGGATCTCCTGGGCAATCTTATTGATGTTGAGCGCCCGGTCGCTGTAGGCGGCCTCTTCCGCCGTAGCCCCCGTGTCGAATTCACCCATCGGTCCCGTCTTGCCCACATAGCCTACCGACCCCTCGGGCTTGGCGTGGACCATGGCATGGTAGTTGAAGCCCCAGGTATAGAGATGGCCATAGCGAGCGCCGCCACCCACCTTGCCGATGTTGCCGGTCATGGCTACCAGGGCGTCGATGGCGCGTACGTTCTGGCCGCCATTGGTATGGCGCTGCATACCGTAGCCGATCCAGATGGTGGCTGGGTCTGCCGCCGCGAACTCCTCGGTCACAGCCCTGATTGCGGCCGCGGGCAGGCCCGTCTTTTCCGCCGCCCATTCCACGGTAATGTTCTCTTTTAGATAGGCTTCGAACTCGTCATAGCCATGGGCATAGGTATTCACCCACTCCCGGTCGACGAGATCCATGTCCACCAGGTGGCGAGCCATGCCCAGAGCCAGTGCGCCATCGGTGCCCGTGTCGATCTGCCAATACTCGTCCGCCTTGGCCGCCGTTTGGGTGAAGACCGGGTCGATAACCACCACCTTAGCGCCCCGGCGCTGCGCGGCGGTCACGTATTTCATAGAGTGTACCGAGCACCACGCAGGGTTGGCGCCCCAGATGATGATGTACTTGCTGTGAACCATGTCTTCGGGGTCATTGCACCACATGTCGCCCATGTCAAAGTGCTGGGCGTCAATGCCGGCGGGCCAGCAGGGCGTTCCTACAAAGCGGGTCGTGTAGCCCAGTGACGACATCATGCCTTCTACGCCGTAGTGTGTAATGCCGAAGTTGCCGGAGTATTTGGTCAAGGCCATCCCGAGCAGGCTGCCGTCTTTTTCCTTGATCTCGAGGATCTTGGCAGCAATGGTTTCCATGGCCTCATCCCACGAGATGCGTTGCCAGTTGCCCGACCCCCGCCCGACCTGCTTCATGGGGTACTTGATCCGGTCCGGACTGTAGACACGGCGGGGATAGGCGTACCCCTTGACGCAGAGGCCGCCGTCGGTAAAAGTCGACTCAGGCGCGCCCTCGATAAACTGGAGCACGCCGTCCTTGACGTAGCTCTTGATGCTGCACGTATCGAAGCAGTTACGCGGGCAGGCGTTGCGGAATATCTCATAGGCATCGTTGCCAGCGTACCCACCCCGAATCTGTGGTGAAAAGCTAACCTCCTCGCCGAAAACGCGGCTCCCTCCCCCTACGGTCAAGAGGCCGCCGGGTAGGGCGCTTAACACACCTGCCGCCGCCAGCGCCTGCAAAAAACGCCGGCGGGACAGGCGACAAGATATTGCCTGTTGCACTGGATTCTTCTCTGTGCTCATCCAATTACTCCTGTCCATTCCAGTTGCGGGAAAGAATCGACCCCAAGGGACGCGGTGTCCAACCATCGTCCCAACTGCTCCACGACAAAACCAAGCGCCGGTGGTACCGCCCTTGCTGCCCGCACACGGACAACAAACTGGGGCACCCACCGGCGCATATGTGCAATCAGATACATGTAGATGGCTTCGAGCTCAGGCGATACCACCGTCCGCCGCGCCACAGATAGCTGGCGGCATAGGTCGAGCTCAAAACTCAGATGGTCATCAGGAATCACGTTTTCCCACGGCACGCGAAGATCCAGCAACTGGTACAGCTGGCGTATCTGCAGCGTGATGCGCCCCATGAGTTGTGGCTCGGGATCCAGATAGACCGAGGCGTACGGCGGAGCCAGGAGTGTCCGGGGCCCCACAAATAACCGGTTGAAAGCAAATTCCACCGGCAACCAATCATCTACGGCAGGTGCGGGCTCCGGTGCGACCGCCTGCAGCGCGGCATATGCGGTGACCAGTGCATCTGCATTGGCGGCCAGGAAAAAATCGCGCAGCGCTGCTAGCAACGCTTCTTCGTTCGTTTTTTGCATAGGCTTCTTCCTTTACCGCGGAGAGGCGCGGCGTCATGGACAATCATCACTTGCTCGATAGCCGGCGGCGAGGGGTCCGGTAGCCGCCCCCTGCGTGTCTATCCATGGGAAGCAGCGAAGAGGATTGTCCGCGCCCAAACATGACATAT
Source organism: Caldilineaceae bacterium (assembly GCA_019455155.1). GTDB lineage: Bacteria > Chloroflexota > Anaerolineae > Caldilineales > Caldilineaceae > JACFMY01. The sequence goes on from JACFMY010000043.1 coordinate 7,009, forward strand.
ATCCGATTCATTGTGTTTCACTGCTGGGGGACAACAGTGATAGCCATAACCAGCATACGCGGACTAACATAGGCTCGTCATCAACACGCGCGATGATGGGCCATCAGCCTTTGTGCTGAATTTCACAATCTGTGATCATCGCGTAGGATGAGATGTCCGAAACAATCGGAAAAATCCAGGTAAACTGCGCGGGGACAGGTTCACAGACACAAGTTCGTGGGCGGATTCACGGGCAGAGGTCGTCTAGCGAGGCAATATCGTGGCGTAGCGCGTAGAGGATGGCTTGGGAGCGGTTCTCCAGGCTGAGCTTGCTCAAGATATGGTTGACGTGGGTGCGCACTGTGGGCAGGCTGATTACAAGCTCATCCGCGATCTCTTGATTGCTCAACCCCCTGGCAATGAGACGCAGCACCTCAATCTCCCGCTCCGTCAACCCCTGGGGGTTTTCTTCCGACTGGGTCATCTGCCGGCGCTGCAGCACGCGCCGGGCAATTGCCGGGTGCAGGGCAAGCTGGCCGCGATGCACGTCACGGATGGCGCGAAAGAGCTCCTGGGGGGCGGAGTCTTTGAGCAGGCAGCCCAACACACCGCTGTCCAGGCAGGTAAAGATGCGCTGATCGCGGGCAAAGCTGGTGAGCAACAGAATCCGTGCGTTTGGCGCGTCAGCCAGAATGGCCCGGGCGGCCTCCAGCCCATTCTGCCGCGGCATCTCCAGGTCCATTACGATAACGTCGGGCTTCAGCGCTGCCGCCTGTTGCACAGCCTCGTCGCCGTCCTCGGCCTCGCCGATGACCTCGAACCCAGGCTTGAAGGAGAGGAGGCCACGCAACCCCTCGCGCACAACTGGATGATCATCTACGATCAGGATGCGGATTATCTCATCGCGCATGGACAAATCGCTCCACAATGGCTTGTTCACCGCACGGCTCGCGGAGTTCCACTGAGATTGTACATCCCTGGCCAGGCGCAGCCTTGACGTGCAGAGAACCCCCCAGTCGCGCCGCCCGGCTGCGCATGGTAGCAAGCCCCATACCGCCGCTGGAAGCGGCCGCAGCATAGTTGAAACCAACCCCATCGTCAGTCACCACCAGACGTGTCACGCCCTCAAGGCTGCTGACTTCAACCCTTACCTCCTGCGCGGCGGCATGTTTCAAGGCGTTGTTGAGTGCCTCCTGAGCGATGTGATAGAGCTCTTCCTCCTCCACTTCGCTCAGATGCACTGCAGGGTCGAATTGCAGACCGGTGCGCACGCCGGCGCGCTCTTCCACCGCGGTCAGCCGCATTTCCAGCGCCCCACGCAGACCGTCGTGCTCCAGCTCTGACGAGCGCAACTCGTAAACCATGAGGCGCATCTCTTTGAGGGCCTGGCGTGCGATGTCCGCGATGCGCTGTAGCTTCTGCTGGGCCATGGCCGTCTCACCAGCGTCGAGCAGACCTGCGCTCCACTCACCAAAGAGGGTCAGGCTGTACAGCGACTGGGTCACAGAATCATGTAGCTCGCGCGCAAGCCGTTCGCGCTCTTCCATGACGGCTGCCAGCCGCGAGCGACGGTTGTTCTCTACGGCTAGCGCCATGCCGTCCGCAACCGAAGAGAGCAACGAAACCTCGCTTTTCTCAAACGCGTGGTCGATCCTGCGGAAAACACTGAGGACGCCTTGGATACGGCCACCGGCGCGCAGCGGCATGGCGATCACGGTGTGATCGTTGTAGACGTCGAGCGGCACACGCGGGTCCCCGGCCGGATCGGAGATAACCAGCGGCTCATCATTGGCCACAACCCAGGCTGCCAGCGCCCCGCTGTTGAACAGGCAAGTGTTCCAGAGCGCCGGGTCCAGTTTCTCAGCTACCAGACGTAGCTCGCCGCTCTGCTCGTCAAGCAGGCGAATGGTGCCGCCCAAGCCTCTAACCGTCGCCAGCACTCGCTCCAGCGCGCGTTCTAGGACCGTGTCGAGCGTCGCCGGCGCGGTAATCATGGAAGTGACGTCATAAAGCGTCGACAGCTCCGCAGTACGCGCGTGGAGGCGTTCTTCCGCCTGCTTGCGTGCGGTAATATCGTTGAGCAATACGACCACGCCAGAGAATTTCTCGCTCACATCCAGCATCTGCTCGAGCTTGATAAGAAAGTGGCGGGAGCCGCTGGTCGTTGCAAGCGCCTGTTCTACTTCCAGCCGCGAACGACCAGCCGCCACAAAGCGTGACAGCAGCGCTCCCAACCAGTCCAGTCCATGGGGAAAGGGCCCGTCACCGCAGCAGCCATAGTAGATATCGCCGGGGTGCGTGGCGCCCAAGAAGAGCGCAGCCGCGGCGTGATTCATGTTGGAGACGCGCCCCTCCCGATCCAACAAGATGACAGGATCGTGCAGGCTTTCAAAGATCGTGAGATATTTGTTCTTTTCGTTTGCCAGGTACCGGTTGGTCACCTGTAGCTCGTGCAGACGTTCCTCTTCGCCTGAGTTGGACCAGGCCACAGTCATCCCCAGCTCAATGCGGTCGAAACAGCGATCGACAAAGTAGCGATACCGGGCAAGCTGCTGCGCATCAAACTCTCCTTGACTGATGAGGTCAAGGTACGACTGGCGGTAATACTTGAAGAGGCTCAGATACATGCCCAGCGTCAAGCCGCGCCCACGGTGCCTGCGCCCTTCTTCGATCCCGAAAGCGGCAATGGGATCCTGCGAATAATCGTCGTCAGGACCAAATTCGGGCGCCGCGCGGCCCCGCTCGATGGCCTCTACCAATGTGGCGGACAGGCTGGCAATGGAGATACGCCAGGCCTCCAACAGTGTCGAGGTATATTTCAGATAGGCATGGCTCTTGGCATAATGCAGAATCCGCCGCATCAACCAGAGCTCGCTTTCCAGTATCAGTTCTTTTAGTGGATCCATGGGTGTTTGCACGCTGAACAGTAAGCTCTCCAGCGGCCGCCAATCGGTCTTGCGGCCGTCAACATATCATATGTATGGGTACGG
>JACFMY010000043.1:9987-23845 GCA_019455155.1 Caldilineaceae bacterium
AAAGAGTCAAGTGTCAACATTGCAACGGGAAATAGTGCCCGGGCCCACGCGCGATCCAGACGATTGGAACAAATGTCCGATCCTGTTCCGGTTCGGTACGGTTTCTTTGCCTGTGCTATACTGCCAGGGCCGAGAACAGAATCAGTGACGGAGCGACCCCAACCTATGACGACGCCAATGCGACAGCAATATTTGTCGCTCAAGAGCCAGCATCCCGATTGCATTCTATTCTTTCGCCTGGGCGACTTCTACGAGACCTTTGACGACGACGCCAAAATCGTGGCCCGCGTCTGCGATGTGGTGCTCACAAGCCGGCCCGTAGGGAATGACCAACGTGTGCCCCTGGCCGGCGTACCCTATCACAGCGTGGATGCGTACATCGCCAAGCTGGTCGATGCAGGCTATCGCGTCGCCATTGCCGAGCAAGTGAGCGAGCCTGGCAAGGGATTGGTGGAGCGGGAAGTGCGCCGTGTGGTGACCCGGGGTACAGTTGTGGATCCAGGCATGTTGGACGATCGCCGCAACAACTACCTCATGGCTGTCAGTTTCGGCGCGCGGGGCGCCAGCGCCGGCCTGGCCTACTGTGACATCACCACCGGTGAGTTTGCCGCCACGCAGATCACCGGCAGCAACGCGGCGGCGACGGAGCAGCGTGTGGGCGAGGAGCTGAGCCGTCTACAGCCCAGCGAGCTCATCAACATTGGCTGGGAGCCTCACCAATCTTCCATCCACCTGATTGTCGAAACGCTCCAGCCGCTCCTCTCAACGGTGGAAGTCTGGCAGGTGGAACCTGAAACAGCCGCCAGCTCGCTCAAACGGCATTTTGGCGTAACGAGCCTGGACGGCTTCGGTCTCCAGGGCAGGACAGAGGCCATTCGCGCTGCCGCCGCGGTGCTAGCCTACCTGAAGCAGATGCAGCCCAGCGCGCTCGCGCTGCTCACCCGCATCCAGAGCTATACCATTGGCGAATTCATGACATTGGACGAGGCCACGCGGCGCAACCTGGAGCTGGTGGAAACAATGCGCAGCGGAGACGTACGGGGCAGCCTGCTGGGCGTGCTCGACAGCACCCTGACGCCCATGGGTAGCCGGCTCCTGCGTCGTTGGCTCAACCAACCCTTGCTCGACGTGCCAGGGATCAACCGCCGCCTTGACGCGGTGCAGACCCTCTACGACAACACTATCCTGCGGCTGGATCTGCGCGAGACACTGCGCCACTTGGGCGATCTGGAGCGGTGGACAAATCGCGTCATGCAGGGTGTCGCGCTGCCGCGCGATGTAGCCGGGATTCGCGATATTCTCCGGCAGATGCCGGATCTACAGAAGAAAGGTCTGCGGGTCCAGGATTCCGTGGCGAGTGAGACGCCCGCCTCCTCGATCCTGGCCCTTTTCCACGATTTGCCTCTGTGCGGCGAAGTACTGTCCCTGCTTGAGGCCGCCCTGGCCGACGATCTGCCGGTTTCGCTACAGACACCCGGACTGATCCGCGCCGGCTTCGACGATGAGCTGGACAGTTTGGTGGAGAGGAGCCGCCACGCCAAGGATTGGATCGCCAATTTGGAGCAGGCAGAGCGCCAGCGGCTGGATATCAAGAGCCTCAAAGTGGGCTACAACAAGGTATTTGGCTATTACATCGAAGTGACCAAAACGCATCTGGACAAGGTGCCCGACGAATATATCCGCAAACAGACCATTGCCAACGGCGAGCGTTTCATCACCCCGGACCTAAAGGAGTATGAAACGCTGGTTCTCAACGCTGACGAGCGGCGGCTGGACATTGAACAACGGCTCTTTGGCGAGATCTGTAGCCAGGTGGCAGCCCACGGCCCGAAACTGCTACAGCTGGCCGCGACGCTGGCTGAGCTGGACGTCTACACGGCCCTAGCTGAGGTCGCGTTGCTCAATCGCTACACTCGTCCGATCGTGGATGAAGGGCCATGCATCGAGATCAGCGCCGGCCGCCACCCGGTCGTGGAGTTGACGCTCACCGAAGAGCCCTTTGTGCCCAACGATACCCATATGGCGCCTGAGACAGCCGTACAGGTCATCACCGGCCCCAATATGAGCGGCAAGAGCACCTACCTGCGCCAGACGGCGCTGATTACCCTCATGGCCCAGATCGGGAGCTTCGTGCCGGCTGATAGTGCCCGGATTGGCGTGGTGGACCGTATTTTCACCCGTCTTGGGGCCAGCGACGAGATCCACCGCGGCCAGTCCACCTTTATGGTGGAGATGGTGGAGACAGCCAATATTCTCAACCACGCTACCAGCCGCAGCCTGCTCGTGTTGGACGAAATCGGCCGCGGCACCAGCACCTATGATGGTCTGGCCATTGCCTGGGCTGTCATCGAGTATATCCACAACCACCCCAATCTGCGCGCCAAAACGCTCTTTGCCACCCATTACCATGAGCTCACAGACCTGGCCGAACGGCTGCCCAACGTGGTGAACTACAACGTGGCCGTAGACGATAGCGGCGGCGGCGAGGATGTGATCTTTCTCCGCCGCATCATTCCTGGCAAGGCTGATCGTTCATACGGTGTCCATGTGGCGCGTATGGCCGGTCTGCCGGTAGCTGTGGTGACGCGCGCGGAAGAGATCCTGGAAGATCTGGAACGCAGCGGCGCAGCTGGACCCCGGCGCCTGTACGAAACAGAAAGCAAGCGCGCCAAGGCCGCGGCCATGCAGGTCTCGCTCTTTGCCGAGGTTCACCCAGTGGTGGAGGCGTTACGCAAGATGGACGTCAACGGCTTGACCCCGCTGGAAGCATTAAACCGTCTCTATGAACTCCAAAAAATGGTACAATAGTGCCTAGGCATTGCACCACTGGTGGCCGCGATCTGACCCGAAATCGCTGCTGAGCTCCCGCTGCCTTCTTGTCAATGCCCATCCAATGCTTTTCCAGTAGGCTTTACCGCACAGCGCAGTGTATTGCTCTCACGAGCAAGGAGAAGCCGTATGCAACTCAGACTGTATCCCCCGTTGCGGCGTTTGTCTGGTTTCGTGTTCATGGTGCTGTTAGGAGCGCTTTTCTTAGTGATCTTTGCCGGCGGTGCAGCTGGCCAGGATGGGGACGCGGCTCCGGTCCATGGTGGCCAGGCGGCGAGTCCCGACATTGTGGGTGGCCGTGAGGCCATACCAGGCGCCTGGCCATGGCAGGTTGCGCTTGTGGTTCGCACAGTCGACGATACCTACGATGGCCAGTTTTGTGGCGGGACGCTAATTGCATCTGATTGGGTGTTGACAGCTGCACACTGCGTCGATGGCACTGAAGCATCCCTGGTCGATGCGCTCGTCGGCGCCCACCGGCTCACCGACGGCGGCCACCGGGTGACTGCAGACCACATCATTGTTCACCCGGCTTTTGACCCATACTATCTGGACAGCGACCTGGCCCTGATTCATCTCACAGAAGCAGTGACCCAAACTCCGATTTCTCTGTACAAGACCGTGCCTGACAGAGACGAGATCAGCTATGTGCGCGGTACCATCACCGGCTGGGGCGTAACGGATCCCTCCGGATCCTGGTTACAGTCCGCCAATTCGCTGCACGAGGTGTCGTTGCCACTGGTCGACCACGATCGCTGCCTGGAAGCCTGGTGGTGGGGCATCACCGACAACATGATCTGCGCCGGCTACAATACGTTGGCCAAAGGGGCGTGCTACGGTGACAGTGGTGGCCCGCTGATGGTACAGGAAACAGACGGTACCTGGCGCCAGGTTGGCATCGTGAGCTTCGGTCCCTATATGTGCTACGGCTACTACATCTATGACGTTTTCACGCGTGTCGCCCCATTTACTGAATGGATCGAGGCCTGTATGGCAGACATGGACGCGATGTTGTGCAGCGGCGCCGACATCTTCGAGCCTGATGATGACAGTACAATGGCAAGGGAGTACAATCCGTTCGGGCAGCCGGAGATTCACACCATGCATGCTAGCACCGACCAGGACTGGGTCAAGTTCGACGTTGAAATCGGCAAGACCTACCTGATCCAGACCATGCGCGACATAAGCCCCGGCTTTGTACCCTACGTCAATACAGCCGTCTGGCTCTACGAGGTGGACGGTCGCACGCCCATCACCTACAATGATGATTCGCCCGCCCCTTATGAGATCAGCAACGGGCTCCCAGCCGCTGCCATCCACCAGGGACTGGTCAGCGAAGACTCGCTAAGCTTTGCTGTGGCCTTCGAAGACTCGCGCATCATGTGGCGTGCCGATCGCACAGGTCCGGTCTTTGCGGCGGTGGAGCTGCTTCCCGATATCTATGGCCCCAGCCCTGGCTCGCGGACACGCTACCAGTTCATCATCAGCGAATACCCGGACTCATACATACCGGTAGTGGGAGGACCGCCACCTGATGGGACCATATCGGAGCCCTAGCGGAGAAGGAGCCCATGCCCAGAGCCACTGCCCTCGACACCACCGCTCTCCAGAACGCCCTGACCGAGCTGCCTGGCTGGAGCGTAGCCGGCGACAAGCTGCACAAGGAATTCACATTCAAGAATTTCGCCGCGGCCTTCGGCTTCATGGCCAGCGTCGCCATCGAGGCCAACAGAATGGACCATCACCCTGAATGGTCCAATGTATGGAATCGGGTTGTCATCGATCTCGTCACCCATGGCGCTGGCAACCGTATCAGCGCCCTGGATGTCGAATTGGCCAAGAAGATCGACGCATTGGCCCAGCAGGTGACACGGTAAGGCAGGGGACTTGCACGATGATAGGGTAATCGGGCTGACCCAACCGGCGAACCGCCCCACCGGTCAGCCCGATTACCTCTGTCACGCCCTTCACTCACATTCGCGTCTCATCAGATAAGGCACGCATTCGTTCATCTATGGACCCCATCACGCTTCAACTCTATCGCCATCGCTTCTCTGGTGTTGCCGAGGAGATGGGCGTGACGCTGCGGCGCACGGCCTATTCCCCCAACATCAAGGAACGGCTGGACTTCTCGTGCGCGGTCTTTGACGGCAGCGGCAATATGGTGGCCCAGGCAGCCCACATCCCGGCACATCTCGGCGCCATGCCCGCCAGCGTCAAGACGATCCTGGATCGCTTTCCGGTCTGGGCGGAAGGCGACGTCGTCATTGTGAATGATCCCTTCGAGGGTGGCAATCATCTGCCTGATATTACGATGATTGTACCGGTCTTTGTCCCCGGAGATGAGGCAGGGACAGACGCAGCTGCTGCGCCCCTTCCAACTCAGGTTATTCGCCAGCAAGCGGCGACCGCCCCACAGGAGCCATTTGCTTCACCTCCCGGCGCCAAACGACCTTCCTTCTTTGTTGCCAGCCGCGCCCACCACGCCGATGTCGGCGGCATGACACCTGGCTCGTTACCCCTTTCCACCGAGATCTACCAGGAAGGCATTATCATCCCCCCCGTGAAGCTCTACCAGGCGGGCGCGTGCAACGACGATCTGCTACGCCTGATCCTGCGCAACGTGCGCACCCCAGATGAGCGGAGGGGCGATATTGCCGCGCAGCGGGCCGCAGCCGCGGTGGGTGCGCGGCGGCTGCGCGAGCTGGTGGCCGCCCACGGCCGTGACGAAGTGCTGGCCTATACGCACCACTTACAGACGTATACCGAGCGCATTACCCGCTCCGTGATCGCGCGCTGGCCAGACGGCGTTTTTGCCTTCGAGGATGTGATCGAGCTGATCGAAGGCGACCGCCTCACCCTGGCTCCCATCCATGTCACCGCTACCATAGCCGGTGATGAAGTGACTTTTGATTTTTCAGGTAGCTCGGCCGTCGTTCATGGCTCGTTGAACGCCGTGATCGCCATTACCCAGTCCGCGTGCTACTACGTGGTGCGCTGTCTCATGGATGACGAGGTCCCCATGAACGCGGGCTGTTTTGCGCCGGTCCACGTCGTGGCGCCGGCCAACTCGCTCGTCAACGCAGGCCCTCCAGCAGCCGTCGCCGCAGGAAATGTGGAAACTTCCCAGCGTATCACCGATGTCGTGCTGGGCGCCCTTGCCCAGGCGTTGCCTGGCCAAATCCCAGCGGCCAGCCAAGGTACGATGAACAACCTGACCATGGGCGGCCTGCGTCCTGATGGATCCCCCTTCGCCTATTACGAGACCATTGGGGGCGGTATGGGCGCCGCGCCCAGTGGAGCGGGTCTCAGTGGCACCCAAGTGCACATGACCAACACCCTGAATACACCTATCGAAGCACTGGAAATCGCCTACCCATTTCGTGTCCTGCGCTATGCCCTGCGCAGAGGCAGCGGCGGCGCCGGCCGCCACCGGGGAGGTGATGGCATCGTGCGCGAGTATGAGCTGCTGGTTCCAACTACCGTTACCATGCTCAGTGAACGCCGTGCTGTACCGCCATGGGGTCTGCGCGGCGGCCAGGCCGGCCGCCCTGGGCGCAACCTCATCCTGCACGCCGACGGTATCGAAGAGGAACTGCCCTCGAAGTTCACCCGCCGCCTCCAGCCTGGCGACCGGCTGCGCGTGGAAACACCAGGCGGCGGCGGATGGGGCGGCGAGGAAGCGGCCGGGTGAACTGAGCTGGTCACCTGAGCTAGCTGGCGCGCCGGGCTTGTGTGCGTTCAGAAAGGACGCCCCAAAACCCTGCCGGCCAACCGGATCAGCCCAATCATCCCGCCGCCTTGTCACCCCCTCACCTCCAGTGATACAATCCCGGGGCTGATTTGCGATAAAGTTCACAAAGCAGCTCCGCAAGGAGGAGTAACGGGTGCGATCGTTGTCATTCCGAGTGATCTCAGGGCTTATCACGCTGCTGCTGTTGGTTCTGCTCGTCACCGTCGTCTTGATGACGGTGCGTAGCCAACCGGCTACCCTGATTCTGCCGTCCCCTACGGTGCGCCCGACTGCCACGGCCACAGCGACCAACACGCCTATTGTCAGCCTCGGCGCCGAGCTCCGCGTCGCAACCGGCGGCTATGCTTTCCGTCTGCCCGAAGGCTATCGCATTGACCTCCAGGAGCAGACAGCCGGTCTGTTTGCGCTAGAGACCACGAACACCCTGACCTCGTCCATCGTGCTCAGTGGGGGTGAAGCCGGCCAGATCACTGCTGTTTCCGCCCCCACGTTGGCAGACGCCTTTGAACAATATCTGGTGGCCCTGACTGAAAGTGGCGCACTCCGCGCCACGGCGGCCCAGTCGACCACTGTGAGCGGCGCGGCCGCGCTGGTCGCCAACCTCAACGGCGAACAGGATGAGGAAGCGGTCGCGGGCCGTATCGTCATGGCACAGCCCGCCAGTGGGCAACTGTTCGTGGCCCTTGGTGTTGCCGCAGCGGCAGAATGGCAAAGCCGCGATGAGGACGTCTTTACGGCTGTAGTAGAGAGCGTTCGCTTCTTCCCGCCTTTGCCCGCCGCAGCAGTGGCGGCCACAGCCACCCCAGCATCTACACCCAAGCGGGCAACCACCACGCCCATACCGATTGCAACACCGGCGATTACGGTTACTGCCGCGGCGACGGCAACCACGCTCTTTATGCCGACGCCAACCCCAGCCGCGATTCCTGTGATTGACCTGTCCAGCGATACATGGACCACGCTCTCCGACGCGAACTTCATGAATGACGTGATTGTCGTCGGCAACACGATTTGGTTTGCTACCGAGGGTGGCGCGCTGGCATGGACCCGGGGCAGCACCACGCCGGTTAAATTCACTTCTACCGAGGGACTAAGCGGAAATCGCCTGACCGCGGTGGCGAATTGCGATCTACCCCAATTTGGCGTCGTATTCGGGGGCGATGCTGGTCTGCGCGTTGCCGATCTACGCGCCGGGGGCTGGCGGCCGGTCAACAGCAGCAACAGCGGCATGCGCTTCGACGATGTCGCTGCCCTCGACTGCAACAGTGACCTGGGGTATCTTGTGATCGGGTACGCCAGCCATGGCATCGATATCTACGACGCTCGAAACGATACATGGCGCCACCTGGATCGGAACAGCGGCCTGGCTTCCAACACCGTCAGATCCCTGGCAGTAATCGGGAATCTGGAGGAAATCTGGGTTGTTGCCGGCGACGGCGTTACCCGCTCAGCCGGTCCTGACTCCACCTTCTACAACGCCGGCAACAGTCCCCTGGAAAACAACAACATCGGCGCGATCGCGGCCGGGGAGGACAGCGCTGTGTGGTTGGGTGGCGAGGGCGCGCTCTTGAGGGCGAGCGGCGAAAGCTGGACACGCTACGATGCCGAAAGCGTCGCGGGAGACTTCCCAAGCAAGCTCATCACCGGCCTGGCTGTGGCGCAGAATGGCACCCTGTGGCTGAGCGATGTCGACGGCGCCGTCTGCCACTTTGTCCCGGCAGAGAATGCATGCACCGAGTACTTCAGCGGCGCGACGGGGATGGCTGAGGGCCCTGTTACCGCTCTTGCGCTCGACGGTCAAGGGCAGGTCTATTACACGACTGCAGGCAATGGGTACAGTGTCTATGACGGCGAGCGCTGGCAGCTCTATCGCAAGCGGGACGAGATTATCCGGGGCAACCGCATTCAGGCCCTGGCCGCGGACGCCGGCGGCGCACTGTGGCTGGCAACGGAAGCGGGTATCCAGCGTCTCAACGGCGTTGAGAAAGCGGCTACCGTGCTGCCGTTGGAGGAAGGCGGTATCGATCCCGCTGCGGTCCAGTCTCTGTACCCGGACAGGCAAGGCGGGCTGTGGGTCGGTACCACGGCCGGCGCCTTTCTGTTTGACGGCGAAGCGTGGCAGAGCCTGACCATCGACGACGGCCTGGTCAGCAACATCGTGCAGGCCATTGTAGTAGATGGCCGCGGGCGCGTCTGGTTTGGCACCGATCAAGGCCTGAGTATTTGGAACGGAACGGTATTCTTCACTATCGATGAAGCGCGTGGCCTGCCCAGCGGCGACATTCGGGCACTGCTGCAGGACGGCGATGTGGTCTGGATCGGCAGTGCCGGGGGCGGTCTCTATCGCTTCGAGAATAACCAGCTACAGGTCTTCAGCAACGGGAACATAAAGCTGCCCTCGGACCAGGTGCTGGCTCTGGCACTTACCGCGGACGGCGCCCTCATGGTGGGCACGGATCAGGGATTGGCACAACTGCAGGGCGGCGCTGTCACAGTGATCCAGGAGATCGGCGCAGTTGCCGTTAGCGCCATCGCGGCCTTTAACGACCAGATCTGGGTAGGCACGGAGAGTGCAGGAGTATATTATGATAGTGAGGGAGGCTGGCAGCAACTCACTACGGCGGCTGGTCTGCCTGCCAACTCCATTGCAGCGATGGAACCAATAGCCGGCACGCTCTGGATCGGCGGGGTGAACGGTGGGATACTGAGGCACACGCCGTGACCGGCCCGCTGTCATCGTTTCGCCACCGTGCCGGGTCCACGGAGGTTGTAGGCTTATGAGGATTCGTGCACAGAAGGGCCTTACATTTGATGATGTGCTGCTCGTTCCAAAACGCTCCCCTGTCGCGTCACGCCGCGACGTTGATACATCCACCTGCCTGACCGGAAAGGTCCGGCTCCACATCCCCATTCTTAGCGCGAATATGGACACGGTGACCGAGGCGGCCATGGCCATCGCGATGGCCCAGGCTGGTGGTCTGGGCGTGATTCACCGTTTCATGAGCGTAGAGCAGCAGGTGCGGCAGGTGCGCAAAGTCAAGCGTGCCCAGGGCTTTATGGTTGAAAACCCCTATACCGTCGTCGCAGAAGCGCCAATCGATGATGCCCGGCAAATCATGGAACAGCACGGCGTGGGCGGCCTGATCGTCATCGATGGCGCGAACCGGCTGGTAGGGATGATCACGCGGCGCGATCTGTTGCTGGCGCCGCCAGGCGTGCTCACTGTCCGTGAAGCCATGACCCCAGCAGAGCGGGTGGTGAGCGTCGGCCCGTCGGTTTCGTCAGAGCAGGCGCGGGCGCTCCTCTACGAGCATCGGGTAGAAAAGCTGCCGGTGGTAGACAAGGGCGGGACCGTGATTGGCCTGATCACCTCGCGCGATGTGGCCAAGAGCGACCCTCACTCCCATGCCAGCGTGGATGACAAGGGCCGCTTGCGGGTTGGCGCTGCCATTGGCGTCAACCATGGCGAGCTCGACCGGACGGAAGCACTGCTGGAGGCCGGCGTCGATGTTCTGGTGCTGGACATCGCCCATGGTCACGCCGACCACTGTGTGGCCATGGTCAAGAGCCTACGCCGGCATTTCCCCGACGCGCAAATTGTGGCCGGCAATGTCGCCACCCGCGAAGGCGCGCGGGAACTGGCCGAGGCGGGCGCCGACGCCATCAAGGTAGGCATCGGGCCAGGTTCCATTTGCACGACGCGCATCGTGACGGGCTTCGGTGTACCCCAGCTAACCGCGATTATGGACGCGGCCGCGGGCCTGGCTGAAGCCGGCCTGGAGGTGCCCATAATCGCCGATGGCGGCATCAAGAGCTCGGGTGATATGGTTAAGGCCCTGGCCGCTGGCGCCGATACGGTCATGATCGGCAGTCTGTTCGCCGGCTGCGAGGAAGCGCCCGGCGCGCCTGTCATTCGTGATGGCCGGAAGGTAAAGGTCGTACGCGGCATGGCCTCCCTGGGAGCCGCCATGGGACGGCGGGCGACTGAAAAAGGCATGGACGAGAGCGCCGAGGATCAGGAGGACTGGGACAAAGTCGTTCCCGAAGGGGTGGAGGCGGTTGTGCCCTATCGCGGCCATGTGGCCGAGATTCTCTACCAGCTTGTGGGCGGCCTGCGTTCAGGCCTTAGCTACGGCGGCGCCTGTACCATCAAAGACCTGCAACGCAACGCTGAATTCATTGAAATCACGGCAGCTGGCGTCCGCGAGAGTGGCTCCCACGATGTCAGGAAGCTGTAGAGCTGGCTGGGCCTGGTCCGGGAGTGCCGGGCGCGTTTTGCAAAATGGCAATCATGACGCATACTAGCAGGAAAGGGCGGTTTCCAGTTCTCCTGCGGTCCTAATGAATCATCAGCAACAAGGATAACGTGCCCTGTGTCTGACCCCATTGCACTCATGGTGCATGCCACACATGAAGCGGGTGTCAAAGCGGGTGGCATTGGCGCGGTATTGGATGGCCTGCTGGGCGCCCCGACCTATGGCCAGGCTGTGCGGCGCACCTTGGTCGTAGGCCCAATGAACCTGGCCCACCGCGCCGAAATGGAACGGCTGGCTCACCCCCGCCATGGTCTCGCGATCTACTACAGCCGCTCCCATGGTATCTTTGCCGGTGTGCCCGAAAGCCAGCGCACTGGGCTCCAGCGTGTCGAGCAAGAGTATGGCGTGACCGTGCTGTACGGCGCCCGACGTTTTGGCCCACAATCACATGAGGTGATTCTGGTCGATGCCAGCGCCGCGTACCGTGAGCCGGTCGATCGCTTCCAGTATTATTGCTGGGAGCACTATGGCATCGACTCATCACGTCACAGCCATAATCCGGAGTACAACCTCTACTTCGCCGTTGCGCAGCCGATACTTGCTGCCATGGCGGTCATCGGCGCCGGCGCCGGTCTCGCTCGGAGCGACCGTTTCCTGATCGCTCACGAATGGATGGGCATGCCGCTGGTGCTTGCCGCCCAGCTGAACGAACCGGATCGTTGGTCCACGGTCTTCTACGCCCACGAAACCGCGACCGCGCGCCGGCTCGTGGAAACCCATAGCGGCCATGACACAAGCTTCTACAACGCGTTGCAGAAGGCCAGGGAATGGAATGTCAGCCTGGAAGCGCTCTACGGCAAGCAGGACAACTATTACAAACACCCGTTGCTCTGCCAGGCGGTCCAGTGCGACGCGATCTTAGCCGTGAGCGATCTGGTGGTCCAGGAGCTGCGCTTTTTGGGCGGGCGCATGGGGAATGCCCCCATTCACCTGGCCTACAACGGCGTGACTGTCCAGCCAATCTCGCGGGCGGAGAAGCTGGCCTCGAAGCGCAAGCTGCAGGACTATGCCAGAAACCTGCTGGGCTTTGTACCCGATTTCGTCTTTACCCACGTTTCACGCTTTGTACTTTCCAAAGGTCTGTGGCGCGATCTGCGCGTGCTGGAGCAGCTGGAGCAACTGTTGGCGCGCGAGGACAAAAGGGCTGTACTGTTCATGCTCGCTACCAGCGTCCCAAGCGGCCGCGATCCTGACTCGGTACGCTCCTGGGAAGCTGAATACGGTTGGCCGGTCCACCACCGCTTTGGGAACGGCGATCTCCTGGACCTGGAAGCTTCCTTCTATCAGGACGGGGTTGCGCCCTTCAACCGGAACCACGCGCGTGTGAAGGTCGTGTTGGTGAACCAGTTTGGTTGGGAGCATGCCCAATGCGGCCGGCGTATGCCGGAGACCATGGAGTTCGCCGATATACGTCAGGGTACTGACGTTGAGTTTGGCCAGAGCATCTATGAGCCTTTTGGCATTTCCCAGGTGGAGGCGTTGGGCTACGGCGCGCTCAGCTGCCTGAGCAATGTCTGTGGCTGTGTAGAGTTTGTCCGCAAGGCCGCGGCGTCGGAAGAGGTGCCGCATCTCGTGGTTGCCGACTATGTGAGTCTACCGCCCGGCTACTGGCTGGGTAGCCCCTATGACGCGCTGGCAATCGATCAGGGGGTACGTGACTGGATCGAGGCCGACAGCAGCCGGCGGGTAGCACAGACCCTGTTCGAGCGTCTGCCGCGCAGTAACAGCGATTTGGAGATGCTGCTGGAACGTGGCCGCGCGACGGCCCAGCGCATGAGCTGGGACACAGTCGTAAGCGACTATATCCTGCCAGCCGTGCGCCGGATCCAGCGCCAGCACGCCCGGAATCAAGCACAAGGAAACGAGGAGGATCATGTCAACTGAGACCGTCGAAAACGATCTTTCCCCAACTGCTGGCGGTGACAACGAGCACAACGAGAGCTCGACTGCCGGACACACAGAGGCCGGCTCCACCGGTTCGCCTGAGACCCAGCCAGTACCCCCGCGGCCCAAGACCACGATCGATTGGTCCCAAATCGACGCCATCGTTGGTGGCTATCATGGATCGCCCTATGACGTGCTGGGACCACACGTTGTCAAGACCGGTGACAAGGACGTGGTCGTTGTTCGCGCCTTCCGACCGTTGGACGAACAAGTCAGTGTCAAAGACATCGACACTGGCAAGGAAACGATCATGAACAGGGTGCATCCCGGCGGTTTTTTTGAGGCTGTCTTTTCCCGGCGCAAGACACCCTTCGCCTACCGTCTGATCCTGACCGACAGTGACGGCACCGCCCACGAGACCGAGGATCCATACCGCTTTCCCCTGCAGATCACCGACTACGAGCTCCATCTCCATGGGGAAGGCAACTACTATCAGTGTTACGAGCGTTTTGGCGCCCACATGACTACCATTGAGGGGGTTGAGGGCGTGCAATTCGCTGTCTGGGCGCCGAATGCCCTGCGTGTGAGCGTCGTCGGTCCCTTTAACGGTTGGGACAGCCGGGTCAATCCCATGCAGCGCCGCACCGATGGCGGTGTGTGGGAGACCTTCATTCCCCATCTGCCTGAGGGTACCTATTACAAGTTTGCCATCAAGTCGCGCTTTATGGGGTACGATGTCGACAAGGCGGATCCGTATGCTTTCTATGCCTCCCAGCGGCCGGCTACAGACTCGCGGGTCTGGAACATTGAGAAGTACGTGTGGAGCGACCAGCAGTGGATGGAGGAACGCGCCGCCCGCCAGGCCTTTGACAAACCCATGGCCATCTACGAGGTGCATTTGGGCAGCTGGAAGCGCTCCCCGGAAGACAATGCCTTCTTGAGCTACCAGGAATTGGCCCACCAACTGGTGGACTACGTCAAAGAGATGGGCTACACCCACATCGAATTGCTGCCGATCACCGAGCATCCATTTGACGGTTCATGGGGTTATCAAGTGACCGGCTACTATGCACCG
>JACFMY010000675.1 GCA_019455155.1 Caldilineaceae bacterium
GAATCCATGCGCTATTCCGAGGATTCAGCGGCGGTAATCTGGAGCCAGCTGAGAAATCGGCTGTGCATGTTCGCAATACGAGCATCCTACGTAGCGGATTGGTGCTGGCTTGCGGCCTTGCGTAGGGCCATGCTTTTCACTGGTCTACGAAGTGAGCGTCTCGTACAGATTGGCGGTCGCTCATTGAGAAAACTCTCCTGCTGAAACTCTGCTTGCCAAGACAGGTTTTCGCCTCTGCTGCGTGGTTGGGGCATGTAAACGCCGCGACGAACGGCAGTCAGGTTCAGTGTGGACGCGCGTAACTGGCGT
The DNA here is from genome assembly GCA_019455155.1 of Caldilineaceae bacterium. Classification (GTDB taxonomy): domain Bacteria; phylum Chloroflexota; class Anaerolineae; order Caldilineales; family Caldilineaceae; genus JACFMY01. The sequence continues at coordinate 310 of JACFMY010000675.1, forward strand.
AGAACGATCACGGTGCGTACCGTCTGCGGTGCTGTTTTCTGGGAACCACACAATAACGACATTCAGGCCAACGTGGCCGCCATGGAGGACGCGCTGCGCGGCTGTCCGTGGTATGGAGGTGAATCGCATCCTGTGTTCGTGCAGGATGGCGTGGGCTTGCTTGCCGGGCGGTGGGCGGGTGAACGCGGCCCTGTGGCTGAAACCCAGGCAGGGACCGATTGCAGGGATGGGCTGACCGTCGCTGCCGATGCACGGCTGGATAACCGCGAAGAGTTGATGGCCGCCCTGGCCATAGTACCAGCAGACGGCACAGAACTGTCGAACGCAGAACTCTTGCTGCGAGCCTATCAGCGATGGGATGTGGACTGTGCCGCACGCCTGCTGGGCGATTTTGTCTTTGTCATATGGGACAGCGGCCGGCAACGTCTGGTCTGCGTGCGCGATTTTGTGGGGGCACGCCCTCTCTACTACCACTACCAGCCAGGACGTCGCTTTACTTTTGCCAGCGATCTCATGGCCCTGATTGCCTGTCCCCAGATCTCGCGCCAACTCAATCTGGCCTATGTCAAAGCACATTTACTTACCGTGCCGGGCCAATACCAACACCCAATCCACACCTTTTACCAGGAGATTGAAAAGCTGCCACCTGCCCACTGTCTCATCGTAGACCGTGCCGGGCTGCGCCTGCATGCCTACTGGAAACCAGATCACATTCCCGAACGACGCTACCGCGACGAAGAAGAGTACGTGGCTGAGCTGCGCTCGCTGCTGCGCTCGGCCGTCGCCTGCCGTGTACAGGATACCGGCCACGAAGTCGGCGCCCATATCAGTGGCGGCCTGGACTCATCAAGCCTGGCCGTGTTGTCCCACCAGATCCTCCGTGCAGAGAACCGCGCAGCCACCGGCATTTCGTGGGCCCCACCCTTCTCGGTCGTCGCCCCAATGGAGCAGGACGAGCGATCGCTGGTCCAAGCCACGGCCGAAGCTGGCGGCTTTGCCGTCTGCTACACCACGCTCACGGAGGACCAGGTATTGGAACACGCGGCGCGGGACATCACGGCGCAGCCGACCACCACCCTACAGCTGGAGCTTGCGGCAAGCCGGCAGGCAGCCAGTCTGGGGATTCGCACCATGGTCTCAGGTTGGGGCGGGGACGAGCTGCTCGCGTTCAATGGCCGCGGCTACTTTGCCAGCCTCCTGCGCCAGGGTCGCTGGCTGACGCTGCAGCGAGAGCTGGCACTACAAAGCCGGCTCCATGGCGGCTCGGTGTGGAAGTCATGGATCCGCCGTGGCATCTTTCCGTATCTACCGGCGGCTGTGCTGCGTCTGCTGCGTTCGCAGACGGTGCGGCGCGCAACAACCCTGCCTGCCTACCTGCGCCCGGACTTCGCCGCTCTCCTGGCAAGCACCCAAGAGCTGCCGCGTCCCGATCTACGGGAGCGCCCCGGCGTGCGCCAGATGCAGATTGCGCTGTTGCTCAACGGCCATATTCCCTACCGGTTGGAATCCTGGGCTGCTCATGGCGCCACCCTGGGCATGACCTACACCTATCCCCTGTTGGACCGGCGGCTGGTGGAGTTCGCCCTCAGCATCCCGGAGGAGCTGTTCTTCAAGCATGGCTGGAAGCGCTACCTCTTTCGCACAGCGATGGCCGGGATTCTACCTGATGAGGTGCGCTGGCATAAGGTCAAAGCAGATCCGGCCATGGTAAAACATGTCAAGCAGGTCACCGAAGCTGCCGACAACAGGGTACGGGCAGCCCTGGCAGAACGGGCAGATAACCTGTTTGTCGATGTGGAACAGCTCATTGCTGCCAAAGAGGCCGCAGCCCGCGCAGCTGAGGATGGTTCCGTGCAAGCCAGGCGCCGGCGTGCGTCTGTTGAGCGGGGACAGTGGCTGGCCTTTGTGGATCCGTCAGCGGTGCTTTGAGCGAAAGCGAAAACGCATTCAAGCCGTGATCATAAGCTATCCAGGTTGGTTGTATCATAGGGGAGTACACCATGACAGGAACGCTTACTGTAGAATCTATCGTCTCCGCGCGCGATGATCTGCTCAGCACCGATCTGAGTCCAGACGAGACAGTCATGATCAACGTTGACCGCGGCACCTACTACGGGATGGAGGAAGTGGCCAAAGC
>JACFMY010000044.1:0-362 GCA_019455155.1 Caldilineaceae bacterium
CCTCAAATACGCGTCGCCCGGATCCGTGCAGGCTCAATTCAGTGCTGCTATTGGTATCGTGATCCAGGATCGAGGCCATTGTCGACCAGGCAGGCCATAGGCGGGCGAGTGGCTGGCCGAGAGCCATGGATGCGGTGGCGCCAATCAACGAGGCAGCCGCCGGATTCAAATCGACGATCCGGTCACGCGCGTCCAGCACAAGCATGGCGTCATCCATGTTTTCCACAAGCACATTCCGCGCGACCGGCGGTATGTCGAGCAGACCCTGGCTTGCCAGCCCATACATGAGAAAAAGCCCGGTGATGCTGAATGCAATCGGCGTCAAGTCCAGTCCTGGCAGCGGGTTCAGGTGGGCAAACATC
>JACFMY010000044.1:393-5398 GCA_019455155.1 Caldilineaceae bacterium
GACCGCCAACCAGGATGACACCGATCTGGCGGCGCTGCAACGAACCGGCCAGAAAATAGGTGTGGACCAACAGCACAATGGCCACGATATTCATGCCATACATGTAGATGACGTTGAGCCAAAACCAGGGGCCGCCGTCGAAGAGAGCACTGGTAGCCGGCATCCGCTTATCCGCGAAAAAGAGGCCGTGCCACGGATCCGTCCACAGTAGCAGTAGCGTCAACGCTGGTTCGACCGCCAGTAGGGCAACGCCGCGCGGCCATAGCCTGCGGCCACGACCCTGGAACTGCAGGACAAAGGCCAAGAAGGACGGTGCACTGAGGACCACACCTAGGTACGTGGCGTTGAGCCAGAACGCGCGCGCGTCCGGGGCGGGTGCCAGCCAGAACATGGCGTAGGTCAATGCCCAAATAACCATGGCCCAGGCAAAACAGGTGAGTGGCATGGCGCCCGGCGCGCGACGACGGCGCCATGCCAGCACGGCAACCGTCCCTGACAATCCAACAGCCAGGAACAGCGCCAAGGCATAGGCGCTCTGCACCGGCGCATCAACTGCAGAAGCAGTCGATACCAGGAAAACTGAAAATGGCACCTTCACCTTCTAGCGCGCTCCCAGATCGCTCGACAGCATTATTCCCGTGTAAATGGATGGTTGTTGGGGTCGGGGTTAGGCGAGGCGTCTTCAGTATATCACAGCGGAACCGTTTGGGTCACGGATAAAAGCATGATACGCCTCAGCCTTCCGTGCCAAAGAGGACCGCTCTCGGCGCCCTATAAAAGGAGGAAGTGGGCTATCCGTTGAGCCGCGTGTAATGATACAGGTTGCCGAGAATCAACCGCACATACAGGCGCGGTTCAGAATAGGCTAGAATCTCGACAAACAGTGTGTCGTCTGGCCCGGCGAGCTCGCGCCAGGCCTTGGCATTGCCCGGACCGGCGTTGTAGCCAACGAGCGCCGACAGCAGATTGCCATCCAGAAAATCACGCGCCCAACCCAGATAGTAAGCGCCAAAACGCAGGTTGATGACAGGGCGATAGATTATGTCGTTGGTGTATTCAGGGTGGCCGAGCTGACCTGCAATCCACAGACCGGTATCAGGGATGATTTGCGCCAATCCCTGGGCGGCTGCCGTGGAACGGGCGCCTTCTTCGAACAGGCTTTCCTGGCGGATGAGGCTGAAATAGAGCAAGGGATCAAGACCATTGGCCCGCGCCTCGCGCACAATCAGGTCATCAAACGGCCGGGGATAGGCGTAGCGCTGAAAATAGACGGGCGCATTTTCTGCCAGTCCAGCTGGACTGAACTCGAGCAGCCGTACCATTGATAGGATACTCAGGCGGTAGGCCCCCAGCCGCGCATACTCCAGGCTTAGGGAGTACAGGGCGCGCGGCGTGTCCTTGTTGCGCTCGTACACGCGTTCCAGCGCGGTCAGCGCATCGCCGCGTTGGTCGAGTTCCAGCAACAGGCGTCCCTTGGCAAGGTTCTGGTCCTCTGCGATCTCCGCTGGCAGTTCGTCGATGCCGGCTACTGGAATCTCGAGCCAATCAGCCAACCACTGCTCGGCGAATTCCTGGCTGCCGTCGTCACCAGCCAGGCGACTTGGCGGGCCTGCTATCGAGGCCATGCGCGTGAGCATGGCCGCATTGATCATTGGCTCGTCCTGTAAGGCATAGGCTGACAGCACGCCGTAGTAGATATCGGGCGCGCGCGCTACGACGCTCTGCCACTGGGTGCGGGCTGCGTCAGTCGCGCCCGTGGCGGCCAGGCTACGTCCCAGCCAGTAGCTCGCCGCATCCCACCGGTAGTCCGGGTAGCTGCTGCGGAGCCGGTCCAGCACTTCGGCCGCCTGGTCAAAGAAACGGTTCCGATACGCGCCCAGGCCCAGGAGATAGAGCGCTTGAGGCGCGCGCTCGCTGGCGGGAAAGGCATCGGCTAGCGCCAGGAAGTCAACGGCCGCCTCTACCTGGTTGCCGTCACCCAGGGCGCGTAGACCGCTCTGCCATAGCGCTTCAGGCGCCAACGGATGGTCCGGATAGTCGCGCGCAAAGGTCCGGTAAGTCCGGCGGGCGCCTGCGGGATCGCCCAGTCCGGCTTCGGCCGCTGCCTTGTCAAGCCAGGCCTGACCGACACAGTCACAAGCTGGATAGTCGGCGATGACGCGGTTTAGTGTGGCCAGTGCGTCCCCGAAATTGCCGGCGCCCAGATATGCTTGCCCCAATCCATGGACAGCGTTGCCGGCGCGCACGTCAGTCGCGTCCACACTGTCCAGATACGCCTGAAAGGCGTTGATGGCCGGCACATAGGCTTCGGCCATGAGGTCGATATAGCCCCGCTGGTAGAGGTCGAAGTCGACATTGCGGTTCACCAGCTCTATCAGGGCAAGGTAGGCGCTGCGGGTTTCGGGCATTTCAGCCGTCGCGGCCTGCCACCGCGCTACGGCTCCCGGGGTGTCGCCGGCCGCCGCCAACGCTTGCCCCGCCTGATATTGGATCTGCGCGCGGTAGCCGGCGTTTTCCGCCAGGGCCAGGATCTCGTCGTAAGCGGCGACGGCATCGGCAAAGCGCTGGCCGTCCAGGCTGGTTTGGGCCACATCTTCTAACAGCTGCACCTTAGTCAGGCGATCGCCGGCCGCATCAATGGCGCGGCGAAAGGCCACGCTTGCGCTTTCAGTATCGCCGGTAGCAAGGTAGGCGCGGGCAATGCGCGGCTGCACAGCCTCGGCCATCCAGGGGTAGGTTTCGAGAAAGCGCCAGTATGCGGCCACGGCATCGCTATACCGGCCCATCCGCATCAGCGCCTCGGCGCGCAAGAAATGCTCCTTCTGCCCGAACTGGTCAGGATCCGCACCCTCCTTCTGGAGAGCCTGGTCCAGCCGGTCGAAAGTAGCCAACGCCTCGCCATAGAGTTCTTCGGCCAAATAGGCGCGGCCAAGATCGTAGAGGGCTTCTAGCCGCGCGGCTGTGGGGCTGGCCGGATCTTCGACCACTCGATTGAAGAGTACTCTGGCATTCGCATAGTCACCGTAGCGGTGAAGCCGGCGTCCGTCAACCAAGGCCTCGTCCGGCGCCAAAGGTGCTGGCGCGGGCGTGGCAGTGGGCAGCAACGCGGCCGGATCTGCTGGCGTGGCCGCGCTGGCTGGGTTCGTCGCCTCTGGCGCCGGCAGATCGACTGTCGCAGGAGCGCTCGCCGCGTCTGCGACTGCCCCGACCTCGGCCGTGGCCGTGAAGGTCGGCTGTAGCTTGGCCGTTACCGAAACAGGTGTTTCGGCTGGTGCGGGCGTTGGATCGCCGCCACACGCCGCCAGAGCGAACGATAGCACGCCTACCGCCAAGAGGCGCCAACCTGCAAGGGGCCGGCGATATTCGTTTCTGCCGGACGCGCCGCGCAGCCCGGCTGGAGCACCCTGGCGGGCGACAGGAGCCGCGCTTGCGTTCCGGGTCACATCGACGTAGGCCGGCGACGATCTATGTTCCATACCAACCCTAAACGGTGTACGGGATGAACCGGTTCCCAGGAGTTCATTTCCTGCTGCTCTTTCTACTGGCCAGGATGGTATGGTATCATCCGAGGAAATGTTCGACAATAATGTGGTGCGTAGCGAGTCGTGAGCGGCATTGTAGCCGGTTCGTTTGGCGCTCACCGTACGGTGCACCTCAAATGCTTTTGTGCGTTACCAGACACCAAAGTAACATCCGTTACCTGCATGATGACAGCAATCGCCCAAGTTGATCTCACCCAGTACGAACTCGTGGTCGGCATGGAAGTGCATGTCCAGGTGCTGACCCAATCCAAGATGTTTTGCCGCTGCGCCACCGATTATCAGGGCGCGCCGCCCAATACGCGCACCTGTCCGGTTTGCCTTGGCATGCCCGGCTCGCTGCCGGTCATCAACCGGGCTGCCGTCGAGGCCACCATCAAGACCGGCCTGGCCTTCAACTGCACGATCAATGAGACAGCCGTCTTTGCGCGCAAGAACTACCACTATCCTGATCTGCCCAAAGGGTACCAGATCAGCCAGTACGAGCTGCCCCTGTGCGAGCACGGCTGGCTCGACGTGGACCTGGAAGACGGTTCGACACGACGTATTCGGATCCGGCGTGTCCATCTTGAGGAAGATACCGGCCGCTCCGTGCACCAGGGTGGTTACTCGTATATAGACCTGAACCGGGCCGGGGTGCCGCTCATGGAGATCGTTACCGAGGCCGATATCCACAGCCCGGAGGAAGCATACGCCTATCTCACCAAGCTGCGGGCGACGGTGCGCGCCATCGGCGTCAGTACGGCGGATATGGAGAAGGGCGCCATGCGCTGCGAGCCAAACATCAGTGTCCGTACACTGGCGCAGAAGGAGCGCGGCGAATATGGCACCAAGGTCGAGGTCAAGAACCTGAACAGCCTGCGCTCCGTACGCAGCGCGATCGCGTATGAGCTGGAGCGCCAGACCAGGATCATCGCGGCGGGCGGCAAGGTCGAGCAGGTGAACATGGGCTGGGATGAGGACAGACAACGCACGGTACTCCAGCGCAGCAAAGAAGAGGCCCACGATTATCGCTATTTCCCGGAGCCTGATCTGCCGCCGCTGCGCGTGAGCCGCGCCGAGGTAGAACGGCTGGCCACGGAGCTGCCCGAGTTGCCCGGCGTGAAGCGTGACCGGTACATGCGAGAGTGGGGTGTGCGCCCGATCGAAGCCACCATCCTTACCAGCGAAAGCCTGCTCTCCAGCTTCTATGAACGGGCACTGGCGGCCTACGGCGTCGCTGATGGCAAACCTCAACGCCTGGCCACCTGGATCACAGGCGAGCTCTTCCGCCTCATCTATGCCGATGGAGAGGGCCAGGACCTGCGCCAGATTGCCGAGATCAAGATCCAGCCAGCACAGTTCGCCGCTCTCCTCAGGCTCGTAGATGACAAGGTTGTGAACGCCAATACGGGCAAGAAGATCCTTGAGACGATGTACGTGACCGGCGACGACCCTCAGACCATTGTCGAGCGTGAAGGGTTGGC
>JACFMY010000044.1:5408-22067 GCA_019455155.1 Caldilineaceae bacterium
GGCCATGGTGAGCGATACCGCCGTGATCGACGAAGCCATTCAGGCCATCTTTGCCGCCAATGACGCCGAGCTGGCGCGCTACCGCAATGGCGAGGAGAAGCTGTTTGGCTTTTTCATGGGCCAGGTCATGCGCGCTACCAAGGGGAAGGCCGATCCGCAGGCGGCAAAAGCCCGGCTGCAGGAGCTGATTCGCGGATAAAACCAGCTATATTTCGCGGCTGGACGGGCCGTTACCAGCCAGCGTTTGGGTGTGCAGCGCCATCCTAAGCACGCCAGACTATATTTGGGGCTGCCCGCCATCGCGCTGATAGTCCGGAAAGAGCTGTCTGGCTATCGCCGCAGTCCCTCTGCCAGTGGTTGCCAGCCCTTACATTTCCCTCACCATCGAAATAGATTTGCGTGGCGTACGGCTACGAGGCCGCACATGGGGAAGCTATGTGCGCCTACGGGCCCGTACGCGCTGGTACAGAGAAGGGGCACTATGCATCAGGACGACAATACAGCGACATGGGCAACAGCTGGCAGGCGAGCGCGTCCTGCCTTGCTCATTGCTGCCGGCGCGCTGCTTTGCATCCTGTATACCACACTCTTTCCGTTCGATTTTGCCTTTCTGGTCACTGCGACCGGTACACTGCCGCCGCCGGTGTTCGATTGGCGACCCTTCCAGCCAGACAATTTGAGGGATGTGATTCGTAACCTTATCCTCTTTGTTCCCTTCGGCTTTGGGGTAGGCGCCTATCTGGGCCTGTCGGGCCGGCGCCGAAAGGCTGCCACGGGTCTGGTCTTTGCGCTAGGTGCTGTGCTTTCTGCGGCGATTGAGCTGCTGCAACTGGGGCTGCCCTATCGTGTCGCAGGTCTTAGCGACATTCTCGCTAACAGCACTGGCGCGTTAGTGGGCCAGCTGTTCTACCTGGCGGCCGGCCAAAGCATCCTCACTAGAGTGGAGCGTCTCGTCCACGAGATCAAGCCGCGGCTGACGGTTCGCCGGCTGGCTGTCGCGCTCGCTTTGTACTCAGCAGTCATGGGGCTGTTTCTATTCTGGCTCCAAAGCGCCATGAACCTGAGCAACTGGGATGCCCAGTATCCCCTAGCCGTCGGCAACGAGACAGATGGCTCCCGGCCATGGCAAGGCGTCCTCTACGACTTTCAAGTCTATGATTGGGCCATGGATCCGAGCGCAGCTGCCTGTTTGTTGCCGGATGCCTGTAGCGGCAGTCCGGTGCACAAGGCTCCCGTGGTCACGTGCTCGCAGCAGCACGATCTCTCCGACATTGCCTGTACCAGCAATCTGCCGCAGTTGACGTGGCGCCGTTCAGGCGGCAATGACAGTGAGGCCTGGCAGCAAACTGATGGCCCTGCCTCCGCGCTCTCCCAGCGCCTGGCTGAGACCGGTGAATGGACGCTGGCACTGACCGCCGCGTCGACCCTACCCTGGCAGGAGGGACCGGCGCGTATTGCTACGATTTCGGACGGCCCCAATCTCCGCAACCTGACCGTTGGGCAGCAAGGGAACAGCCTTGTCCTGCGTGTGCGGACGCCGGCCAGCGGCGAGAATGGCTCGCTTCCCGAGCTGATTGTGCCCGGCGTGTGGTTGGACGATAAACCCCACCAGATCGTCGCCACCTTCGACAAGAACGGTCTGACCGTCTATGTCGACGATGTCTCCAATGCCTTTACCTACCGCCTGGCGCCCCAGATCGCGTTCTTTCGCTTTCTTTTGCCGGTGGACAATTGGGAGATGGGTCCTGTACCCGCGGACACGTGGGGGCTGTACCTGGTCTTTTATGGGATGATCTTTACGCCCATCGCGGTGCTGCTGGTGATGATGGAAAAGGCTGGCCCGCAAGCTCCGCGCCCCAAAAAGCGATACTTTGCAGCCATTGTCATTCTGCTGCCAGCGGCCCTCGAAGTCACTTTGGCCGCTACGGAGAGCCGCGCGCTCCACGTTGGTGATCTCGTAGCCAGCACCGCGACGCTGGCGGGTCTGGTCTGGTTGCTCAGGCGGTTCGTGCCGCCAGACAGCCGTCCGTCCCATTAATGTGCAAAGTCATTCTACTCATGATAAAGTTTGCCAGGTAGCGGTGAACGAAACCTATCTGGGAAACGAATAACCTTCACTAGAAAATGACGCGTGAACAGTTTATCCCAGCTGCTGCCATAGACTTTGGCATCAGCAACACGGACGTGGTTGCCCGCACGAGCGCTGGATTGCAGCGCTGGAGCCAGCCCTATCATGCCGATCCGGACGAAACCAGTGTCCGGACCATTCTGGAAGTTGGCGGCGTGGCCTTGGATGATCTGCCCTATTTGGCCGTGACGGGTGGCCGTCACCGCGTGTTGCCGGACCACCTGGGGCACGTGCCCGTGATCAAGATCAACGAGGTGCAGGCCATCGGGCGTGGCGGCCAGAGCGTTCTGGCGCTGGAAGGTGATGCGCGCAACCGGCCCGTTATGGTGGCAAGCGCCGGCTCAGGCACCGCCATGATCAAGGCCCAGGGCGACACCTTTGCCCATGTCTTTGGCAGCGCTGTAGGCGGCGGCACTATGTTAGGGCTGGCACGCCTGATCCTGGGCACAGTTGAGCCGGATGAGATTGAGCAGCTGGCTGCCCAAGGCGATCGCAATGGCGTGGACCTGAGCCTGGCCGACGTCATCACCGGTCCCATTGGTTCCCTGCCAGCCGACGCCACGGCCGTCAACTTTGGACGGCTGGGGCGGCGCAGCTTTAGCGGCCATGTTAGCCGCGCCGATCTGGCCGCCGCCCTTGTCAACCTGGTGGCGCAGACCGTGGCCCTTACGACCGTCAACGCAGCCAAGGCTAATGGCTGTGAGCAGATTGTCATGATCTGCCATATGCTCGACATGCCCACCTTCCGCACCATTGTGGCCCTGGTAGGCGAATATTACGCCACCCCCATGCATCTGCCCGATCAGGCTGGCTACGGGACCGCAGAAGGAGCGTTGGTGCTGGCGGAAGAAATGGCTGGCAAGGAACGGGCAGGTTGATTGGGTTTGCCTGCATTGATTCTGTGAATTTGCCCGCCCTCCCGCGCGGTTTCCACACAGCGATCTGATGACCGCAGCCTAAGCAAACCCGTCTCTGTCTACTCCAAGATATGGAAAGGATCTCGTATGGAATACCGTTTGCTCGGCCGGACAGGCGTGCAGGTTTCGGCGCTCTGTTATGGCACGATGTCGTTTGGTGGTGATGCCGATGAGGCGACGTCCGCTGCCCTGTACCGGTGTTGTCGCGACGCTGGGATCAACTTCTTTGACTGCGCAAACGTCTATGGCCGGGGGCGGGCCGAGGAGATCTTGGGCAAGCTCATGGCCGGCCATCGCAGAGAGTTGGTCATCACATCCAAGGTTGGCTTTCGCATGCGCGATGGTGTCAACGGCGAGGGCCTGAACCGCCGCCACATCATGCGCGAGGTGGAGGACAGCCTCCGCCGCTTGCAGACCGATTGGATCGATGTGTACCTCGTACATCGGTTTGACGGGACTGCGCCCATGGAAGAGACGCTGGCCGCATTGGATACGCTCGTGCAGCAGGGAAAGATTCTCTATCCGGCTGTGAGCAACTGGGCTGCCTGGCAGATTGCCACCTCGTTGGGCATCTGTTCCCGCGAGCGCTGGGCGCCCTTTGCCTGCATGCAGCCCATGTACAATCTGACCAAGCGCCAGGCGGAAGTTGAACTGCTGCCCCTGGCCCAGGCTGCGCAGATGGGTGTCATTCCCTATAGCCCGCTCGGCGGTGGCCTCCTGACCGGTAAATATCGCCTGCAGGCGCGACCGGAGACGGGCCGTCTGGTTGAGAACGCCATGTATAACCGGCGTTATGGCGATGCCATCCATTACGAGGTGGCAGAACGCTTCACTCAGTATGCCGGCAGTCACGGCTACCACCCCGCCACGCTGGCCGTTGCCTGGGTTATGTCCCATCCCGCGGTGACTGCCCCAATCATCGGCGCGCGCAATGTGGAACAGCTAGAGGCATCGCTTGCCGCGGCCGACGTGAAGATGACGCCTGAATGGCGGGCCGAGATTTCAGCGCTTTCAGTCGAGCCGCCCGTGGCGACTGACCGGAGTGAAGAAAAGTAAACGGCAGACTACGCCGAGGCGTATGTGCCACGTCCTGTGGTAAGCACAGACTCGGGCTCAGCACGCCTACGCTGGTCGTATCGTCCGCTACAATGACCCTGTCTCTATCTGCCATGTGCCATTTCCAATGAACAAGCAGCCCAACAGCCATTCATGCTTCATTTGCGGCGTACACAATGTGGCTGGCGTCCATGTGCGCTTCTATGAGACTGTGAGCGAAACCGGCCAACCGGAGATTCTCGCCTGCTTTACCGGCCGCTCCGAGCACCAGGGCTATCCCGGCCGTATGCACGGCGGGGTTATCACCGGGATCCTGGACGAAACCATTGGCCGCGCTATCAACTACGAGGAAGGCGAGCAGCCTATGAATTGGGGCGTTACCGCCGAGCTCAATGTGCGTTTTCGCAAGCCGGTACCCCTTGGCGTAGAGCTTACTGCACGCGGCCGCATTGTCCGTGATATTCGCTGGCTGTTCGAGGGCACGGGCGAGCTCTACTTGCCAGACGGCACCGTAGCGGCAGAAGCCCGCGGCAAGTATATGAAACTCAGGCTCGACGAGATTGCAGATGTGGATCCGGCTATGTTGGGCTGGCGCGTGTACGAGGATTGAATCACCGCCTGGCCCACCAGGTATCCAACCCGAACCTACAGCGTCCTGTGGATCTGTGAGCGATAAGTGCGCACGCAGCACGACAAAACTTGGTATTCATGGTGCCGAGGTGGTTTGATATAAGGCCTATGGCATTTCATTCATCATCTGCCGCAGTGGCAGAAGCGTTCTACGCCCAAATGGCGCTGATTCGCCGCACAGAACAGACCTTTTTTGATCTGTACGCCCAGGGTCTGCTGGCGGGCACCGTCCATACCTCCATTGGCCAGGAGGCCTGCGCGGTGGGCGTGGTCAATGCCCTGGATCGGGAGCGTGACGTGATCTTCTCCAGCCATCGAGCCCACGGCCATTTTCTGGCCTACTGTGATGACGTGGACGGGCTGGTGGCTGAGCTGCTGGGTCGCAGCACAGGCGTCTGTGGCGGCGTCGGCGGTACGCAACATCTCCACGTGCGCAACCTCTATACCAACGGCGTCCAGGGTGGCATCGTGCCCAACGCGGTCGGCGCGGCGCTGGCTGAGAAGCTTGCGGGACAGGGCGCGATCGTGGTCGTCTTTTTGGGCGACGGTACCATGGGCCAGGGCACCGTCTACGAAAGCATGAACCTGGCCTCGCTCTGGTCGCTGCCTCTCCTTTTTGTGCTGGAAGACAACCAGTACGCCCAGAGCACCCACAAATCATTGGAGCACGCGGGCAAGTTGGCTGACCGGCCTCTGCCCTTTGGCATCGCGCGGGCGGAGCTCGAGGCGGACGATGTCTTCGCTGTACATGCCGCGGCTGTCCAGGCGGCTGCTCACGTCCGCGCGGAAGGGCGCCCATTCTTTCTGGCGCTGCATACCTATCGCCTTGCCCCCCACAGTAAAGGCGACGATACCCGTTCAGAGGAGGAGCTGGCCATCTATCGCGCCCGCGACCCATTGGCGCGCCTGGCACGCCAGCTGCCCGTTGCCAGTCGAGCAGCCATCGACGCGCAGGTGGCTGCTCGCATCGAGGCCGCTGTTACACGCGCGTTGGCTGCGGAGCCGCAGAGCGTAGCCCAGTTTCAGGAACGTGCGCGATGGCGACCTCAGTGACCTACGTCGAAAGCCTGCGCGCTGCCCTCCACGACGTCATGAGGAACGATCTCCATGCTGTGGTATTGGGCGAGGACATCTTGGACCCTTACGGCGGCGCGTTCAAGGTGACGCTGGGACTCTCGAGCGACTTTCCTGACCGGGTGTTTACCACACCCATTTGCGAGGCCTCCATCGCCGGCGTAAGTGTGGGCATGGCCCTGCGCGGGCTCCACCCCATTGCCGAAATCATGTTTGGCGACTTTCTAGCGCTGGCGGCTGACCAGATCGTCAACCACGCCGCAAAGTACCCGGCCATGTATAACGGCCACGTACAGGTGCCGTTGGTCATTCGCACACCCATGGGCGGCGGCCGTGGCTACGGTCCTACGCACAGCCAGTCGCTGGAGCGGCTCTTCTTCGGCGTGCCCCACCTTAAGCTCGTCGCCGCCTCGCATGTCCACGATGCGGGCGCGCTGTTACAGCAGGCCGTGGCCGACCCAGAGCCCGTCATCTTTATCGAAAACAAGCTGCTCTACCCGCGGCGCCTGATGCTGGCCAACAACGGAGCTGTGGTGCGGGATGAGTCAATCGATGGCTACGGGTATCCGGTGGTCACGTTGCGCAACTATCCGGAAGGCATGACGCCAGATGTCACTGTCATCGCCTACGGCGGCATGAGCTGGCAACTTGTCGAATTATTGGAGCGCTTCGCCGGCGAGGAAGTGCGTGTGCTTGCCTGTCTGCCGGCGTGCATCAGCCCGTGGGACGCTGCGCCGGCGGTCGATTGTGCGTCCGCCAGCGGGCGGGTGCTCATTGTGGAAGAGAGCCCGGTTGATTTTGGCTGGGGCGCCGAGGTTGCCGCAAGCATCTATGACGTGGCCGGCCGCAAGCTGCAGGCGCCCATCCGGCGGTTGGGCACCGCGCCGACGGTCATCCCGGCGGCCAAAGCGCTGGAAGATCAGGTGTTGGTCTCCCCAGAAGCCATCGAGGAAGCGATCCTGGATCTGCTGCGTTACTGAGAACGGCCGGATGGGTCGCGGCTTTGGCCGGTCGAGCTGGTCACAGACCCGGCGCTCAAGCCACGCGCCAGGTCAGAAGCTGAGTTGAACGCCGGGTTCCTGGTAGGCACAGACAATATCGAGGAATGCGTGATGGAGAACTTCACTCCTGTGCAGCTGCCCCAGTCGGGGCCGAACGATGTCACGGCTACACTGGCGGAGTGGCTCAAGAGCCGCGGCCAGTGGGTGAACAAGGGCGAGATCATTGCTGTCGCCGAGACGACCAAGAGTGTCTTTGAGGTCGAAGCGCCGGCCGAAGGATATCTGGCCGTTCTGGCCGGCGCAGGCGACGAAGTTGAGGTCGGCCAGGTCATTGCTGTCCTTGGCCCAGAGGAGCCAGACGAGGAGCGGATTCGCGCGTGGCTGGCAGAACAGCAGTCGGCTCAGCCGCCCGCGAGCGCACACAGCTGGACGGTCAAAGCGGAGCTGTTGGCGCAACGTCATGGCATCGACATTGCGCAAGTGCCGGCCAAGGGCGAGCGTGTCACCGAAGCCGATGTCCAGGCCTACATCGTGGCTCGCGCCCAATCGGTGGGACATCCTGTGATCGCGCCGGCAGAGACCGCCGATCTCGTCGACGACCGCTATCCGGCAAATCGGGTCCAACGTCTGCTCATCATCGGTGGCGGCAACGGCGCCGTACAGATCATCGATGCGTTGGCCAGGATCCCGCAGCAGCAAGCCGTGGCCATCATGGACGACAACACAGCCATCCACGGCAAACGGGTGGCCGGCGTGCCCATCGTGGGCAAGATCGATGTGGCGCACGCGGCCGAGATGCTGGCTGCCGGCCTTGTTGATGCTGCTGTTATCTCCATTAGCACGAACATCAGCGTGCGTGCGCGCCTCTTCGAGGAGTGGAAAGCACGCAAGATCCCGTTTGCCAATATCATCCATCCTACCAGTGTCGTAGGCATGAATGTGCAGTGGGGTGAGGGGAACGTTGTCATGGCGCTCTGCCACTTCGGCGCCTGCGCGACCGTGGGCGACAACAACTTTCTAAGCGCCTACTGCAGTATCGAGCACCACTGCATTCTGGGCAGCCACTGTAGTTTTGGGCCTGGCGTTGTCACCTCCAGCCGCGTACAGATCGGCGACCGTGTCCGTTTTGGGACAGGTATCTTCATCGAGCCGGGCGTCACTGTGGGCGCAGACGCTGTCATTGCCTCCGGCCTGGCCATCTGGCAACACATTCCCCCTCGCGCGCTCCTCAAGGCGCATGTAGGGTATACCATGCGTAGCCGCTAGGCCAGGGACTCAGGCGCTTCCGCACTTTCTTCGAACTGTTCTGTCTCAAATGCATAGAGCTGCGCGTCCTTAGCCCGCCACGCCAACAGGCTGAGACCTGCTTTGGCGCAGAGCCCGCAGAGAAACTGCACGCGGTTCCAGCCAAAGTCGCAAGGCACCTGGGGCAAGAGCAGCCCCACGCGTTCGCCCTTGACGATCATGAGCCCGTGACGTCCGACCTCCACCTCATTTGGACAGATTCGTTGGAGCGGCGTCAGCACGTTGATCTCAATATGGATGTCTGGCAGCTCGGCGCAGGTGACGTTGGGAAAGCGAGGATCGTCTGTCGCAGCCGCGAGCGCCATGGAGGCCACGGCCTCGATGAGCGGGAAATGTCGGTGCGCATCGCCCCGGCATCCCCGCAGCTCGCCGCAGCTCCGCGTGCGCAGGGTCACAAACACGGCACGAGGCGTGGAAAGGGCCGGCACCTCTGCGTGCCATGCCGGGTACTGCCCCCAACAGAGATAGGCTTCCAGGGTATGCCGCGCGACATAGAGCAGTGTCTGCTGCATCGACGCCGACAACTGGAGTGCACCTGGAGTTGGCCAGGACAGCCCGTTTGATTCCATACGTAGTCCCTTCCTATTCAGTATAGGCCTGCTTTCGCCGCTGGGCAAGGCCCTCGCAAGTGAGCGCCGCGGGTCCAGGTTGTTGCCTGGCCGCTTCCCTGCGCTTGCCGTCGAGTATCTGGCCCTGTCAGGTCAGGAAACTCACCTCACCCTGCGCATCTCTGCCCCTATGTTCGCCCTGTCTCGTGGCGGATTGGCCACTTGTCGGGTTACGTCGCTGCCAAAAGGTGCTACGATCAAATGAGTGGCGCAACCTGCCATACTGGCAAGGGCCGCGTACAGCCAGGTGACACGCTATGTCAGGTTCATCTGTTGGTAGCCTGCAAATGGAGAATGTCCATGAGCTGCCTGTTGAATCAGTGTACGCAGCGTTGGGCACCTCTCCCGCTGGCTTGTCACTGGAGGAAGCCGCACTCCGCCTGCGCCACTACGGCCCCAATCGTCTGGCGGAAGGCAAAGGACAGCCCCTTTACCTAAAGCTGCTGGCCAATTTCACCCATCTCATGGCGCTGCTCCTCTGGCTTGGCGGCCTAATCGCCATAGCGGCCGGCCTGCCGGAACTGGCCGTTGCAGTGTGGCTGGTCATCCTCATCAACGGCCTCTTTAGCTTCTGGCAGGAATACAAGGCCGAAAGGGCAAGCGAAGCGCTGCGCAAACTGCTTCCGACCTACGCGCATGTGTTGCGGGACGGCGTGGAGTGCCGGGTGGTGGCCGAGGAACTGGTGCCAGGCGATGTGTTGTTGCTGGCCGAAGGCGATGCCATTTCTGCCGACGGGCGCCTGGTACAGGTCTTCGAGCTTCGAATCGACCAATCTACGCTCAGTGGTGAGTCCCATCCGGCCCGCAAATCCGCCGAGCCTGTCCAGGGACTGCAGCTCGCGCGTGCTGAGCTACCCAACCTTGTCTTTGCCGGTACGAGCGTGGCTGCCGGCACGGGCAGAGCCGTGGTCTTTGCTACAGGTATGCAGACCGCTTTTGGCCAGATTGCTAGCATGACACAAGCCATGGGCCAGGATCTGAGCCCGCTGCAAAAGGAAATCCAGGTTCTGACCAAAACTTTGAGTGTCTTTGCTGTCGTCGTAGGGGTGCTCTTTTTTGTCATTTCCGTTTTCTTCACCCCCATGGGTCTGGCAGCGAGCTTCATCTTTGCTCTGGGCATGATCGTGGCCTTTGTGCCTGAAGGTCTGTTGCCCACGGTAACCTTAGCGCTGGCCATGGGCGTGCAACGCATGGTGAAGCGCAATGCCCTTGTCAAACGGCTGTCCTCTGTGGAAAGCTTGGGCTGTACGACCGTCATCTGTACGGACAAAACCGGCACCCTGACCCAAAACGCCATGACCGTGCGTGATATCTGGGTCGCCGGTACACGAATCCGCGTCACGGGCGCTGGCTATGAGCCGGTGGGAGCGTTCTGCCCGGAGCAGGATGCAGCGCCGGCAGACCGTGCGCTGCACGATCTGCTTGTCGCAGCGAGCCTGTGTAACAACGCGCGTGTGCTGCCGCCCGAGTCCGGCCGCGAACACTGGTCCGTGCTAGGCGATCCCACAGAAGCGGCCCTTCAGGTAGCGGCGCTAAAGCTAGGGCTGGCCCAAGACGATCTCAAGGCGGCGCTGCCGCGGGTGCGGGAGTTGCCTTTTGAGTCGCGTCGCAAACGGATGAGCACGATCCATCGCGTGCATGCTGGCCGGCAGCAAGTGAGCGGGATGCCAATGGCACCCGAACCATTCTGCGCCGGCGAGGAGCGTGGCGCCGGGCTCCTGATGTTTGTAAAAGGGGCGCCGAAGGAAACGCTCGATCTCTGTACCCAAGTCCAGCTGGAAGGAGCGGTGCTACCACTCACAAACGATCTACGCGCGTCGATTATGGCGGCAAATGACGAGATGGCGGCCGGTGGCCTCCGCGTGCTGGCTGTAGCCTGGCGATGGTTGTCCGCGGACTGGGCAGACTTCGCACCGGAACAGGTGGAATGCGATCTGACGCTGCTGGGCTTGATTGGGATGATGGATCCCCCGCGCGACGAAGTGAAACGCGCGGTGGAGATGTGTCACCAGGCCGGGATTCGTGTCATCATGATTACAGGCGACTATGGCCTGACGGCGGAAAGCATTGCCCGGCGCATCGGCATCGTCAGCACACAGCTGCCCCGTATCGTCACAGGCGTGGAGCTGGACAACATGGATGAGAGTGCTTTGCAGCATGCCCTCCGTGAAGAAGTGATCTTTGCGCGGGCTGCGCCGGAACACAAGCTGCGCATCGTCAGCACGCTGCAGGCAATGGGCGAGGTTGTGGCGGTAACGGGCGACGGCGTCAACGACGCACCCGCCCTGAAAAAGGCGGATATCGGCGTGGCCATGGGTGTCACTGGCACCGACGTTGCCAAAGAAGCCGCGGATATGGTGCTCACCGATGACAACTTCGCCTCGATTGTCAACGCTGTCGAGGAAGGCCGCGCGGTCTACGCCAACATCCGGAAATTCACGAGTTATATCCTGACGAGCAATACGCCCGAAGCGGTGCCCTTCATTCTCTTTGCCTTGAGCGGCGGCCGGATCCCGCTGGCGCTCAACATCATGCAGATTTTGGCCGTGGACCTCGGGACAGATATTGTCCCGGCCCTGGCCTTGGGTGCGGAAGAGCCCGAGCCGGGGGTCATGGCGCGGCCACCGCGGCGGCCTGACGAACATATCATTACGCGCTCCATGCTCGCGCGCGCCTATCTCTGGTTGGGTTCGGTGCAGAGTCTGGCGGCCATGGCGGCTTTCTATTTCCTGTACTGGACGCAGGGATATTGGGGCCAGTGGCTTGACCTGCCGGCCACTGGCTGGATCTACCATGCTGCGGCAGCTATGGCGCTGGGCGCGGTCGTCGCCACCCAGGTTGGCAATCTCTTTGCCCACCGGTCGGAGTCTGTCTCCGCGTTCCGTTTCAAACTGCTTTCCAACCGGCTGCTGGGGCTTGGCATTGTCTCTGAACTGGTACTCTTCTCTATTCTGCTATACGTGCCCTTTCTCCGTTCCGCTTTTGGCATGGAGCCCTTCCCGTTGCCGGACTGGCTATTCCTTCTGGCATGGATGCCAGCGCTGCTGCTGGTAGACGAAGCGCGCAAGGCCCTGCGGCGCCTGCGCCTGCCTTCTTCTCATGACGGGCGGCCAGCGCTACATCACCGTGGAGGTGAGATATGAGATTCATAGTCGTTGGCTGTGGCCGTGCCGGATCACGTCTCGTAGAGCTATTGAGTGTGCATGGGCATCAGGTGACGGTCGTCGATGTCAATGCGGATGCGTTGCGCGCTGTGGCGCTGCGCGACAACGTAGCCACCGTGCAAGGGGTAGGCATCGACCGCGCCGTGCTTGAGGAGGCCGGAATACGCCAGGCAGACGGGCTGGCGGCAGTGAGCGGCGACGACGAAACGAACGTCATCGTCGCGCGCATGGCCCGTCAGGTCTTCCATGTGCCGCGGGTCGTGGCGCGCGTCTATGACCCGCGCAAGGCGGACATCTATCGCCGCCTCGGCCTGCTCACCGTTTCGCCTTTGGTCTGGGGCGTGGACCGCATGGTCGAAGCCCTGCTCTCATCTAGCGTCTATCCATTGTTAAGCCTTGGCAGCGGTGAGGTGCACATCGTCCAGGTACAGGCCGCGCCGCCCCTGGTAGGGCGCACGGTGCAGGCCATCTCCGTGGCAGGCGAAATCCACGTAACTGCTATTCAGCGGGATGGCCATACCTTTCTGCCTGGCCCTGACGCCATCTTTCGTCGCGGCGACCTGGTCTTTCTGGCCGTCGTCGATCGGGCCATGGACAAGTTGGAAATGATTCTTGCCTATGTGTAGGAGGACCCATCCATGATTGTGCTGATTGCTGGAGGCGGCAAGGTAGGCTCCCATCTGGCGCAACTGCTCCACAAAGCCGGGCACCAGGTGACGGTCATCGAAAAACGGCCCGATCATGTGACCGAGCTGCACGAACGCATGCCGGGCATCAAGGTGATGGCTGGCAGCTGCACAGATCCGGACCTGCTTGAGCGCAGCGGTGTGCGCCAGGCGCATGTCGTCGCGGCAGTAACTGGCAGCGACGAGACCAACCTGGTGGTGACAAGCCTGGCGCGTTTTGAGTTTCAGGCGCCGCGTACCATCGCCCGGGTCAACAATCCGCGCAATGCCTGGCTCTATACGGATGAGATGGGTGTGGATGTTGCGCTGGACCAGGCGGACCTTATGGCGCGGCTGATTCAGGAGCAGATGTCCCTGGGGGATATGATGACGCTCCTCAAGCTTCGGCGCGGTGAGTATGCGCTTGTGGAAGAGAAGGTGGATGAACACGCTACGGCCGCAGGCAAGATGATCTCCGAGTTGGACCTGCCCCGGGACTGTATCCTGGCCGCAATCCTGCGAGGTGGCAGCCTAGTGATACCCCGGGGCGATACGATCATTCTTCCGGGAGACGAGGTGTTGGCAGTCGTGCATGAGAATGCGGTCAGCCAGCTGGCAGCCGCCCTGGAGACCGGCAGCGCAACCGCTGTGCCGCCCACTTCCTGAACGCGCGTGCGAGTCTTGCGCGCCCGCCAGGCCCGCACGAATAAGGTGGCCAGCAGGGTCACCACTGCTGGCCACAGAGTACGGCTGTTTTCTAACTTGCCTTCCACCCTCGTCACCCTGCGGGCGCTGGCGCACCTGCAGGCGATCCTGGCGTGTCAGCGCGCACGCGGACCCCAGCTAACGACCTGTTCCGCACCAAATGTGTAGTCCAGTGGTACCTCGATTGGTAGGGCGCGCTGGTTGCTGCCGTCCGCGTCCATTACCCAAAGACGCCAGTCTCCAGCACTGCCATCCTTGTCCCGGTTGCTGAGAAACACGATATGTTCGCCATCTGGGGCGTAGGCCGGCGCGACATTGCTTGGCAGTTGGTCCACGAGCGTCGTTTTGGGTTGTGTCAGCGCGCGTAGGCCGCTGCCGTTTGGGTTCACCGCCCAGATCTCCCAGTGGCTTGCGCCCTGCCGCTGGAAGGCGATCCGTCCTGCGTCGGGCTGCCAATCCGGGTCCTGATCGGCTGGCAGCAACGGGTCAAAGATGACCAGCTGGTTCGTCGCGCCGTCTGTGTCCTGGATTATCTGCAAGCCATCGGATGACTGGTAGACGATCCCGCTTGCACTCCAGTCCGGCGTGCGCGCCGAGCTCAGCGCAGCCAGGCTATGGAAGTTGGCGCCATCCGCGCCGACGACCCCAATGTCGTAGGTATAGAGGATAATCAACGGATAGTCGGACGGATCGATGTCAGCGAACTGGCGGCCGGTGAATTGGTCATCGGGGACACACCGGTTGCCACCAAGGTCGCGACACTCAACCGCTGAGGTGGCGTAACTAAAGGTGATCCGGGCGCCATCGACGCTCCACTTGGGTGCAGCCAATACCACCGGACCGCTGTAGATGCGCCGCTCATTGCTGCCGTCAATATCGATCAGGTAGAGTCCTGCTTCGTTCCCTACGCGCGCAAAGGCCACCGTTGACCCGTCAGGGCTGATGGCAGGGTCGAAGCCATGCGTCAGTCTCCAGAGCTCACCACCGGCAAGATCATAGGCATAGATTGTGCCTCCCTGGCTGGACTGGAAGACGAGAACGCCTTCCAGTCTAGTCGAAGAGAGTGCCTGCGGCGCCTGTGCGGTAGGCGCCGCGGTGATGGGGGGCGATGTTTGCAGGGAGGCGCTTGCTGTAGAAGGCTCGGCGGTCGCGGTGACGGGAAGTCCCTCCACATCGCCGCCCACCTGGAGGTAATAGGCCGATACCCAGCCCGTCTCTTCATCCAGAGTCGCTGTGCGGATCTCGACCCAGGCGCTGTCGGCCCTACGCCCCACAAGCTCCAGTGTGTCGCCCGGCTTCACATAGCCGAGGATAGCGAAGCCGGTGCCCGGACCCGCGCGAATGGTCAGGCCTTGCGCTTTTTCCGTGTCGAGCTCTGCGACCAGTTCTGTGATTCCTGTACCATCAAGCTGGGGTACCGGTGTCTCTACATCCGGCAGAGGAGCAACGGCCGCATCGGCCGTGATGTCAACAGCCGCGAACGCGGCATCCACTGGCTCGGAAACAGCTTCTGTTGTTGTCACGGGGAGGTCAGACTGTGGAGCCGGTGTTGCCGCCGGCGCAGCCGAGCGCGTTGGTGTGGCCTGGTTTGTTACTGGGAGGCGCGCGATGTTAAAGGTGACCACCCTGTCCGCGCGGACCCAGCCGGCGCTCTCACCGTCCGTGGCCAGCAGCCAGGCGCCATCCTGCGCACGGGCGACGAGCTGCAGCCGGGTGCCAGGGGCGAAGTACTTGTCTGTGGTCTCATTGCCAGCCGCCAGGAGCTCAGCGCCGTTGATGCCTGCAACTGCCACGATGCCGCTTGCAGGATCGGCTGGTTGGGCCGAGGCTGGCTGGACCGTAATCGTGGCAACAACAGTGCCTGGGGGTGTGACCTCCGCAGTTGCCGTGATAGGCCGCCCTGAGCCCATCCTTCGCGGTGTCGCGCCGGCCTCTGGCTGGGACGTGCCGGTCAGAGGCTGCTCCTGGGCCACTACCGCCGGCGACAGGGCGAACAACGCCCATATCCAGATGCCTAGGCCGAAGATCAGCATGGTCAGGATGAAACCTGCAGTACGCTGGAAGCGGCCAGAGTGGTTGGCACCCGGCTGCGCCTCTCCTCTCGATTCCCTGTAATTGGTTTCCTTGCCGTGGTTCATTGTACCGGTCTTCACTTTCTAGACTACCCTACTCTGAGGGCAGGATGTGTCAGAGCTGTAGCGCTGGGCTCTCAAAGCGCAGCGCTGACCAGGCTTGGCTGGCATATGCATGCCTGATTATTGGCGCGGGCCCTGACCGCCGCTGGGAGGCATGACACCGAAGGCGCCGCCCAAACGGGGCTCACCCTGTGTCTGATTTACATATGAAGCGACGCTGCCAATGACCTGATCCCCTTCCTGTAGCTCAGGTGACTGGACGACGATCCATTCGCCCTGCACAGCTCCCGTGTCTACCTGGAGCGGGATGATGTCGCCGTTGCGCACGACACGAATCGTGGTCACCTCTTTTCCTGTGATGATGCTGTTGGTTGGCACCAGCCAGCTCCCATCTGCGGTGATACTCTGGTCAGCGAGCGTGCCGACGGCACTCATGCCTGGCCGCACGCCTGCCAGATCGGCACCGGCCAGCTGAATCGTGACGGGAAAGGTCACAGCTGTGGAGGATGAATCGCTCTCTGGCGCGATGGCGGCAACTGTGCCGTCGAAAAGACGGCCTGCCAGCGCATCAATCTGCACTTGGGCAGGCTGGCCGATGTGAACCTGCGGTATGTCCAGCTCAGCCACGTTGATCGTGAGCTCCAACTGGGCCAGATCCGCCAATGTCATGACCACGGCGCCAGCACTGAGTTGTTCCCCCACTTCAACATCGACGGCCATGACAGTGCCATCAATGGGCGCCAGAACCGTCGCGGCATCCAGCGCACTGTAGGCTTCTTCCAAATCGACCAGCGCCTGCTCCAGCGCGATCTCCGCGTCGCGTACGGACGTGGCGTCGGGGCCGGCCCTGAGATCGTCCAGTGCCGCCTGTGCGTCGACCACCTGAGCCTTGGCTGCTGAAATCTCAGCCTCGGTCGGCGAGTTGAGCAGATCTTCCAACTGTACCTTGGCGCTTTGAATCGTGCTGAGCGCCGATTGAATGTCCGAGGCGCTGGCTGTTGCGGTAGCCTCCGCGTAGGCAGCCCGGGCAGATTCGTAGTCGATGGTCGCAGATTGGAGGACGGCCGCCTCGGAGCTTGTCCCCGCGCTGGCTTGCCAGGCTATCTGGTCATAGACACGTTGGGCTTCTGCCACAGCAATCTCAGCCTGCTTCATGGCGGCGCTTAGCTGAATAAGCTCTTCTTCAGATGGGCCCGCCATGAGTTCAGCATAGGCGGCCTGGGCCGCTGCCAGGCTACTGCGCGCCGCGGCAATCTCGTCATCGCTGGGGC
>JACFMY010000044.1:22077-22627 GCA_019455155.1 Caldilineaceae bacterium
CTGCACCGTAGCCAGATTCTCCTGGGCTTCCAGCAACGTCGCCTCGGCGACTGCGATCTCGCTTGCCGTGGGCGCCTGTGACACGTCCGCAAGCTGATTCTGCGCAGACGCAAAGGCCAGCTCGGCGCGTTTGACGGCACGTTCCAGTTCCGTACGGTCCAGCGTCAGCAGCACGTCTCCAGCCTGTACGCTGTCGCCGGCCTGGACCGTAATGGCGTCCACAATCCCCGCCGTCTCCAGCACGACCAGACGTGGCTTGGCCAGCTCAATGTTCCCGGAGGCGCTGATCTGGCCGATAACCAGGTCAGCAGGCTGGATGTCAACGGTGGATAGCTGGCCAGCTTCCTGGGTCGTGGCCGCACTGGCGGCGCTCGTAGCCACACCCTGGCTGTCCAACCACGGTATTTGAGCTGGCAGCGCGGTGTAGTGCCAGAGGAGATAACCTCCGCCGATCAGCCCGAGGACTGCGACGACAGGCCAAAGCCGGCCGAATAATGAGTTGCGACGATCGGTTTTCATAGCGTATGCCTCAGTCAAGAACGATTACTCG
>JACFMY010000044.1:22637-23829 GCA_019455155.1 Caldilineaceae bacterium
CAGCGCCTCGATGGGATCGAGTTGGGTCGCGCGCAGGGCCGGATAGAGGCCAAAGATGAAGCCGCTGGCTGTGCTTACAATGAGGGCTAATATGACCGCCCATGGCTCGATGACGACACGGAAAGACAGGAACGAGGCGTAGGCAAGGATTCTGGAGACGGCAAAGCTCACGCCGATCCCAATCACGCCGCCGATGGCGCAGAGCACCAGCGCCTCCACCAGAAACTGGAGTAGAATATCGCCATCATGGGCGCCCAAGGCCCGGCGCAGGCCGATTTCGCTGGTCCGTTCCGTGACAGAGACGAGCATGATATTCATGATGCCGATGCCGCCCACCAGAAGGCTGACAGCGCCGATGCTGCCCAGGAGCGCGGACAGTGTGCCCGAGACGTCACTGGCAACGCTGAGCATGTCGGCTTGATTTTGGATGCTGAAATCGTTCTCGTCGTCAGCGCTCAGGCGATGGCGCATCCGCAACATCTGTTCAATCTGGAGCTCCGCCGCGTCGAGGCGGTCGGTGCTGACGACCTGTAGGCTCATGCTGGTGAGCGCGTAGCTGCCGCGAATTCGGCTCGCGTTGAACAGGCGGCCCTGGGCCACTTCGACGGGTACGAAGACCTGGGTATCGCTGCTGTTGAAACCCGCGCCGCTCGTTTCTAGCACACCGATAACTGTAAAAAGACTGTCGTTGATGCGAATGGTCTGTCCAGTCGGGCTGTTGCCACCGAACAGATCGTTGGCTACAGTTGCACCCAACACGACGACACTCTCGTTGGCTGCCACCTGCTCGTCGCTGAGAAAAGCGCCCGCCGCCACATCAAGGTTGCGGACGCCGGCGTAACTAGCCGTGGTGCCCACGACCGAGTAGTTGCCTTCACTGTTGCCGTAGGTAAGGGCCGCACTCGACGAATACTGGGGCACCACCGCAGTCAGGTCAGGAAACAGCACGCGATCTTCCAGCACCCCCACGTCGGCCATGGTCAGCTTGGATGTGCCGCCCGCGTTGCGGCTGGCGCCCGCATTCACCATGAGCAGGTTGGTGCCGCTGGCTTCAATGCGCGCTGTAATGTCCGACGCCGCGCCGCTCCCGATCCCCACGGTAACCAATACCGCGGAGATGCCGATGATGATGCCGAGCATGGTCAGGAACGTGCGCAGCTTGTGGGCGAGGATGCTGTCTATGGCAACGAGC
>JACFMY010000045.1:0-15580 GCA_019455155.1 Caldilineaceae bacterium
GGGCCGCGCCGTAGCGGCCGGCGCGCGCCAATCAAAAAACCGCGGGTATCATGCACCCGCGGCTCGCAGACGAATTGATTCGCCTTTACCTGGCGGACAGCAGGCGCATGCAGACAATGCTGGGAACAAGGACCAAGACCTGGATTGCCATGCTGCGCCTCCTTTCAAGAGAATCGTAAACAGCTACTCAGAATCCGAAGAACAGACAATCTGTACATCTAGCTATCAGCAGCCTAACAGGTGTCAGGCTTCGACAATAATCGGTAGTATACGCGAGGCGTACCAAGTCCGCAAATTCGCTCCGTGGCGTGTCTTTAGATGACGACTTGCCAGGATGCCTGCTTACTCTTGGGGGGCTGTTTCTGTGGGCACGACCTCGCCTTCGGGGGTCGCCGCCTGGGGCGACACATCGGCAACAGTCTCGCCGTCAGCAGCTGGCGCTTCTGGCTCTGGGGTTGGCGCTTCCTTTACGCCTTGATCGGCCGGGTTTTCGTCAGTCGTTGGCGGCGCGGTTTCATTGGGAGCTGGCGCTTCTGCACTTTCCTGACTGGTGGGGGCGACCTCTGGAGCTGGCTCGGTTGCTGCGGCCGGCTCCTCGACAGGCGCAGGGGACGCAGCTTGAGCATCGGACGGATTGTCGTTCGTTGATGCATTGCCTTCAGGCACGGCAGTGGGGGGTGCGGCTGCTGTCGGCGCTGGCGGTTCCGCCGGAGCAGCTGCGGCTGGTGTGGCTGGCGGATCTGTGGGCGGCGGGCTCTCGGTTGGCGCCTCAGTCGCCACATTCGCTTCGGTCGCTGCTGGGGCGGCAGTGGGCGCATCCGTTGGGCTATCTGCCGGGGCCTGGGTAGGGGCATTTGCCCCCTTAGGCGCGGGAACTACGGTGGGCGGCGCCGGCGTATCTGTCGGTGGCGGCGGGCTCTCGGTTGGCGCCTCAGTCGCCACATTCGCTTCGGTCGCTGCCGGGGCGGCGGTGGGCGGCGGCGCCGGTGTATCTGTCGGTGGCGGCGGGCTCTCGGTTGGCGCCTCAGTCGCGACGTTTGCTTCGGTCGCCGTCGGGACAGGAGTAGGCGGCGGCGCAGGGGTGTCTGTCGGCGCCACAGTGGGTGCGACGGTCGGCGGCGGCACGTCGGTCTGGGTCGGCGGGGTAGTGGGCACTGGTGTCGACCCGGAGGAGCCACCGTTCGTGCCAGAGTTTTCTGAACCGCCGCCAGCCGGTTTGTTTACCGCGGTAGGCGAGGCCGTCGGCTCTCC
This sequence comes from Caldilineaceae bacterium, assembly GCA_019455155.1. GTDB lineage: Bacteria > Chloroflexota > Anaerolineae > Caldilineales > Caldilineaceae > JACFMY01. The sequence continues at coordinate 1,252 of JACFMY010000045.1, forward strand.
AGTCCCAGGTGGATTGGTGGGCGTAGGCGCAGGCGTGGCCGTTTTGGTGGGGCCTGCCGTATTCGTCGGCCCTGGCGTCGCCGTGCTTGTAGGCGCGGCGGTGGGTGGCGTGGTGGGCGCCACAGTATCAGTTGGAGCCGCCGTCGCTGTATTGGTTGGCGCTGCAGTACTGGTCGGCAGCGCCGTAGCAGGCGGCGAGGTATTGGTTGGTACGGGCGTTGCCGTGCTTGTGGGCAACGGCGCCAAAGGCTCAGTTGGCGCCAGCGTTGGCACAGCGGTGGGCGCCGCGGTGTCCGTCGGCGCCAGCGTAGCCGTGCTTGTGGGCAACGGCGCAACCGGGCTGGTCGGCGTCGGCGTCACCGTTGGGAAGCCCGTGTCCGGCGCGCCGTCGGTTGGCGGTTCGTTCAAGCCGGGATCATTATTGCTGGGCGTCGATGCCACCGTTGGCGTGCTTGTTGGCGCAGCCGGCACTGTGGAAGTCGGTGTCGGCGTAGGCGGCAGCGTCGCGGTCGGATCTGGCGTCGGCGAAACCGCTGGCGTCGATGTTGGCAGCGCGGTAGCTGTGGCTGCAACGGTTGGTGTCGCAGTCGGTGGAGTCGTCGCCGGTGGCGTTGTCGCCGTCGGTGTAGCCACCTTGGTCGGCGTACTGGTGGCGGTCTTCGTGGGCAACGGCGTTGCAGTGGCGGTCGGCGTTGCTGTGGCCACGGGAGTGGCTGTGTTCACCGCGGTCGCCGTGGCAGTACTGGTCGGGCGAGCCGTTGCTGTCTTGGTGGCAGTTGGCGTTGCCGTATTCGCCGGCCGCGCCGTAGCCGTATTGGTCGGCCTTACCGTAGGCGTGGCCGTGGGAGGCGGCTTTGTCGTATTCGTTGCCGTGGGCCGGACCGGCGCTTCGCTTTGTGGCGGCGGCTCTGTCGGTGGCACGGGCGTCGGCGTGGGCACTACCTCCACCTCAACGCCCTGGGCGGCGCCGACGACGGCGCCTTTATCGTCCACCGCCACGACATCCACATTGTAGCGTCCGACGCCCGTCAACGCGGTGGACACAGACCAGGTGCCGTCGCTCTGCACTGTGGCCGTGGATACAGGCGTAGACTGCACCCGGACCTGAATCTGAGTCTCAGGCCGTCCAGTGCCATTCAGCACGACAACAGGCTCGTTCCCCACTTCGTTATAGACAATCTGGGAAATGCTAAGGGGCGCTTCTTCGCCAGCTGTGGACGCGGCAGCATAACCCGGCGTTGGTTTGCCGGATTGGATCAGCGCAGCAATCATCGCGTCGACATCCGGTGTAGTGGTGGCGGCTGCCAGCTGTGACGTCGTCGTAGGATCTACTGAAGGCGCCGGCGCGGTCACAATCCCACCGGTTACAGGGGTTGCGCCTGGCGTTGCCTGCGCCACGGTCAGGTTGTCAGGGACAACATCTTCAACATTCCGCACAACCATCGCCTGATTGGCGACCGCGTCAATGAGTTTGCCGGCCTCCAGCTCGATGGCCTTATTGCCCACCTGAATGGACGCGCGGCCTTCGTAGGCCGAAATTTGCGTATGGAAGGGTGAGACGGTAACGACCCGTACACTGTCTCCAGTCACATCGGCCTGGGCACTCGGTGAGTTGATGAGCAGGGAAGCGCCTTCGGCGGACGCGCCATTGAACGAGCTATCGACAGTGCCCCGGTGGACGAAGAGTTGGGCCCGCGTGCCCTCGAGATCCTTGTCGTAACTCACAAGGGCCACATGCGCGCCGGGAAGGATATCAGTCGCCTGCTCGGGCAGGAAACTCAACAGCACACTGCCGGTATCGGCAATCACCTGGTCTCCAGGCAACAGAGAAAAGGAGGAGCCAGCCTCATAGACCTTGAACGTGCGGTCGGCCTCGCGAAGAACCAGGGCTTTACCACCCGCGACCGAGGCGAGCACGCCGTCTCCAGGGCCTGTGAGCTGGATATATGCAGCAAAGAGAACAACGAGGGCAGTCACTGCCACCACGGTCGCCGCGGCGTACAGTGGACTAGGGGTTATCTCTTCAAGCCAGCGGAGAACGCGTGCCCACGTGGCCGGTATGAAACGGGGAAAACGCCTGGCGGCAGGCAGCGCAGGCGGTGCCTGCGCGCTGGCATAGACGCTCTGCACTTCGGCCAAGACGCGCTGAGTCAGCCGCTCGGTAATCTCGAGGGCTGCTTCGTCGTGATCTAGATATCGGTCAAATAGGGCTTGGACTTGAGAATCACCAAACGGCTCAAATCCATAGGTCCGATCAGTCATCGGTTCTGATCGCCCTTCTTAAGGCAGAATTACAATACGAATAGCGTATACCATTTTTCTGTACATGACAAGACCGATATTAGCTGTCTATCTCAAAGTCAACGGCTGATTCTGTATCCTCCGCAAACCTGTCAATCTTGTAAGCTAGAGCCCGGTCATGGATGCAACATTGTTATTAGTTAATGAACGTTCTATATAGTATATCGCTTAAAGTACCGTAAATCACGCGCGCAACGCGCAATTTTCTGGACAAATTGTCTTAATTGGTGGTGGATGAGGGGGAGACAGGGCGGAACCAGCCTTGAGTCTACACCAGAATCTGCGCGTTCTCAACATCTGGCTGTGACCAACTGCAAACGGTCGGGAGCGGCAGAGCATGGCGGCGGACCCTGACGCGAATCAATCATGTAACGGTAGACCATGGCGGCATGGGCCCGTACCGCGCCACATAGCGGGATTTTGGTTTCTGCTACGGAACAGAATGCATTTGGCCGCCGCCGGTTTCGGTTTCGGGCAATTCACTGTGAAAGCGTATTTGTATCAAAATTCCCATACGTGTATAATCCCTGTAACAGGACCCCCAGTGGTGCTTCATTTTCCTGTCCCATTTATCAACGAAGCCGCGGCCGTTGCGCGAAAAGTCAACGAGCTGCGACAGCTTGCCACATAACCAAATATTGCACGTTGCCATCCGCAACAAATATTAGGAGAACGCCATGAAAAAGATTCTCAACCAACCTGCGGATTTTGTGCCGGAAATGCTTGAAGGGTTATTGAGCGCACATCCTGATCAGCTGGCGTATGCAGGCGATGATGTCCACTGCATTGTGCGGGCGGATGCGCCCGTTCAGGGTAAAGTTGCGCTGGCTACGGGTGGCGGATCAGGCCATTTGCCGGTCTTCTTGGGTTATGTCGGCAAGGGCATGCTCGATGGCTGCGCTGTGGGTGATGTCTTTGCCTCGCCCAGTGCGGAGCAGATGTTGGCTGTAACCCAACGCATTCATGGCGGCAAGGGCGTCGTCTACATTTACGGGAATTATGGCGGCGACGTGATGAACTTCGATATGGCCGCAGAAATGGCCGAGTTGGATGACATCACGGTCAGGACGGTGCTGGTCAAGGATGATGTTGCCTCTGCTCCCCCTGCGGCCGCGGAGCGCCGGCGTGGCGTTGCAGGGATGGTCTTTACCTTTAAGGTCGCCGGCGCGAAAGCAGATCAGGGCGGCACTATCGATGAGGTGGTAGCCGTAGCGGAGAAAGCGCTGGCCAATATCCGCACCATGGGCGTTGCCCTCTCCCCCTGCACCGTTCCCCGTGCCGGCAAACCAACCTTCACCATCGGTGAAGATGAGATGGAGATCGGCATGGGCATCCATGGCGAGCCAGGAATGAAACGTGAAAAGCTCCAGAGCGCCGATGCCATCACCGAACGCATGATGGCCGCAATCCTGGAGGACCTGCAGCCCCAGCGGGGTGACCAACTGGCGGTCATGGTCAACGGTTTGGGCGCGACGCCGCCGGAAGAGCTCTACATCATGTATCGCAAGGCGCACCAGATGTTGGTCGACCAAGGCATCGGCGTGCACCGCGCGTACGTAGGCGAATACGCCACCTCCATGGAAATGGCTGGTGCCTCCATCACGTTGTTCCGGCTAGACAGCGAGCTGGCTGCATTGCTTGACCACCCGGCCCACACACCGTTCTTTACCCAGATCTAGAGATTGGCACGGTGATGGAGAGGCCATCCGGCAGCGGTCCGGGCCTGGATCGACAGGGGCAGGCTGGCGTGATACGGAAAAGCAACCAGGCATTGATCAGGAAGTGGCAGAAATGAGCGAAACGGTATCGAGTGAACAGGTTGTGGCTGCTGTCCAGCGCGTTGGAGGCACGCTGGTTGAGAAAGAGGCCCATCTTACTATGCTGGACCAACAGATGGGTGATGGCGACCTGGGCATCACACTCAGCAAGATCGGTCACGCGTTGCAGGAATTTGCCGCCACTACCCCGGTGGATGGCGACATTGGCAAGTGGATGGGCAAAGCTGGCATGGCTGCCAACAAAGCGGGCTCATCGTCCTTCGGTACCTTGCTGGCAACGGCGCTCATGCGCGGAGGCCGGGCCGTGAGTGGCAAGGATGAACTCACAGCTGCGGACGTGGCAGCCATATTGGCGGCGGCAGACACCGGCGTCCAAGAACGTGGCAAGGCTCAGCCAGGTGACAAGACGGTCATCGACGCCCTGCATCCAGCCAGCGAGGCCTTTACGGCCGCGCTCGACGCGGGCAAATCGCTGCGAGAAGCTGGTCTGGCAGCTTTGGAGGCCGCTGAGGCTGGCCGCGATCGCGTCACCCCGCTCCGCTCACAGGTCGGAAGGGCCAGTTGGGTTGGTGAGCGCACCGAAGGCAAAGTCGATCCGGGGTGCGAGGCGCTGGTGGTTATGCTCCGTGCGATTCTGGAATGAACGAGCCAGGTTGGCTCGTTGCTCATTCACCGTAGTGAAGCGGTTCAATCGTTCTACCCCAGTAAACAGGAGAAAGTATCCATGAAAAAACTTCTTAGCCTGCTAGTAGTCGTAATGTTGCTTGCCAGCCTTGTGGCGGCTTGTACGGCTCCCGTCGCGGCGCCCGCGGCTGAAGGTCCAGCAGCGGCAGCGCCGGTCGCCGAAGAGGCGACCTATGTGACTGTGGTCAAGATTGCCGGTATCAACTGGTTCAATCGCATGGAAGAAGGGGTCAAGCAGTTTGGTGAAGAGAGTGGCATCAACGCATCGCTGGTCGGACCGGCGCAGGCAGACGCGGCCCAGCAGATTCCCATCATCGAGGACCTGATCGCCCAACAGGTGGATGCACTTTGTGTGATTCCCATGGACCCGGGGCAGCTCGAGCCGGTCTTGAAGAAGGCCATGGACGCTGGCATCACTGTCATCACCCACGAAGCGTCGAACCAGCAGAACATGGACTGGGACATTGAGGCGTTCGACAACAAGGCCTACGGCGCCGGTCTCATGGACAACCTGGCCCGACTCATGGGTGAAGAAGGTGAATATGCCGTCTTCGTGGGCAGCCTTGGCTCCAAGACCCACAACGAGTGGGTGGATGGCGGTATCGAGCGCCAGCTGGAAGCCTACCCCAACATGACGATGGTGGGCGACAAGAATGAGAGCTTTGATGACGCCGACATCGCCTATGAAAAGGCCAAGGAGATCCTGAAGGCCTATCCCAACATCAAGGGCTTCCAGGGCAGCGCCTCCACTGATGTGGCGGGCATCGGCCGTGCGGTTGAAGAGGCTGGTCTGCAGGACAAGATCGTAGTAGTAGGCACGAGCCTGCCGTCGATTGCCGGTGATCTCTTTGACACCGGTGCGATTGACGTGATCGGCTTCTGGGATCCAGCGGTCGCCGGCCTGGCCTGTAACAAACTGGCCCAAATGCAGATCGCCGGTGAGACGATCGGCGAAGGCACCGACCTGGGCATTCCGGGCTACGAGAACCTGAAGGCAGTCGGTAACGTGCTGTACGCCGACGCCCCTGTTTACGTAGACAAGGATACGGCCAAGGACTATCCGTTCTAAGGCTGGTTGTGGAGTAGTTGAGGCTCAGCGGTCCTGTGGTATTGGGGTGTGCGTACAGGTGAAACGATCATTGTCACCGCGCCGCCCTGGCCGCAGGACCGCTGTAGCCAGGTCTGCAAATCCCCGAAACCTGACAAGTAAAGCGTAGGATCCACCTCGCCAACCCCATATTACGTGTGCATGCAATTATGGCCGATGAACTAGTCCGGCTTACCCACATCAACAAAGCCTTTGCCGGCGTAATCGCCCTACGAAATGTCGATTTGGTGATTGAACGGGGCAAGATTCACTGCCTGGTCGGCGAAAATGGCTGCGGTAAATCGACATTGATTAAGATTATTGCTGGCGTCTACCAGCGCGACGGGGGAACGGTTCTCATTAACGGCAAGGAGTTCTCGCGTCTGCACCCCATCGATTCCATCCGTGAGGGCATCCAGGTCATCTACCAGGACTTCTCTCTCTTTCCCAATCTCACGGTCGCGGAGAACATTGCCCTGAACGAGGAGCTGGCAGCCGGGCGGCGTATTGTCAACTGGAAGAACGTGCGCCAGGTTGCCAAGGATGCGCTGGCCCAGATCGACGTGCAGCTTCCGCTGGACGCGCCCGTCGAGGAGATGTCTGTTGCCAATAAGCAGCTGATCGCCATCTCCAAAGCGCTGCGCCAGAACGCACAGCTGATCATTATGGATGAACCGACGAGCGCGCTGACGGAACGGGAGGTCCGTGCGCTCTTTGCGGTGATTCACAAGCTGCAACAGCGGGGCATTGCCTTTCTCTTTGTGAGCCACAAGCTCAACGAGGTGCTGGAGATTTCGGAATCGATCATCGTCATGCGTAACGGCCGCATCGTGAGCACGGGCGAGCGAAGTGAGTACGATCATACCCGGCTCGTCTACGAAATGACGGGCCAGGAGATCCGCGAGAAGTCCTACACGTTTACGCCGGATATGAGCAGGCCTCCGCTGCTGCGTGTGGACAGGCTGAACGCGGGAAATGCATTGCAGGACGTGTCGTTTGAGATACGTGCGGGCGAAATCGTGGGCATCACGGGCCTGCTCGGTTCGGGCCGCACAGAGCTGGCCCTGACCCTGTTTGGCATGTATCCCATCGATTCCGGCACCATCGCCATGGATGGAAGGACGATCCGTCTGGATTCCATCCAGGACGCGATCGCGAACGGGATCGGTTACGTGCCCGAAGACCGGCTCACCGAAGGTCTGTTTTTGTCCCAGGCGATTGGCAAGAACGTGGTGGTGCGTACCATTGACCACCTGCGCGATCGGTTTGGGTTGACGGACCCGCGCCAGGTCGATCAACAGGTCACTGAATGGGTCCGGTCGCTGCGTATCAAAACATCGGACCCGGCGCTGCCGGCCATGACGCTCTCAGGCGGGAACCAGCAGCGTGTCGTCGTGGCAAAATGGCTGGCCAGCAACCCACGCCTGCTCATTTTGAACGGGCCGACAATGGGCGTGGACATTGGCTCTAAGAACGAGCTACACGAAATGATGAAGACGCTGGCCGGCCAAGGTATGGGATTGCTCGTTATTTCGGACGATATCCCTGAACTGCTGCAGACGTGCAACCGTATCTTGCTCTTGCGCCGCGGGCGAATTGTCACGGAGCTGGCGCCGCAGGAGACGGATGAAAACAAGCTCACCGCCATGTTGATTGAGGATTGAGGCTGTGAACCGAGCTTTATTGCGCAGAAACGAAACATTGGTGGCGCTGACCATCGTCGGTCTCTGTATCTTTATCGGCATCGTCAACCCCATCTTTTTCACTGTTGGCAGCGTCTTCGACCTGCTGCGAAGTAGTGTTGTCCTGGGCATCTTCGCCATGGGCGTGTTGATTGTGATTGTCTCCGGCGGGATCGACGTCTCATTCACCGCTATCGGCATTTTTTCTCTCTATTCGACGGTGCGGTTGCTCAAGGAATTTGCGCCCGACACTGCGATCTGGGTCGCGTTTGTCATTGCCGGCTTAATTGGACTGGGACTGGGGCTCATCAACGCCTTTTTTATCTCCCGCTTCAAGTTGCCGACGCTGATCGTTACCCTCGGCACCCTTAGCATGTTCCACGGCTTTTTGCTCTTCGTCATCGGGAACAGGATCATCCGCGACGTGCCGCCGGCCATGACTGAGTTTGCGCGTATGTCGTTGTTTGATGTGCAGACGGCGAGTGGCGGCACCGCGAAGTTGCACCCGGCCATCCTGCTCACGCTTGGGGTGGCGGTGGCCGTCTGGCTGCTGCTACGCTACACCATGCTGGGGCGTGGCATCTATGCGCTGGGCGGCGCGCGCGAGGCCGCGGAACGTGCCGGCTTCAACATCAGCCGCATTCAATACTTCATTTATGGATTTGTCGGGCTGTTGTCGGGAATTGCCGGCATGACCTTTGGCTCGCTGGCGCGGCAGGCAAACCCCCAGGACATTGTGGGCGCCGAGCTGAACGTGATCGCCGCGGTCGTATTGGGCGGCGCGCAGCTGACCGGCGGACGCGGCACAGTCATCGGCACGATCCTGGGCGTGGCCCTGGTCGTGATTATGAACAACAGCCTCATTCTCATCGGCGTGCCCTCGACCTGGCAACGTGTGGTTATCGGTCTGATCATCCTGATCGGTACCGGGCTGCCGGCGGTGCAGGCCCGGCGCCGCGCCCAACGCGCCGCGGGTGTGGCCGAGGCATAAACGGATGGTGGGGGGCGCGGTCTTAGGCCGCGCCGGTGGAGCTGGCATATCAGTATTTTGTGATTCAGGTAGACAATTCCATGGAAGAGACAGCTGTCAGGAAAACCTTTACCAGCCGCCTGATCGGCGATAACCCAACGCTGCGACTGCTACTCATTGCTGGGCTGATCTTTGTGGCCTTTAGCATTTTGCTGCCGGGCAAGTTCTTCACCGTACTGAACATGCAATCCATGGCGGTGCAGCTGCCCGAATTCGGCATCCTCGCCATCGCAATCATGATCACCATGATCACGGGCGGCATCGATCTTTCCATTGTCGGCGCGGCCAACCTGTCGGCCATCGTGGCGGCGTTGGTACTTACCAGGCTGGGAGGAGATGGCGGCGCCGCGCCCGCTATCATCATTCCCCTGGCGATGGTCGTGGCCCTGTTCGTCGGCTCGTTGTGTGGGATATTCAACGGCCTGTTGGTGGCTCGTGTGGGCATTACGCCGATCCTGGCCACGCTAGGCACCATGTCGCTCTATACGGGCTTTTCGTATGTGATAACGGGCGGGCCGGCCATCACGACAACGCAGCTAGCTTTTATCGGCAACGGTTCTGTCTTGGGCGTGCCCATTCCGGCCATCATCTTTGTGGTGGCAGCCATAGTCTTTACGGTTATTTTGAACCGAACGTCGTTTGGCTTCAATGTATATATGTTGGGCACCAACCCAACGGCTGCACGCTTCTCGGGCATCAACAGCGTGAACGTGCTGATTCGCACCTACTGGCTTTCCGGTGTGCTGGCAGCAACTGCGGGCATAGTCTTCCTGGCGCGCGTAAATTCGGCCAAGCCAGATTATGGCGAATCGTTCGTGCTGTTGTCGGTGCTGATCGCGATCCTGGGTGGCGTCAGCTATACGGGCGGCTTTGGCACGGTCTCAGGGCTGGTGCTGGCTGTACTTAGCCTCCAGTTTCTGTCAACGGGGCTCAACATGCTGCTGCTGCAGCTCTCTGGTTCCAGCGCGGCCATCTTTTTCCGCCAGTTCGCCTGGGGGGCGCTGTTGCTGCTGGTCATGGTCGTGAACTATTACGCTGAACGGCGCCGGCAGCGAACAACGAGTTAGGAACGTTTACGAGCCGTGGCTGGACGGCGGGTGATGTCTGGTCACGTAACAGCGAGTCATACGCAGGTTGTGCCCCAGGGAACGCACGCCAGGCACAGTCGTCTAGGACGGCTCGTCTAGAAACAATAATAAGGAGTCATTCATGAAAGAAATCGCCTATCTGGGCCTCGGCATTATGGGCCGTGGCATGGCTGCTAATTTGCTCAAAGCCGGCTATCCGGTAACGGTGTGGAACCGTACCGCGGCCCGCTGCGCGCCGCTGGTTGAACAGGGCGCCAGGCAGGCGTCCACGCCAGCTGACGCAGTTGCCGGTGCGGATGTCATCATGTACTGTCTGAGTGACGATGGGGCCGTGGAAGATCTGCTATGGGGCAGCGGTAAGCTGCTGGATGCGGTCCAGGCAGGCCAAATCGCCATTGACCTGACGACCCTGCATCCAACCACCAGCCGCAAAGAGGCTGCGGCCTACGCTGAGCGGGGTGTGAAGTTCCTGGATGCGCCCGTCTTTGGCAGCAAGAATGAGGCGGCAAACGCCGGTCTATGGATCGTGGTGGGCGGCGACCGCGCGCTCTACGACGAGATGAAACCCATCCTGGAAACGATCAGCGAAACGACCCACTATATGGGTGAGAGCGGCAAGGGCGCCTCCATGAAGTTGGTGGGCAACCTGGTCGTAGCGTCCCAGCTCGAAGCGTTGGGTGAGGCGATGGTCCTGGCCACCAAGGCCGGTCTCGACCCGCAGGATGTCCTGGGCGTCCTGCATGTCACCGACTTCAAATCACCCATCTTCGACGGCGTGGGCGCGGCGCTTGCCCAGCGCGACTTTGAGACCCACTTTGCGCTGAAGTTGATGCTAAAGGATGCCAACCTCATTGCCAGCTTTGCCCAGGATCTGAATTCGCCGATTCCTGCGCTGGCCGCGATCCGCGAAAACATCAAGGCTGCTGTCAACAAGGGGTGGGGCGAAGAGAATGCATCGGCCTTCATCAAAACCCTAGAAGAAGCCGGAGGCGTGCAGGTGAAGCAAGCGTAGTCCAGCACGGCGTACCCAGATTGCAGTGCGCAAAGTGGCCGGCTACCAGAGCATTTGAAGAGCGCCGCTCGACGATCTATGTCGGGCGGCGCTCTTACCGTTAAATAATCGTCTAAAGCGGACCTGGAAAAGTCTGGTAAAATAAGCGGACGACAACCAGCAAGAGGAAATCACATCATGCAGGAGTTGCTCGCCGGTTATCCGGTCATCATCGAATTCCCAGTCCATTGGGGTGAAATGGACGCGTTCCAGCACGTCAACAACATTATCTATCTACGCTATTTCGAGAGTGGGCGGATTGCCTACTTCGAGCGCGCCGGCTTCATGGAGTATATGGAGAAGAGCGGTGTTGGCCCGATATTGGCCTCCACCGCGTGCAAGTTCAAGTTTCCCCTCGCCTATCCCGATCGCGTCCTGGTAGGAACGCGCGTCGGCGAGATTGGGGACGACCGCTTCACCATGTACTACCGCGCGGTCAGCACACGGCACGACAAGATCGCGGCCGATGGCGAAGGCGTGATTGTAGCGTATAATTATCTAGAACAGCGTAAGGCGCCGCTGCCCGAAGAGCTCCGGATGAACATCAATAGGCTGGAGGGACGCGCATAACTATCATTCAAGGATTCGCATGACAAATCCGAACTCATTTCAAAACCACTCATCCTCAGATTCGATGTCCGCGCAGGGCCGATCGTACCAGCCTGTCCCACGTGACTCGGAAGGGATGGTGCCCACCCATTCACCTGCCGAACGCGCAGTGCTTGTGGGTGTGGAGTTGCTCAACGAACCAAGCTTACTGACGCTCGAAGACTCGCTGAACGAACTGGCCCTCTTGGCCAGGACCGCTGGCGTGGTCACGATAGGCCGCATCACGCAACGGCTTGAGGCTGCCCAGCCGGCCACGCTTATCGGCACCGGCAAGCTGGAGGAGCTACAGCTGCTCGTGACGGAGCTGGGCGCCAATACGGTGATCTTCGATGATGAGCTGTCGCCGCGTCAGCAACGCGAGTTGGAAAAAACACTAGGCGAGCAGATCAAGGTCATCGACCGCACCGCCCTCATCCTTGACATCTTTGCAGGGCACGCGCGCACACGTGAAGGCGCGGTCCAGGTAGAATTGGCCCAATACCAATACCGGCTACCTCGCCTGACGCGCGCCTGGACTCACCTGGCGCGTCAGGCTGGTGGCCGTGCCGGCGGCGCCAGTGGCGGCGTGGGGCTGCGCGGTCCGGGTGAAACGCAGCTGGAAGTGGACCGCCGCGAGATCGGGCGCCGGATCGCCATGCTCAAGCGCCAGCTCGAAGAGATCCGCAAACATCGCGAGCAATACCGGGCCCAGCGGCGCCAGTCCGCGCTGCCTATGATTGCTCTGGTTGGCTATACGAATGCAGGGAAGAGTACTCTGCTCAATACGATTGCCCACAGCGATGTGCGGGCTGAGAACCAGCTCTTTGCAACGCTGGACCCAACCACCCGTCGCGTCTCCCTGCCCAGCGATCGCCAGGCACTCATCACCGATACGGTCGGGTTTATCCAGAAGCTGCCCACCATGCTTGTGGCCGCGTTCCGTTCCACCCTGGAGGAAGTCAACGAGGCCGACCTGCTGGTCCACGTGGTTGACATCTCCCATCCCAACATGGAAGAGCAGATTGCCGCGGTTGAGGAGGTGCTAGAACAGCTGGGCGCAGGAAGCAAGCCTGTCGTGGTGGCGCTCAACAAGGTGGATCTGCTCGATCCTGATGATTCTGAGCAAGCCGATATGGTCGCCGAAGCCCTGGCGGAATATCCCCATTCCGTCCCGATCAGCGCGCGGACAGGCAAGGGCATGTCCAAGCTACTGGAGACAATCGACGACACGTTGCAACACCTTATGGCGCCCGTGGATGTGCTCATCCCCTATGCGCGCGGGGATCTGGTAGCGCTGGTTCACTCACATGGGGTGGTGGAAACCGAGGAACACACGGAAGACGGTACCCATCTCACAGGCCGGTTGCCAGTAGAGCTGGCGGGCAGGCTGGCCGAGTATTGGGTTCACTAACAGATAACATCCCCCGCGCAAGAACGCCGTTTCGAGGCTCAATAGGCAAGCAGCATCCGTCCATCAACGTGTCAGGGCGGCGTTATTTCGCGGCCGCGGTGACCCGTGATTAGCTCAAGCACTTCCTCGGCACACGATTCGATCGGTTTGTCGGAGGTATCGATAGTGGGAATGTTGTGACGGTAAAAGAAGTGCTGGGCGGCCCGTAGCTCCTCTACGATCTCATCACGGTGAGCATAGCTGCCTTCGGGGATACCCGTGCGTGACACACGGGACTTACGATGTAGGAGCAGTTGGACAGGGTCGCTCAGTAGCCCCACGATCCGCTTCCGCTCGATCTCAAACAGCTCCTTAGGCATGTCTATCCCGGGCACAAAGGGGATGTTGGCCACCTTCCACCCCAACATGGAAAGATAGACGCTGGTCGGAGTTTTGCCGACACGCGAGACACCGACCAGCACGATCTCGGCGTTCGACAACTCTTCGATGCGTTTGCCGTCGTCGTGGGCAACTGTGAACTCAATGGCCTCGATGCGCTGGAAGTAGGCGCGGTGCAGATAGCGGTATAACCCCGGTTGGCCCACCGGCTCGCGGTCGATGGAGCGATGTAGATGTTCGATCAGGGGGCCAGCCAGATCGAAGGTCGTAATGCCGGCCGCACGGGCCGCTGATTCCAGATGCACACGGCAGCCCGCGTTCACCATGGTGTGAACGATCATGGCGCCCGGACCCGCCGCGAGCACCATCTCTATCACTGCATCGACGCGCTTTTGGTCCAGCACCTTGGTCTCTAGAATGAGGGGTATGTTCACATCTGGGAACTGGGCCAACACAGTGCGCGCCAGCAACTCGGCGGTCGCGCCTGTCCCACCACTCACAACGAAGATCGGCGGCCCCTTCTGGCGCGCCGTCACACGGTTTTCAGGGAAGCCGGAGCTCACGGTCGGTTCACCCTTTCGTCATGGAATTGTTGGTCCGGCAGCAAACGCCGGCGGCGCGCAGCCGGTGACTGGGTTCTTACCAGATCACCGGCTGCAGGTCAGACGTCAGGCCGGCAGGGCCGTTTTCTCGATTTCGAGCACATCTGCCGTCGTGCGCAACACGACATCGGGGATGAGGCTCATGGAGTCAATGCCCTTCTCTACCAGGAAGGCGGCGAACTCGGGATAGTCTGAGGGCGCCTGGCCGCAGATCCCGACCTTGCGGCCATATTGATGAGCGACATCGATGAGTTGGGCGCACGAGCGTAGCACAGCGTCGTTCCGTTCGTCGAAAAGGGCCGCGATCTGTGACGAGTCACGGTCCACGCCCAGCGTCAACTGGGTCAGATCGTTCGAGCCAATGGAAAAGCCGTCGAAAAGCTCGGCAAACTGGTCAGCCAGGATGATATTGGAGGGAATCTCAGCCATGACATAGACCTGGAGGCCGTGCTCGCCCCGGCGCAGCCCTTCTTCGGCCATCACCTCCAATACCTGGCGTCCCTCTTCGGGCGTCCGGCAGAACGGCACCATGACCAGCAAGTTGTTCAGGCCATACTCCTCGCGCACGCGTTTGATGGCCTTCACCTCTAGAACGAAGCCTTCGCGGTAATCGGGGTGATAGTAGCGGCTGGCGCCGCGCCATCCGATC
>JACFMY010000045.1:15590-15834 GCA_019455155.1 Caldilineaceae bacterium
TGGCCTCTGTCGGCTCGAAGAGATCGCCGCCCACCAGATGTGCGTATTCGTTGGTCTTGAAGTCCGACAGGCGCAGAATGACAGGCTTTGGATAGAAGGCGGCGGCGATGGTGCCAATGCCCTGGGCTAGCTTATCGACGAAGAATTCAACTTTGTCGGTATAGCCGACGGTCACTGCATCCACCTTGGCGCGCACATCACGCGAGAGGGTCTCGTAGCGGGTCAATGCCAGGGGATGGACCTG
>JACFMY010000045.1:15844-23764 GCA_019455155.1 Caldilineaceae bacterium
CTGCACCCAGTTGGCGAAGATGAACTCCATGCGCGCCAGGCCTACGCCGTCATTGGGAATCGCGGCCTGCTTGAAAGCCATTTCTGGGCTACCGATGTTCATCATGATCTGTGTGTCGGGCCGCGGCAACTCGCTTACATCCACTGTGTGGACTTCAAAGTCGAGCAGCCCTTCATAGACCTTGCCCACTTCCCCTTCGGCGCACGAGACTGTCACTTGCTGGCCGCTCTTCAGCAGCTGGCTGGCGTTGCCGCTGCCGACAATGGCCGGAATGCCCAGCTCTCGCGAGACGATGGCCGCGTGGCTGGTCCGACCACCCCGGTTGGTGACGATGGCCGACGCGGTCTTCATAATGGGCTCCCAGTCAGGATCGGTGATGTCGGTAACCAAGATCTCGCCCGGCCTGAAATCACGGATATGGCTGACGTTTGGGATAACATGCACGGCGCCGTTGGCGATCTTTTCGCCTACCGCCAAACCTTTGACAAGTATCTCCCCCTGTCCCTTGAGGCGATAGGTCTTGATCTCGGTCACCGTGCGCTGGCTGTGCACCGTCTCAGGCCGGGCCTGGACAACAAAGAGCTCGCCACTGACGCCGTCCTTGGCCCATTCGATGTCCATGGGCATGTCGACGCCTCGCCTGGCTGTGTAGTGATCTTCGATGATCATAGCCCACTCGGCCAGCTTGAGCACGTCATCGTCGTCAATGGAGAAACGTCTGCGGTCTTCGTCCACCACATGCACGTTCTTGACGAGCTTGCTACCCGATTCATCATAAACCATGCGCAGTTCTTTTGAGCCGAGGCGGCGCCAGATCAGCGGCCGGTACCCCTGGCGTAACGTCGGCTTGAAAACGTAGTACTCGTCCGGCGCCACGCGTCCCTGGACGACATTTTCGCCCAGGCCATAGGCCGAGGTGACGAAGACCACATCACGGAAACCGCTCTCGGTGTCCAAGGTGAAGATGACGCCGCTGGCCGCCAGATCAGCCCGAATCATCTTCTGCACGCCTACGGACAGGCCCACCTGGAAATGGTCGAACCCCATGTCCTCGCGGTAGCTGGTTGCTCGGGGTGTGAAGAGGCTGGCGAAACATTTCGTCACGGACTCGAGCAGCATGGCCTCGCCGTGCACGTTCAGGTACGTCTCCTGTTGGCCGGCAAAACTGGCTGTGGGCAGATCCTCGGCGGTAGCGGACGAGCGCACCGCCACATCGGCCGTGTTCATGTGATAACGCCTGCTGAGCTCACCGTAGCAGTCAACGATCTCCCGCTCCATGTCAGGAGGGAATTCACCGCGCAGGATCAGCCGGCGAACCTGGCCTGTCCGGCGCAGCAGGTCGTTGACGTCGTGGGTGTCCAGCCCTGTGAGGATCTCCTTAATCTTCTCATCCAGCTCATTATAGTGGAGGAAGGCCCGGTACGCGTCTGCCGTAACGGCAAAGCCGTCGGGAATCTGAATGCCTTTGGGCGCCAATTCGCGGATCATTTCACCCAGGCTGGCGTTTTTGCCTCCGACCATGGGTACGTCCGCAATCGTTAGTTCGTTAAACCACCGTATCCACTGCATGTTATACCTCCTTGCAGACACAGGCGGACACAGCTTTTCACGCTGTGGAAAACAAAAACCCTGGAGGACTCCCACCAGGGTTAGCTGCGCGTCATTCGGTCGTTTTAGGCCCGGCCGGATGCTGGCAGTTCACCAGCCGGCAGGTAGATATAGATAGCGCGGTTGCGCCACGTTTTTAGCATAGCATAGCAACAGTGGTCACAGTATCTGCTAGCCGGGGGGAATTATCCTGGTCAAGTGGACAGGATTACCAAGGGCTAGCACGGCGGAAGGCGCGGGCTGCGAAGTTGCGATTTCACGCCCATTTGTCTATCATGACTTTGCAGCGTCCGGCAGGACGCCCTAGGCCTCTCTCCAGCTTCACACGCACGATACGGTTACGATATTGCCATGGCCAAGCCGACTGTCTTTGTTACCCGCCGTCTCCCCGCCGCCGCGCTCGAGCGCTTGCAGGCTCGCTGTACTGTACGCTTGTGGGATAGTGACGATGTCCTACCGCGCACGGAGCTGTTGGTCCGTGTAGCTGGCGTGGATGGCATCTACTGCCTGCTGACAGAACGTATCGACGGCGAGCTGTTGGACGCGGCCGGCCCCAACCTGAAAGTCGTCAGCACCATGTCGGTGGGGTACGACCATATCGATGTGGCCGCATGCCGGGCGCGCGGCGTGCAGATCGGCAACACGCCCGACGTGCTCACGGAAACGACTGCGGACCTGGCGCTGGCGCTCCTGCTGGCGGCCGCGCGGCGCCTGCCCGAAGCCATCGCCGCGGTCAAGACAGGAACCTGGGGGCCCTGGCAACCAGAATGGATGACCGGAACCGACCTGTATGGCAGCACGGTTGGCATCGTTGGATTGGGCCGCATTGGCGCAGCCGTGGCGCGGCGCCTGCGCGGCTTTGATTGCCAGCTCCTATACAGCGGGCCACGCCCCCACCCTGAATTGGCTGGCAGCGTAGCCGCAACCTACGTTGAATTCGAAGCGTTGCTGGCCGCAAGTGACTTCGTGTCGATTCACTGTCCTCTAACTGATGCCACTTACCATCTTTTTGACAGCGCCGCATTTGCGCAGATGAAGCCGGCGGCCATCTTGATTAACACGAGTCGCGGTGGTGTTGTGAATCAGGAAGCGCTCTAAACTGCGCTGGCCACCGGGCAGATTGGCGCCGCGGGTCTGGATGTCACCACTCCCGAGCCGCTCCCGCCCGACCACCCCCTGCTGACGCTCCCCAACTGCGTCGTTCTCCCACATATTGGCAGCGCGACCATCGCGACGCGCACACGGATGGCGCTCATGGCAGCCGATAATCTGGTTGCAGGCGTTTATGGCGAAGCGCTGCCCAACAGCGTTGCGACTTAACTGCAACTTGCCTTCCATATCATGGGGGCCGCCGCCAGTACAATAAACAATTGTGGCAGCCACAACGCCGCGTCATAGTGATCGGCCCCCCTCGCGGTATACAGGCGCATCTTTTGGCTATCGCTGGAGGTCGATGCATAATAGACCTGCAACCCAATGAACAAAATCTATTCCCTCTTCTGGTGTACCTGTCAGGTGCATCAAATCAGAGTTGAGCCCAAAAATCTAAACACACCGCCCCAACTAAGGAGCTGCAAGCGATGACTACCGATTCGTTCACGATTATCGACAACCGTACCGGCAAACAGTACGAGCTGCCACTCGAGCATGGCAACATCCGCGCGCGCGAGCTACGCCAGATCAAGGTCGATCCCGAAGAGTTCGGGACCATGTCCTACGATCCCGGCTACGATAATACGGCATCCTGTAAGAGCCGCATCACCTTCATCGACGGCGAGAAGGGCATCTTGCGCTATCGCGGCTATCCCATCGAGCAGCTTGCGGAGCAGAGCAACTTCCTGGAAGTGGCGTACCTGATCATTTTTGGTGAACTGCCCAGCAAGCAGCAGCTGGAAGAGTGGAGCTACCAGATCATGCACCACACCTTCCTGCACGAAAACATGACGGGACTCTTCCACGCCTACCGGTACGACGCACATCCTATGGGCATGTTGATCAGCGCGTTGGCATTTATGTCAACCCTCCACAAAGAAGCCAGCCGGGTGGAAGATGCCGCGGTACGTCTGAAGCAGATCTATCGCATCTTGGGCAAATTGCCCACGGTGGCTGCATTCTGCTACCGGCACCGCATTGGGCGACCGTTCAACTATCCGAATGCCGACATGGGCTACACTGAGAACTTCCTCTATATGCTGGACTACATGCACCAGACACATTACGAGGTGAATCCAGTGTTGGCCAAGGCGCTGGATGTGCTCTTTATCCTGCATGCCGATCACGAGCAGAACGCCTCGACCTCGGTCATGCGCTCAATTGGGTCGGCATACGCCGACCCGTACAGCGCCATGGCTGGCGCCGCGGCGGCGCTCTTTGGTCCCCGCCACGGCGGCGCCAACGAGGCAGTTATCAGGATGCTGGCTGAGATCGAGAACGAGAAGCGGGTGCCCGAATATATCGAGCGGGTGAAAAAGGGTGAATTCCGGCTCATGGGCTTTGGCCACCGCGTCTACAAGAACTATGACCCGCGGGCGCGCATTATCAAACAGGTGGCCTACGATGTCTTCAATGTCACGGGCACGAACCCGCTGATTGATATCGCAGTGAAACTCGAAGAAGTCGCCCTGAGCGACGACTATTTTGTCTCGCGCAAGCTATATCCGAACGTGGACTTTTACAGCGGTATCATCTATCAGGCCATGCGCTTTCCACCAGACATGTTCACGGTGCTCTTCACGCTGGGGCGGGCGCCCGGCTGGCTGGCCCAATGGGTGGAGATGTTGACGGACTCCGAACAGCGCATAGCCCGCCCGCGCCAGATCTATCTTGGCTATGACGAGCGCGACTACGTAACTTTGGAACAGCGTGGGTAGGAACCCACAATCCAGCGGATTGGGCGATGTTGCGCGGCTGGCTCCCCAACTGTGAAGCAACCGCGCAACAGCAGACTACGAGCAGATGCCCGGTTCTGTGCAAATCCGCCCAATCCGCGGGCTTTTGCGCCTTAGTTCGCGCCGTGCAATGTGAGCAGATATTCCACGATCGCGTTCAGCTCTTCGTTACTCAGTGCCAGGTTTAGGCCGGCGGGCATCGCGCCCGGCACGCAGGCGCCGAACGGACATTTGGGTGCAGTAAAGGCGGTTGGGTTTACGATCGACTCGCGAATGTATTCCTCTGCGCTTTGACCCGGCATACGATCTCCAGCCTCCGCACCAATGTTGGTCAGGTCCGGCCCAACCTGGCCGACCGCGCTGGGGACGCCGGGAATGATATGGCAGGCGATACAGGTCCCCTTACTAAAGGCGTCCACCACCAGTTGTGATGGGGTAGCGGCAGCGGCGGCGCTCTCGGCTGCAGGCGTTGCCGCCGCAGGTTGGGTTGCCTCAGTAGCAGCCGCCACGCTCGTTTCAGCTGGTGTAGCAGCAGGCGTGGCCACGGTGGTCGCTTCGGGCGCCGTGGCGGGTTGGGCTGCCTCGGCAGCCGCCGCCACACTCGTTTCAGCAGCTGTGGCCGCGGCGGTCGCTTCGGGTGCAGCGGCTTCGGTCGCCGCGGCCGGCGCGCTTTCTTCTGTCGCGGCCTCGCCGGCAGCCTGCGCTTCAGCGGCCGTAACCTTCAGTTCAAGCTGGCCAATTTGGAGATAGCGCACCGCAGACTGCACCGCGAAAATCAACAGAATAATGCCTACAAGCGGGCCAAGAACAGTCCAAATGGATCTCTGCTGCTCTTCCATCGTGTACTCCCCCATTTTTGCGGGCGCAAATGCGTCCGGCGATTGCAGTGGATAACAAAATCGGCAGACATTGTACCATAGCGCGTTACCGCATACGGTCTGGCGCGCCCAGAAAAACAACATTGATCATCATTGATCCTTGTTGATTATCGTTGCTCGCTTGTATCGACAGCACCACCCCCAACAATCAGCCGCACATGGCGGCGATAGGTCAGGTAATTCCAGGCCCACTGGATAAAGACCAGCAGCCGGTTGGCAAACCCCACCAGGTACATAAGATGAACAAAGAGCCATGCCAGCCAGGCCGGCAGACCACTGAACTGCAGCGGCCCGATCTTGGCCACGGCCGCGGCGCGGCCGATGGTGGCCATGCTGCCCTTGTCATGGTACCGGAAGGGAGGTAATGTCTCGCCGCGCAACTGCCGCGTGATGAGCCGCGCGACATAGCTGCCCTGCTGCATGGCGACAGGCGCCACACCGGGCAGCGGCTGCTCCAGACCATGGTCAAAACGGGCCAGATCCCCGACCACAAAGATCTCGGGATGGCCAGGCACGCTGCAGTCGGGCGCCACGACCACGCGGCCAACCCTATCCAGCTCAGCCCCAGTGCGCTCATGCAGGATACTGCCGAGCGGCGATGCCTGCACCCCTGCCGCCCACAACACCATATGGGTGCGAATCTCCTCAGCCGTATCACCGCTCTGCAGGACCACGGCATCCTGCCGGATGTCTACGACGCGGGTGCCGGTGCGTACCGTAACACCCAGCTCTTGGAGGGACTCAGTTGCGGCCTGGGAAAGCCGCGGCGGATAGGCTGTCAACACCCGATCTGCCATCTCTACTAACAAAACCCGGGTCGTTGCCGGGTTGATATTGCGAAAATCCCGCCGCAAGGTGAAGTTGGCCATCTCACCCAGCGCGCCGGCCAGCTCCACGCCCGTCGGACCACCACCCACCACCACGAAGGTGAGCCACGCCTGAATGCGGTCCGGGTCGGTCTCTCGCTCCGCAGTTTCGTAGGCCAGCAACACGCGGCGACGGATTGCCAGCGCGTCCTCGATCGTCTTGAGACCAGGCGCATGGGCCGCCCACTGATCCTTGCCAAAGTACGAATGGGTGGCGCCCGTTGCCACAATCAGATAGTCATAGGGGATGCGCTCACCATCGTCCAACACCACGGAGCTCGCCTCAACGTCGATGTCCACGACCTCACCAAGCAGGACACGCGTGTTGCGTTGGTTGCGCACGATGCTGCGCAGCGGGGCCGCGATGTCGCCAGGCGACAGTCCGCTGGTGGCAACCTGGTAGAGTAGAGGCTGGAAGAGATGGAAGTTGCGACGGTCGATCAGCGTGACATCTACCGGCGCGCGCTTCAGCGCCTTGGCGGCATAGAGGCCGCCGAACCCACCTCCGATAATGACGACTTTTGGCTGCATAACGAACTCACTTCTCTTTACAATACTGTTTACTGTACATCGTTTACGGATCCGATTACGGGCGCCTCTCGGCCACCCATGGAAAATTATCTGTGAATTTTATCACAAATAATGTTGGGCGGCGCACAGATCGGGCGGAAAAGAGAACGGGGCTGTGTATCCGGCCCGCTGATAGGAGTACGGGTCGGACACACAGCCCCGGCGCAAGGCGGCAGCGTGCAGGGATCAGGTAATGTCGCGGGGCATGAAGCTCATAAAGCGCGGGTCGTTCTTATAGGGCGACGCGCCCAGCCGCTCGATCTTGGCCTTGCCCAGCTTGAAACGATAGCGGTTCGTGATGGGATCCGGGACCCGGTGTACGAGGCTGTTGGCGGGGCTGCTGGGATGCAGGAAATTGGTAAAGAGCACGCCGGGGGGCACTGCTTCGGTGACGATGGCGATTGCCTTGGCATCACCCTTACCGGTGCGAATGTAACCATTCTCCAGCAGCCAGGTGAAGTTGATCTCGTTACTCTTGATCTTGTTCCAGCCCCGCGTCTGGATCAGGATATCGTCGCTAAACATACGGATCTCGTCGCCGCTTTCGATCCCGTAGCCAGCCGCGTCCTGCGGATTGATCTCGGTGAAGGTGTCCGGCCAGCGATTCTCGATATACGGCTTGCGGGAATCGTCGAAGGCGGATTGCCAGATCTCGTTGATGCGGCCGTTGGTCAGCCAGAATTCGCCCTCCGCGCGGTTTGGCGTAATGCGCGCATAGAAATCGGCGAAGAGTTCCCACGGACTCTTGATGAAGAGCGCCTTGCCGCTGTGGCTGTTGAAATGGGTAAGCCATTTGGCGTGAATGGTCGGTCCCTGGGGCACGCCCAGCTCAAGGGTCGAGTCGTGTAGGCGCTTGGTGCCAACCAGCTCGCCGTTTTCGTAGCGTACGGGCGTTTGGATACCCTGGGTGCCCAATTCCGCCAGTCTCTCCAGTCCAGTCTTGCCTTCTTGCTTTGCCTTCCAGACGAGCACGCCGTAGTCGAGCACGCCGCCGCGGCTGAAGCGCGCCGCCTCTTCGAAGACATCGTTGCTGGTCTCCCAGGTGAAGCCCTCGAAGCCCATTTTCTGGGCAAAACGGCTCACGGCCCACCAGTCAGGCCGGGCCTCGCC
>JACFMY010000046.1 GCA_019455155.1 Caldilineaceae bacterium
ATTGAACGGTTCGCCATTTTGGAACGTCACATCGTCACGCAACGTCAGCCGCCACTGTGTGTCCGACACGTTCTCCCACGCGGTGGCGAGACGCGGAATCACCTGGCCGGTCTTGAAATCCACATCGGCCAGGGGTTCGAAGATGTGGCCGAGCACGGTCCATTCGAGAAAGCTTCCATAGAAGTGGGGGTCAAGCTGGCGCGGATCGCCCGTGAGCAGGATCGTGACCGGGCTGATATCCACCTGCGCGGTACCTGCTACAACCGCTTCACCCTGACTGCCCGTGGTCGCAGCGGGCGCGGGGGCACAGGCTGCCAGCAAGGCGCCAAAAACGAGGGACAGCACGATAATCAGGAGGGAGGTTGACGGTCGCTTCATGCTTGCATCCTTTCTCTGAACAGCTCTAAGGGTAGATCCCATGATAGTAGTGCAGCGAAGCGTTGCGCGTGGCTCAGCCCGCGCAGACGAGACTGCCTTGAAGAGACCGGGGGGACGTAGGTTAAGCTTGCCAGCAACAATTCCAGCTGACCTGTCCAAGGAGTCGGGGCAGCTCAGAATTCGTTAGCGGCATAAAGCGCCAGAAGAAGTCAATTACTGCAGGTGAAGGTCGCGCAGTTGTTCAGAAAGCCGGCCTGCGAGGGGGTGCGGACGGTTTCAATAGTCTTACGATGACAGCAACGGCGTCACTGCCGAGGTGTACCCTACCGATAGAAATTGAGTACTGAGCATAACAAAACGAAAAGGCGGCGTCAAGTTCCTATATCGACTGTGACTGTTTGCAATCAGCTTGCTGCCGGCGACGGCCATGTTCTATGACTCAAACGTCTCATCGCGGTACAACTTCCAGCCGTTTGGCCGTCGCACATAGAGGGCCAAGAATCTGGTGCGGTGATCGAACCGTTCTCCATGGTTCACGCCAACACCCCGCCACGTGCCCAAAGCAGTGCCGTTTGTGGCGCCGGCGCGCAATCGACGTGATCATAAACCTAATCTCTAAGCGACCAGGCGCTCGAACATGTTTGTCACAGCAGGCGACGCAACCATATTCACAATTGCATTTGGCCCACCGGCAGCTCCCACTATTCTCGGTATCGGTGGCTGGATCGGTAGCTGGGAACTGTGGGCCCAACCATTTTCGCAGTTGAGCGCGAGCTGGCACACGATCGCCTACGATCATCGTGGCTCTGGCGCAACCATCGCACCAATCGCTTCGATCTCGTTCGATACCCTGGTCGATGGCATGGTGACGCTGACATGCTCGTCCCGCTTGAGTCAGCTCACTGGCTCGCCCAAACCCTGCCGAACGCAAAGATGACGGTGTTGAGGGGCGCTGGTCATGTACCGACGATGACGCGCCCGCAGCAAGTCGCTCAGGAAATAATGCGCTTCTTAG
Organism: Caldilineaceae bacterium; assembly: GCA_019455155.1. GTDB lineage: Bacteria > Chloroflexota > Anaerolineae > Caldilineales > Caldilineaceae > JACFMY01. The sequence continues at coordinate 1,394 of JACFMY010000046.1, forward strand.
GAGGTGAGGGCCAAGTATAGTGGCACATCGACAGGGCTTGGCAAGCGACTGCGAAACGAAAGGCCGGCTGTTCCCCGAACGCCGGACCAGAGGATGGCCCGGCAACAGCCGGCCTATTGTTCCCATTCTAGCATGGGCGTGCGGCCGGCGCAACGGTATTTTGTCATTCTCATATAAGCCGCCGTCCACCACATGATGGTCAAGAATACAGGCAATACCATGTTGGCATATTCATTCTGCACCCTGAACAGCGCACCCGCTAGGCGAGATGGCCGAGACGATCTCACGATGTAGCCACCCGCTTCCCCCAATCTAGCTTCCTGCCCCACATTCGAACTTCCCGACCAAAACAGGACGTTGTCCCTTGCTGGCGGGACAGCCGCACCCCTATTCTGATCCTAGCGAATCAACCACACAACAGAAGCGAGGTGCACGTCATGAACACAGCCCAACCCCGCATCCAACTGGCGGGAATACTCTACGCTGCGGCAGGGATGCTCTGGTTCCTGCTCATTGCCGGCGCAGCCGCGCTGGGCATCCCCCTGGACAGACCGCAGACAGCCGCTTTCTATGCCGCCGAAGCCCTGTTCGTGGTTATTCAGCTGCTCCTCCTGGCCGGCTTCTTCGGACTTTGGTGGAGCGGCGGCGTGGGTCGCCGCCTGTTTGGCCGTATCGCCTTCGGGTTGGCCGCGCTGCCACATCTCCTGTTTGTGCTGGTGGAGGCGCATTCCCTCATCTTGGGCGAGCTGTCGCCGCTCTTTCCCCTCGCGCCCCTCTCGTCGGCAGTAGGGCTCCTACGTGCCGGGATTGCCGTGCTCACCACCAGGCAGTGGCAAGGCTGGACGCGCTGGATACCGTTGACCGCCGGCCTCTATCCCTGGCTCTGCATGTTTCCCTTTCTTGCGCTCACTGGCGAGCCAAACGAATATGCCATCGGCGGCTGGGGGCTGGCGCGGCTTGCACTCGGCTTGGCCATCTATACCCAAGCCAGCTATGCGTTGCCGCTTCCCAGGTGACAAAATGCCCAGGACAAACCACACCCTCACCAATCCAACCACCGGTCACCAGATTGTCTTTCTGCAGACAGCTGCGCAGACGCACGGCCGGCTGCTTCAAGTCGAGTACGCGGTGGCGCGGGCTGAAAGCAAGCCTGCCATCCCGCTCCATCTGCATCTGAAATGCGAAGAGCGCTCTGTCACGCGCCGTAGTAAACTGGGGTGCGTCTCCAACGGCATCGAGGCTACGCGGCAGCTCGTCCATACCAGCCCTCATATTACTATCCTGGTCTTGACCATGTTCGACGACGATGACTCGGTCTTCGCCGCCATGCAGGCCGGCGCGCGGGGCTACCTCCTGAAAGGGGCATCCAAGAGCGAGATCCTCCGGGCCATCCGCGACGTGGCCGCCGGCGCGGCTATATTCAGCCCGGGGATAGCCAGCCGCATGATGAGCTACTTCGGCCACCTCCGTTCCCATGCGGCCGCACATATCTTCCCCGAGCTGACCGGGCGAGAACGGGAAATTCTAGCTCTCATCGCCCAGCATCTGGCCAATCCAGAGATTGCCCGGCAGCTCCACCTGAACCCCAAGACGGTACGAAACTACACTTCGAATATCTTTGCCAAGCTCCAGGTTGCTGACCGCGCCGAAGCGATCATCCGCGCACGGGAATCGGGCCTTGGGACATAGGGCGGTACATACTTGGAACAGGATTGTCGTGTGCGACCTCGGGCCAGAAGATGCACGCCGCCGGACCTGCAACGGTTACCTGTCTCCAAATGTGCCATGGTTCACAATGTTGACGTCCCCTTGGTGAGGGAGTAAGCTCTACATGCCAGCTATCCCCCAGCATCTGACCACAGGCCCCGATTTCACTGATTTCTGTTCTACTCTCGCGTCACTCGCGTAATCTGTATTGTGGATCTGGCGAGCTGGGTTGAATCGAACCTGTTCGTGAAGTCATAACTCGTCGGAACACCGCTCTTTTCTGCAGTGATGTAGGCCAGCCTGCCATCGCTGCAGAAAAACTCCGCGCAGACACCGATATCCAGACAACGCGTACGCCTTTGTTCGAGCGATGGCTGGGCAGTTGTCTTATTGGTATCGATGTCCCAGGGCGTTTGCCGTTATTACCAGAAAGGAGCACGAAATGGCCGCTAACCATGGTATCTTGATTGGATGGAATCGAGTGATACCAGGCAAGGACGCAGAGGCAATTGCGCTGTTTGGCGAGGCCCTGCAGTTTTGGGGCCGGCACCAGCAGGCTGGCACCATCGAGAGCTTTGAGCCCGTGTTCCTCACGCCCCACGGGGGTGATCTGAACGGGTTCTTCCTGATTCGCGGGGAGGCAGCAAAGCTGAACCAGGTATTGGCGTCGGATGACTATCTTCTGCTTGAGAGCAAAGCCAGCTATATGCTTGAAGGCCACGGTGTGATTGGCGTTGTTTTTGGAGACGAGATCAACCGGCGCATGGGGATTTTCCAGCAGATTATCTCTGGCGGCTAGAAAGTGTAGACGACGTCGCGATGAAGTGATCGCGGCCTGTTCAGCGATCCAACGCAAGGGGACAGCCCGGCAATAGGCTGTCCCCTTGCGCGTCGTATGGCCTGTGTTCCTATGACTGTGGATAGACGGATTGTCTGCCATGCCCTATCATGAGACCCACTCCAGCTAGACGGAAAGACAGACATCGCCGCCTGCTTCGCTGCCGCGCATCGGATTGGCGATGATTCAATATACCCACATGGACGCGTGGCGGCAGACAACGCGAGTCTACCATTGTGAAGAGAGGACTATAGTGGATTTGTACATTCGACCATCCAGTGATGCCGACCTTGCTGCCATTGTCGAGCTATCGTTATTGGCGTGGGAACCGGTTTTCCAATCTTTCAAACAGGTCTTAGGCTCTGACATCTATTCCATCCTCTATCCAGATTGGCGCAAGACTCAGAGAGAGGGTGTGGAAGGAGCCTGCCGGGACAAAGAGAAATACAATGTGTTGGTGGCGGAGATAGAGGGCGGCGTTGCAGGCTTTCTTGTGTATGAGCTGCAAGAGAAGGAAGCGACCGGCGAAGTGGTCCTGCTTGCCGTGCATCCTGACTACCAAAACCGCGGCATCGGCACGGAACTGAATCTCATCGCGCTGCAGAAGATGCGGGCCGCGGGCATGAAGATGGCAGTGGTCGGAACAGGCGGCGATGAAGGGCACGCTCCGGCGAGGAGATCGTATCAGAAAGCCGGCTACACTGCCCTACCCTTGGTACGTTACTACAAAAATCTTTGAACATTCTTGCGAGGTGTCACCTCCATACATTTCATATTATCGAAAGGAAGAGGGAACAGCCGTGACGATGGCCGTTCCCTCTTCCTTTTGAAACCAGGACAATGTCCCTTGATCGTGGGACAGCCGCGTCGCTATTCTGACCTAATTGCGTCACCAGTGAGCCATTCTTTATAGGTCAGAATCGAGGCAAAGCCCATGAAGGCACCCAAATTTCGCGGCCGGTGGATGAGCACGAGCAGGCTACGAAGGATGCAGCCGTTAGCACTTGTCTTGATCACTGTCATTTCGATTGTTGCCGGTCTGGCAGTAGCCGCCCAGGCGCAAACAGGCGATCAAGTAACCGTGACCGCCACCAAGATCGCGCCAGGCTTCACATTCCAGGGCGAGCTTCACGATAACGGCATCCCTGTGAACGCCAATTGTGACATTCGCGCCGCTCTCTGGGATGCGCCCAGCGGCGGCGTGCAGGTAGGCAGCACGCAGACGGCAGGGAATACAGCTGTGCGCGCTGGCCGCTTCACCATCGTCCTCAACACCAGCGCTGAGTTTGGGGCGGACGCGTTCACAGGGCAGGCGCGCTGGCTCGAAATCGCGGTCCGTTGCCCGGCTGGGTCGGGCGACTACGCCGTATTGCAGCCGCGCCAGGCGTTGACCGCCGCCCCCTACGCCCATACGCTCGTGCCCGGCGCCCTCATCAGCGGCACTGTGGGCGCGCCGAGCAATTCCGTCCTTTCTCTTGGCAACCTGGGCGAAAATGGGGTCGGGCTGCGCGTGCTGGATGCCGGATTGGACGGGGTCTATATCGATCGCGCGGTTCGGCACGGCGTGACAGTGATAGGAAGCCTCACCGGCGTGAATGTTGAGAGCACCCGTGGCAACGGTATCTACGTCGGCTCGGCCGGCGGCAACGGCATGTATGTTAGCAAGGCGGACTATATTGGGCTATACGTAGGCAATGCCAAAAGATACGGGCTGGATGTTGCTGGCAGTTCGCTGGCGGGCTACTTCTACGGCGCCGTACAGATTACCGGCGGCTGTACCGGTTGCGCCTTAACGGCCTTTGGAATCAACAGTGGGCAGGCAGCGTTGCAGCCGGGCGACATCGTTGCACTGCGCGGCTCACACCTCAGCCAAGCAGATGGCGTGCCTTTGTTGTTGGAAGTCGCTCCGGCCGACGGGAGCACGGCAGTCGTTGGGATCGTCATGGGCCGCGCCGAAGAGGTGGCTGAAGAGAGCCCTCGCCCTCATGAAACCGGCAGGCGGCTGGTTCCCCGGCAAGGCGCGGCGCAGCCCGGCGAGCTGGTCACAATCGTTACCTTCGGTCTGGCGCAGGTCCGGATGGATCCGGCTGCCACGCCCCTCGCGATTGGCAGCCGGTTGGCGGCAGGCGGCGCCGCAGGCGCGCGCCCCCTGCAGACAGTCGAGGTCAACGGTGTCACCCTGAACGAAGCCGCGCCCACTATCGGCATGGCTGTCGAATCGGGTGACAGCGACGGCGACGGGCTTATCTGGGTGTTTGTGAATCCAGGCTAAGACGGCTAACCTATGAAACGCGCCACGATTCTTTTCATACTTCTAATGCCGTTGGCCACCGTTTCACTCGCGCAGGCGCAAAGCGGTAGCAACATAACCTTGGCTGCCTGGACAGTTGACGGTGGCGGCGGGGCCAGCAACGGCGGTCGCTATACTCTTCGATCCACAACTGGACAACCCGATGCAGGCGAATTGACCAACGGCCGCTATACTCTCTATGCTGGATATTGGGATGGGCCCGTGCACTATGATTTGTACTTGCCTGTCGTCAGCCAGCCGTAGCCAGTCAGCCTGCTGACGAACAAGGGAAGCCGGGCGCAAATATGCGCGACAGTCGCAGGACAGGCCAACCCACTACAACGAAACGAATCTCCTGGTCGTGAAAGGCGCCTATGCCGGCAGGCAAAATGCATGATAACGAAGTGGACACCGACGCCACTCTTGTGCGCCGGTTGCTCGCCGCGCAGTTCCCGCAGTGGGCTGACCTTCCGATTACGCCGCTAGACTCCGCGGGGACCGACAACGCGATCTTCCGGCTCGGCGACGGCATGGCCGTGCGGTTACCACGCATCCACTGGGCGGTGGGCCAGGTTGAGAAGGAACACCGGTGGCTGCCGCAATTGGCCCCGCTCCTGCCGCTTGCCATCCCTGCCCCGCTCGCCATGGGTGAACCTGGCGAGGGGTACCCATGGCATTGGTCTGTCCAGCGCTGGCTCCCAGGCGAGAACGCAACCATCGCTGGCAGCGCCGATCTGCGCCAGGCGGCGATCGACCTAGCCCGATTCATCGCTTCCCTACAAAGCATCGATGCGCCAGGCGGCCCGCGCGCAATGGACCACAACTCGCGCGGCAACCCCCTGGCGACGCGCGACGAGATCACCCGCAAGGCAATCGCTTCCCTGGAGGGCATGATCGACACTGGCGCCGCGACGGCCGCGTGGGAAAGCGCGCTCCATGCCCCCGAATGGGACCACGCGCCTGTCTGGTTTCACGGGGACATGCTGCCGGGAAACCTGCTGTTCGAACAGGGGCGCCTCAGCGCGATTATCGACTTTGGGGGTCTGGGCGTAGGGGACCCCGCCTGCGACCTGATGATCGCGTGGGCTCTCTTTTCCGGCGAGAGCCGGGAGGCATTTCGGGCCGAGCTTGGGGTTGATGACGCGACCTGGGCGCGCGGCCGTGGCCATGCCCTATCCCAGGCGCTGCTCTTTGTCCCTTATTACCTGAACACCAACCCCGTGGGAGTACGCATCGCGCGGCGCCAGATCGAAGAAGTCCTGGCTGATCACCGCACGAGTAGCCGTGTCTCACAGCGCCCGGGCTGATTGAGTCGTTGGTTTGGCACTGACCCTCTGGTCAGCCGCTGTGTCTTGCAAACCGTGCGCAGGGTCGTTAAACGGCCGTTCGCCTGTCATGCTCTACGCACTGTCGGGTTGGTAGAATATCCAGCAAAACCTATCGAGCGGTGCGTGCCGTCTCATCTGGTCGTTCACAGTTGTTACCACACAGCCCCGCTGACAATTCGTGACTCGTAACAGGAATCAGCCATGAACGATACTCGACTTTCGCTGGACGGCGCCTGGGATTTTCAGATCGATCCCGCAGATGGCGCCGACGTCTCGGCAATCCAGCATTGGCGCACCGCCCAAGTTCCACGACCGTGGCAGGCGCAGTTCGACGACCTGCGCCACTTCAGCGGCACGGCCTGGTATCGCCGTCATTTCACAGTGCCGCCCGCAACCGCGAGTGCGAAGACCGCTGCTATCCTACATTTCGGCGCCGTGGATTATTTGGCCACAGTCTGGCTCAACGGCCACGCCATTGGCGAGCACGAGGGCGGCTATCTGCCCTTTGAGTTCGACGTTGCGCCCTACCTCCACGCTGGTGAGAACGAGCTAGTCGTGCGCGTGGTCGATGCTAGCGACGACCGGAACCGTTTTCCGGACTATCCGTTTTCCGAAGTGCCACACGGTAAGCAAAGCTGGTATGGGCCCATCGGCGGCATCTGGCAGAGCGTGTGGCTCGAGTTTCGCCCCACAGTGCACATCGTTAGCATGCGGCTCACGCCAACGCCGGCCACGGCGACCATCGAGATCGATGTCACGTTGAGCGCGCCGTTGGCGGAGCAAACCCGCCTCGTCGCCACCGTCTTCGATCCGGCAGGCAGCACAGTCGCGTCCGCCACACTGGACGGAAACGGCTACGGTCAGGCACGTCTGGCTGCGCCACCTGCGCTCTGGAGTCCTGAGACACCCAATCTGTACACCGTTGAGACGAGGCTGGAGGAAGGGGGCACCACACAACACGCGGTGCGCAACATCTGCGGCTTTCGTACCGTGGAGGCGCGGGCCGGCCGTATCTACCTCAACGGCGAACCGATCTACCTGCGCGGGGTGCTCGACCAGGCCTACTACCCCGAGACGATCTATACACCGCCGAGCGAGGAGTTCCTGGAGGACCAGGCGCGCAAGGCCAAAGCGCTCGGCCTCAACTGTCTGCGCACACACATCAAGATCGAGGACCCGCGCTATTACGAGGTGGCAGACCGTCTTGGCCTGTTGGTCTGGACCGAGATCCCCAACTGGGCGTTGCTGACACCAGCCGCTGACAGCCGGGCGAAGGAGACATTTCGCGGGATGGTGGCGCGCGACTGGAACCATCCCTCGATCATTGCGTGGACGCTGATCAACGAAAACTGGGGCACCGACCTGGTGCGCAACCCTGAACACCGCCGCTGGCTGGCAGACTTCTATCACGAGGCCCGGCAGATCGACCCGACCCGCCTGATCGTCGACAACTCCGCGTGTTGCGACAACTTCCATGTGGCAAGCGACCTGGAAGACTTTCACCACTACCGGGCCATCCCCGACCATGCGCAGGAATGGGACGAATGGGTGGCAGACTTCGCTGGCCGGCAGAACGATTGGGTGTGGGCCGCGGACTACGGGCAGGAACGCCGGCCTGAGCTGCCCCTGATCGTCTCCGAGTTCGGCAACTGGGGTCTGCCACACCCCGATGCCATTCGCGAGGGGGGGCGCGATCCGTGGTGGTTCGACACTGGCTATGAACGGGAGTTTGGCATCGTCCATCCGCGCGGCATGCGCGAGCGCTTCGCCTTCTACGGTCTGGACAAGGTGTTCGGTTCGTTGGACGAATTCATCCTGGCCGTACAAGAGCATATGGCCCGCAGCCTTCACTACGAGATTGCCACAATGCGCCTGCAGCCAGCTATCGCCGGTTACGTGATTACGGAGTTCACTGACGTTCACTGGGAGTGCAACGGGCTGCTTACCATGCAGCGGCAGATCAAACACGGGCTCGAACCGCTCTTCACAGAGATCAACCAGGATCGGGTAGTTGTCGTGCGGCCGCGACAGTGGAGCGGCCATCCAGGCAACGTTGTTGAGGTGGACATCGACGCGTTTGACGTCGCAGGTCCCGGCGCGGGTGGAACCATCGCATGGCAGGCCGGCGCCACGTCAGGCCGGCTGCCGGCCCCCGGGGGCACAGCCCAGATTCCACTTACTACGCCTGGTCACGTAGCGGTGCACGTACAGTGGTCGGCAGACGATGGGCATGTGCTGGCCAAGGGCCGGGTCGAGCTGACCTGCGTGGATCATGCTACGCCAGGCCCTGCGGTCTGCGTCATCGACGATGCTGCGCTGGCCGCCAGCCTGCGCAGCCTGGACTACACGGTGTCAGAAGGTCTTGCGAATTTGGCCACAGCTATGGCGCAAGGGGCGATTGTGATCTCAAACCGCTACACGCAGGCCTTGCAGGACGCGCTCCAGGCCGGGGCGAAGGTTCTGCTGGTCGCCAGCCCAGAGCTCGCGGCGGCGGCAGACACTGTCCCGCTCCCTGCCGGCAGGGTGATCGCACGTGCGGGCACGCCGTGGCAGGGTGACTGGGCCACTGCATTCTCCTGGCTCAAGAAACAGAAGCCCTTTGCGGCGCTACCAGGTGGCCCGCTATTGGGGCTAGAGTATGCGCCGATTATGCCCGATGCCATCCTGACCGGCCTGCCGGCCTGGGCCTATAGCATTCGGAGCTGGGCAGGTCTGGCGTTGGGGTGGATCCACATGCCGGTGTCGCTGCTGGCCGAACTGCACTACGGCCGGGGGCGGCTGGTCGTTACCACCTTTAAGCTGAATGCGGAGAACCTGTCCAACATAGCAGTGGCGCAGACGCTGCTGGCTGGTATCCTGCAATTGCTGGAGCGCTAGCCGATGTGGAGACAGATTCTACAGGGCTTTTTCCGCCAGATCCATGACCCGATTATGGCAAAGGAACGCAACACCTACTATATCATTACTGCGGGCCTTTAATGTCAGGGGTGTCCTGGACGCCCCAATTGCAGTGAAGCAGTAAGTCCCCAAGCTGATCGCGGACCCGAGCGGTCTGCACCTCCACGATCAAAGCTTTACAGCGAAGGCGCGTTGACTGGCGCCTTTGACATCCCCCGGACACACGAAGAACTGGTGTCTGGGGGATTCTGTGTGGATGTGAATCTTTGATCCCAAAGAGACGCAACTGAATGGCGCGGACAGCCCTGGTGGTGTTTGGCCTGAGCGCACACCTTAGGAACTTGTACTGCGCCCCGCATTATGCGGCTGCGCAGAAAAGGGGTTGACAAATATCACAAAATCTAATAGTATTAGCCAAAGCAAACGTCATTAGTGTCACAAGGATAAGCAATGGCTGAATCCATACCAACTGTGAAGCAACGTCGTCGTCGCTACCGGGAGGAAATCATCGAGGACATCTTGCGCATCGCCCGCGAAATGATGCGCAAGGAAGGCGTAGCCGCCCTTAGCTTTAACGCAATCGCGCGCGAGCTAGGCATGCGGCCCCCTTCACTCTACCACTACTTCGACAGCAAGAACGCCATCTATGATGAGCTCTTCCGACGCGGCTTCCTGGAGTTTGGGCGTAGGATGAACGAACGTCCGCACCAGGACGGCCCCCTGCGCAAGAATCTGCAGAGTGTGATAGAGACGTACATGGGCTTTGCCCAAGAGAACCCCGATCTCTACCAGCTGATGTTTCAGAGACCTGTACCAGAGTTCGTGCCTTCTGAGGCAAGTATGGCGGAAAGCTTGCGTCTGCTGGCGGCTGCGCAGACCCAATTCGCTGACACCTTGCGCAGCCAGGAGCTCGCCATCAATATCCCCTTTGCAGAGGCGCTCGACCTGGTTATTGCATTTCAACACGGCCTGACGGAGCTTCACCTGGCGAACAACCCTGAATTGCCAGTGGGTGAAGGGCGCTTTGGCAAGCTGATCCCGCTGGCAGTACAGATGATCCTGGATGCCTGGCAGAAGTCGTAAAGCGGTTCCACTAGATCCAATATCACCACCACTTACCAAGAGGAGAACAGCCATGATCCCACTCACGGGTATGAAGGCAATGGCAGCGCAGAGCGCAACTGCAATTCCCCGGTTGACACATGCTGAGGCAGGCTTGCTTTCGCAGACTGAATACGAACGCGTGCTTGCCCTCCTTGAGTCGCTCGAGGGAGACGATTGGGCGCAACCGACCTATTGCACTGAGTGGACTGTGCGCGACATGGTGGCCCACCTGGCCGGAGCGGTGACCGGCAGCACGACCTTTGCCGAGTTTTGGCGCCAAAACGTGGCGAACCCCTACCTACGGCAGGTGGACGATCCTGTTGATGGCATCAACAGGCTTCAGCTCGAGGAGCGCGCAGCTCGTACTACCGCTGAGTTGGTGGCGGAGTTTCGTCGCAACGGGCAGATTGCAGTGCGCAACCGGCGAAAGCTGCTCTGGCCCGTCCGCAAGATCCACCTGCCCATGGGATCGCTGGGCTTTGCCTCGGTTGAGTATTTGATGGACACGATCTATCCGCGTGATCAATGGATGCATCGCTACGATATCTGTGCGGCGACGGGCAAGCAATTGGTTGTGACGCCGGAGCATGACGGCCGTATCGTGGCGCTTGTCCTGCTCGATATCGCTAAGAAGTTGAAGGGGCAGCTGGCGCAGCGCAGCGTCGCTCTCCGGCTGACGGGAGAGATTGGGGGCGAGTTTCTCCTTGGCCGCTCCACAAATCCCGGTTGTACGGTAGCGATGGATCTAATCGACCTCAACCTTCGGGCCTCAGGGCGGATCTCCGTGGAAGAAGCGCTCGAACGCACCGTCATCAGCGGCGATCGCGCGACGGGCCTTTGGTTCCTGAGTAACATGGAAGTCCCATACTAGGGCAGGCTCGCCACCCCGGAGCGCATCCGCGTGACCTGTGAGGAACGACCTCGCTTGCGCTTCCTGTACGGCGCGTTTCCTCCGCTTGAGTGACTGGCTGACTGAATTGGGATAGACGCGCAACTATTCAGAGATGCCTTTCTGACAGCTGATGCGTAATGTAATACACTGCTCAAAGGAAATCCCCTCAAACCGCGCACACAATATGCCTTTCCTCAAGGCACACTCCATGTGCGGTTTGGGGGACTTCTCTTCTCAAATCATCGGCCTTGGACCATCCACTACTGACACGTTTTCCACGTGAAGACACCTGATTTGACGCCTGCGGCGGTTCAGCAGCAACGATATAAGTTGCCGGCAAATCGGGAATTTGGCCGATTGCTGCCCTACATCATGATGTCGCCAGATAGATAATGCTCGCTTTTCGCTGGGATACATCCGGAGCACTTTAGCGCGATAATGTTCTGTAGATCTCCCACTTCCTCGACGGTGTTCGCCTAGGCTTGTATTTCGATTGACGTCGGACTCTTAGGTTAGTCCGTTGCTTGCGGCGGGGCCGCAGCTGAACGTGCCCGCGAACGTGACCTTTCTTCGGTTCGGCTCAGGCTAAGCATATCCGCGTTTCCCACCCATCTCATCCGGTCTAAGCTCAAACGTTCCTGCCATAGACACCCACCAGGGCGTAGAGGAGAAATCAATATGTGCTCAAGAATGGGTTCTTTAGTGGCGTGTTCGGGACCGATTTGCACAGCCCTAGAGGCGCTTGGGAGGCCGTGCGAATCGCGGGCCTGAGTAACACCGTCACCGTCGCCATGTTTGACACTGATCAAGCGACTATTGATGCGTTGCGCAGCGACTTCGTGGACATCGTGATAGCCCAGCATCCTTACGAAATGGGGCAGAAGTGCATTGAATACGCCGTGGCCGCCTCTAAGGGCGACACCGCCAGCATTCCAACGCGCTCTGCAACCGGCTACAGCGTCATTACGCGCGAAAACGTAGACACAGAAGAAGCGCAGCAGGCGATTTACAGCAACGACTGATGGTTTAGAAATGCAACGCTATGTCCTGTGCGTAACCGTAGGCGGCATCCAGTGGTGGATCTCCCCGCTTCTGACAAGCGAAGGCTGTGCGACGCGTCCGCTGTAACTGTCTCCGTGTTGTAGCAATCCCCCGAAGATCCAGGTGATTACCAGCGTTGCTCCTGACCGATGGAATACGGCTCAAGATACAGGATTTGTGAATCTCGTTGTGGGAGACCGCGGATCGACAGTCCAGACTAGTGTGTTTCGTTTGAAGAAGTGCGTATGGAGGCTAAGCCCGCCTTCCAAAAGGAGAAAACATGAAACTGCGAGTTGCACTTCTACTGTCGTTCGTCTTGGTACTGATTGCATTCGTTCCCGCTTCGGCCGATCAGCCGGTGCTCTGGTATGAGAACGACTGGGATGTTACGTTTGATCTTGTCAATTGCGGTTCCTTTACCGTCCTGGATCGCGCCGTTGGCCACGACAGTGAGTATCTCTACTATGATAAGGACGGCAAGGTCGTCAAGACGCTCTATGAGAACCGGGGCGTCGACAATCTATTCAGCTCCGCCAATCCCGATGTCGTCGTTTCCGGTCCATACAGGTTCCTAGTCCACGCTAAGGTAACAGCATACGACGTCAATGGGGACGTAACCAACGTAACCCGCCGCTGGACCGGCAATATCTGGAACATTCAATTGCCGGGCAAAGGTGGTGTCTATCACGAGAGCGGGCAAATCGTCGAATTGTTTGACGTAGTCAATTGGACGGTGATCGCCGAAATCAAGCGGGTCGGTTTGACCGTGTTTGATAATCAGGCGCTTTGTGAGTACTTTGCTGATTGACGGTTGATGCAGGCGACACTGTCTGACTGTCGAATGTAATCGCTTTCTATCATGGAGGCCAGCGCGTGCGCTGGCCTCTGCGCGTGAGCTGGACGGTCACCTTCATTCAGACCAAGGTATCTGGCCACTGAGACCTGTCACAGATCACCTGTAGACATATCGTAGCCAGGCGGGTACTACCGTTGTTCAAGGGGTATCTTCCCTGCCCATTGCCGCGGAGGAATCCATGAATAGGGCATTCGTCTCGTCAGTGCTTGATGAACCGACAGTGCTTCTGTGCTTACTTGTGTAGAGGGGTCGACGGCTGTTTGCGAGATGGCGACGATGCTTCAGATTATGATCCCGGTGTACTGTTGACCGCCAGGCATTCTTTGTCCACAGTCTATTGGCCGTGAAAGGAGAACACTATGAAAGCGTTTGCTTCCGTCGCCTTGACGCTAATCCTGCTCCTATCGTTGACGATACCGGCTTCCGCAAATTCACCTCCGATACACGAGCGTTTCTCCCGCGTTGTCAGCTGGGTGGAAGCGGAGTGCGGGGAGTTTCAAGTTCTGCTTTACGAGACTGCTGACGTTCGATTGACCACCTTCTTCGACCGGGATGGAACTGAGGTGAGGAAGACCTGACACGAAAGCGGAGTGGACCGCCTCTATAACAGCGAGGATCCAGCAAAGTTCCTCGAGGGGAAGTACACTTTCACTCAACAGATCGACCTGCTCACGGGAGAAGTGACCTACAATGGAATGTTCTGGCACTTCCTGGTCCCAGGCTACGGCAACGTCTACTTCATATCAGGCCACTATATCCTCAACAGCGATGGCGAATTTGTTTTCGCAAGAGGGCGGCAGAATTTCGATACAACACTTCTCTGTGCCCTGCTAGAGTGAGACGTTGGCATGATACGGCTCACCTGTCCGAAAACCAGCACAGACTCATCCGGACACTGACTTCCTCGGCACAATCTGAAAGGCGACCTCGCAGTCCTGTACAACAGTGTTTTGGCCCCTCTGAGTTCCGGATGGGTACAATTTCGTGAGCCATTTGGAGAAGCGGAGGCTCCTCGCAAGTCTTCGTTTCTCCATACGGCGCTGAAAAAGCCATCTATACGACCCATCTTCTGCACGAATGTCTGCATTTCCGATAGGTCATGACGTCGTTGGCCAGCATACCGGATTTGCCTCATCGGCTTAAGCGCTCATCCCGAATCCGCCGCGCCGCATCCACGCGCGCCCGTACTGCTGTCGAAGACTCGCCGGCCTCCCGCAAGGTCAGCGCCCAAAATGGTCGGCCGGACCATCTCCAGGTGGATCTTGCCGAATTTGTGGAATCGTTGCCACGAACCTGCGATATCCAGAAAGGAGCGCTTCATGATTCGTTACCTGATAGGCATCATAATCGTCCTTCATGGTCTCGTTCACCTCTGGTACGTCGTCTTGGCCCGAGGCCTCGTCGAATACAAACCCGAGATGGGCTGGTCGGGTAGATCCTGGCTCTTCACAAGCCTGATTGGAGACCCCGCAACCCGCAATCTTGCAAGCATCTTGCTGCTGCTGGTGACGGTCGCCCTGGCGCTCGGAGGGGTTGGATTCTTCATCGACCAGCAATGGACGCGTCCGGTGTTGATTGTGTCCGCGCTCGCGTCTGCTTTTGTGCTGATACTCTTTTGGGATGGGAGTCCGCAACTGATTGTTCAGAAGGGGCTGATTGGTCTCTTAATCGATGCAGCCATCATAGCGGGATTACTTATCTGGCCGTGAACTAGCCGCGTCCGCCAGGCGGCATCATCCCCATTGCCGGACTACTGCCGCCGGCGGGCGAGCGTGACTACCTCGATCAAGCCATCATTGGCCACATGCCGGACCATATTCTCCCCTGAGCATGTTACTATCCTCATGAGCCGGCGCCATCTTCGATCCGCTCCATGTGGTTAGGTGGGTCGCTCGACCGTGAGAGCCAGGTCTGACATGGTAGCTCGCAAAACTGCCATGCGGGCCTTCGCACCCATCTCAACGGTATCGTGCACTTGCTTCGGCGTTGCACCGGTTTCGCGGGCGGCCAGCTACCGCAAACCGGAACCAGATTCGAGGGCACAATGAAGATCACCATCTTCGCGGCAGGTTCGCGTGGGGATATCCAGCCATGTATCGTCCTGTGCAAAGGGCTACAACAGGCAGGGTATCGTGTCTGCCTGGCTGCCCCACAAGACTTCGCAGGCTTCGTGCAGGAACACGGAGTGGATTTCCGTCCACTGCGCGGGGATGTGCAGCAGATCATGGCCAGCGACACCGGGCGCACATTCATGGAGACGGGCGGCGCCAATCCTCTCAAATCCATTCGCGCTATGCGGAAGATGCTTGGCCCGGTCGCGCTGGAAATGGCAGAGGACGCCTACGCAGCGTGCCGCGGTGCGGACGCCATCATCTGTTTGGGCGTGCTTGGCGCGTTTGGAAAATCCATCGCCGAAGCGCTGGGTATTCCGGTTCTCAACGTGGAACCGACCCCGCTGCTTCCAACCCGCGCGTTTCCGGCGCCGTCGTGGCCAGTCCAGCGGGATCTGGGTGGACTCCACAATTACCTGTCCGGCGTAGCCATGGTGACGGTGATCTGGCTGTGGTATGGGCCTTTCGTGAACGCGTTCAGAAAACGTCTGGGGCTGCCCGCCTATTCCGCCGCGAGCTTCCGGCGCGCATTGCGATCGACGCCAATGCTCAGCGCGTACAGTCCCACCATCATCCCGCGGCCGGCAGATTGGCCAGAAACGGTGCATGTCACCGGTTATTTCTTTCTGGACACACACTCTGACTGGCAGCCACCGTCTGAACTGAAAGCGTTTCTAGAAGCAGGCGAGCCGCCTGTCTACATCGGGTTTGGCAGCATGGCCGGTCGCAACCCGGAACAGCTTGCCAGGCTGATCGTCGAGGCCCTTGCCATGAGCGGCCAACGGGGCGTGCTGCTGACCGGATGGGGTGGGCTGCGCGCGACATTGGCGCCCGACAACGTATTTGTGCTGGAATCTGCTCCGCATAGCTGGCTCTTCCCACGGATGGCGGCTGTGGTGCATCATGGCGGCGCGGGCACGACCGCTGAAGGGGTGCGTGCGGGTGTGCCGAGCGTGATCGTTCCTTTTCTCTTTGACCAACCCTTTTGGGGCGCACGGATCAAGGCGTTAGGTCTTGGGCCAGATCCCATTCCGCGCAAGCAGCTGACCGCGGGGCGGCTGGCCAACGCGATCAGCAGCGCGGTGACCGATCGGGGTATGAAACAACGCGCCAGTCTGTGCGGGCAGGCCGTTCGCGCTGAAGATGGCGCCGGTAACGCCGTAGACATCGTCCGGCACTATTTCGGCGCAGCCGTGGCGAGTGACAGTGAGCGGGATCGATGAAAACGAATCAGGATATTCACACCGTTTTGGCCTATCCCCGGACCCGGCTGCTGATGGTTGATGGTGGCCGCCGGGGTCTCCAGCAGCATACCGTTCATGGTCTGGTAGAGTTCGACGTCTCCCGCGCCCGCGCTGTGATCCACGACCACAAGGTGCGAACGGGCGAAACCCTCTCATTCTCGGCCTTCTTCCTGGCCTGCCTCGGCAAAGCGCTTGACTCGAACAAGCAAATGCACGCCTACCGGAACTGGCGGAACCAGTTGATCATCTATGACGAAGTAGATGTGAACACGTTGTTTGAAGTGGAAGTGGACGGCAAGAAAACGATTCGCCCCCATATTCTCAGAGGGGTAAACAAAAAGACGTTTCGAGAGATCCACCAGGAGATCCGGTCGTTCCAACAGGAACACAAGAGCAGTCAAGAATCCCGCTTCATCGAGTGGTTTGTGCGGCTACCTGGGTTTGTCAGGCGCCTGTTCTTGTGGGCGCTTTTCAAGCGTCCCCAACTCATCAAGGAGTATTACGGCACGGTGATGGTGAGTTCCGTCGGGATGTTCGGGGCCGGGGGTGGCTGGGGCATTCCGGTTCCAAACCACACACTCCAGCTAACGCTAGGGGGCATTGCCAAGAAGCCGGGCGTCTTCGAGGACCGGATCGAAGCTCGTGAGTATCTCAGTGTGACCGTCAGCTTCAATCACGATATTGTCGATGGCGCTCCCGCCGCGCGCTTCACCCAGCAGCTGAGGGACCTGATCGAAGCCGGCTATGGCCTGTGCGAGTAGGATTACGCAACGGGCTGGCGGACCAGGATCGTAGTGCGTCGAATCGATTCGTAATCGGCTACAAGCCGGATCACATTCTTCCACAAGCGTGATATGATCAGCAACACATTGAATGACCGGTTGTCTGCTCGACAATGACCGGTCAAGCCGCTATCTGTTTTGGCCCAGTAAAGCGGCTCAGCCGGGAAGATCTGCAGCATGGCAAAACAGGTACAAGGCCACGAATTGCGGTGGCTATAGAGTCACAGAGATAACCGCACTTGCCTTTGTGGTCGCCATCACATCTGGAACGCAGTGGCATGGCAGCGGAGCCTGGCTAATGTGCAGCTTCCAGCCACGCCAGAATTGCTGAACAAATCGATGGAGAAAATGTATGGCCCAAACGATACTTCATCAGGTTCTCGAGTATATCAAAACTCTTGAGCCCGAAGAGTTGTTACAGGTAAGCCGCGCCGTGCGAGAACGGCTTGTCTCTCAAGAAGAGGAGCGCAAACGTCAGATGTTCTACCAGACACTACTCGCTTCTGGATTGGTCAGACAGATCAAAACGCCGCCTTCCATTGATGTTTCCAGGCGACGGTTAGCTCAGATACAGGGCAAGCCAGTCTCACAGACGATTATTGAGGAGCGCCGCTGAGTGGCAGACTACTTTCTAGACAGCAGCGCTCTTGTCAAGAATTATATCAGCGAGACAGGATCCGCTTGGGTGAGTGGTTTGTTTGACCCGGCGTTGAACAATGAGGTCTTCATCGCAGCCATCACGCCTGTAGAGATAATCGCTGCCATTACCCGGCGAGCACGCAGCGGATCCATTGCCGCCTCGGATGCCACGGTTGCCTGCAACCTTCTCCGCGCTGACCTGTTGACCAGTTACCAGATCGTAGAGCTAATAGATGCACTGATCGCACGTGCAATGACGATTGCGGAGACCCATGCCTTGCGCGGTTAAGATGCTGTTCAGTTGGCATCGGCGCTTGAAGTCAATATTTTATGTGTGAGTAATGGCTTGCCACCATTAACTTTTGTATCTGCCGACGATGACTTGAACAGCGTTGCTTTACAAGAAGGCTTGGTTGTAGAGAATCCAAACGCGTATCCGTGATAGCTCGGGATAGCCTAAAACGGCGCCGGGCGGGATGCGCACCGAGCCAGCCAGATGCGCCGAAGGTCAGACTCTGAACTCGACAACATTGTTGGAGAAGGAGAAGAGCAGATGGGCGCGCAGAAGGTGATGGTTTATGCTGCCGACCCTGATGGGAAATGGCTATATCGAGTGGGCGGCATCTCCGGAATCGTCTTGGGTATAGCCTATATCGTCATCATTGCGCTCTATATTCCCATCGGCGCTCCACCCAGTGGTACTGAGGCGCAACTTGCCTATCTGGCTGAGCATACGGCAGTGTGGTGGGCTATCCTTGGTCTCTCTGTCCTAACAGACTTCCTCTTCGTACCGGTCGCGCTGGCGCTCTACCTCGCGTTGAGAGGGATCAACAGGGATGTGATGCTGGTAGCAACCGCCTTTGTGGGGTTGTTCGTTGTCCTGGACCTGGCGCTTACCTGGACGAACTACGCCGCGCTGATCACGCTCAGCGGTGACTACGCGGCAGCCACGGATGACGCACAGAGGGCGCTCTTCGTCGCGGCTGCGAATTATCCAAGTACGGTGCTGGCGTCCAACCTCTTGTTCGTCTACAACTCGCTCACCCTCGCGGTTGGAATCCTCATGACTGGTCTCATGATGCGAAAGGGAATCTTCGACAGGAGCACAGCCTATACGGGTCTGGCGACAGGCATCCTGGGCATCGTGGCGGTAGCGGGCTCCTTTTTGCCTGGCCCATTGGACATGACGATTATCATCGCTTCCATTCTCACTACAGTGTGGGTCTTGCTGGCAGGCTACAGGCTCTACAGACTAGGCCAGCAGTGATGTTCCTGTTTCACGACTTGCCTCACAGATCAGATGCGCGTCAGGTCGTCAGGGGCGATAGGGTTCCTCCCTGAGAATGTGGCTAACCAGCAGCTTCAAGAACAAGAAGGGCACGAACCATTCGAGTCCGGGTGTGGGGATCCAAGCATAGAAGTCGAGCAGAAGAACAATAACGAACAGCCCGAGGGCCACCGGGCGTTGAAGATACAGCGGCATCTTCAACACAATCGTCGCGGCCACCAACAAGTAGACCGACAAGACAGCAAAATACAGCCAATCCCCAGCGCGCAAAATCCAGGTAACAGCCAGGATGTAAACAAGGTGCACGGCGACAAAGCCAAGATGGTCTCGGTACCCCTGCCCTGCGCGGTGATACCACCGTTTTGTCGTCGATGAGGCGTTCGCCACGATGCCGCCGGACAGGTCAAACGCCAGATAGGTCCCGATAAAGAGTTGAAGCGGTGTCCATCCAAGGCCTTTCGAGAAGACATAGACCGGCAGTGCAACTGTCGCCAGGCCAACAAAGAGGCCAAGGACCACGATTTCAGCGAGTGTCATGCCAGGACCGAGAAGCCTGTCGAGTGCGCCAGCCAGGCCCGCACGGGGTTGCGGATACTCCCACTGGATGATTGGCTTCATGACACTACCTTTCATTGTCTCTATCCGGCACACCTTTCGTTACCGCTCACTCGCCGCCGGCCAACAGCGAAAGGGTGAGCGCCGCGAGCGCGACGAAATAGATTATACCGTTCGGCGTGTGTGCCTGGAATACGCGCAGCGGAAGCTGCGGATGGGTGCGAAGGACATTACAGAGATTGCACTTGTTACCCGTTACCATACCCTTGCGGCCTTTGGTAAGGAGTTCAAGCAGCAGTTTGGACTCAGTCCCAGCGAGTTTCGTCAACTCAGTTGCAGAACAGCTACTCACATTCTGATGAAAGGAAGAGCCTTATGAAGATCAAACTGACGAGTGTATTCGTAGATGATCAGGATAGGGCGTTAGGTTTTTATACAGGGATACTCGGCTTCGTCAAGAAACAAGACTTACCAGTTGGACGGTTCAAATGGCTAACTGTCGTATCGCCGGAAGAGCCAGATAGTGCTGAGTTGCTCCTTGAGCCAAGCGACAACCCGGCAGCCAAGGCGTTCAAGCAGGCAATCTTTGAGCAGGGGATACCAATAGCGGCATTTGCTGTTGATGACATTCAGGAAGAATACGCCAGATTGAAAAAGCTGGGCGTGGAGTTTACGATGGAGCCAACAAACATGGGAACAGCAATCGTGGCGGTACTCAATGATACTTGCGGTAATCTGATACAGATCTATCAGGTCACTCCTGCCTAGAGGAGAGCGTAGTTGTTCTTCGCGCACCCGGTCATACGTCGCTGCGCGTTCCATCCAGGCCAGGGCGGGCAGATAAAACGGCGCAGCAATGAGGAACGCCACCAATCCAGTGAACCAACTGCTGCCTGAGAACGCTCGCCCGTACACTTGAATACACGTGGGTGCTGGATCGGGGCGACTACGCGCTCATGCGCACGCAGGAGATTCCGCCCCGCATCGTCGATGTCGCAGAACGCCTGCACCTCCGCCGGCCCCACATCACCGTTGACCAGCACGCCAGGCTTGCCCCACTGGCGAAACCGCTCCTCCTGAACCTGCCGCGCCCCTTCCACGCGCGCCCGCACGGCTGCCGAAGACTCGCCAGCCTCCAGCGAGGCCAGCTTCTGAAAGGGCACCCGCACCATCTTCAGGTGGATGTCGATGCGATCCAGCAGGGGTCCCGAGATGCGCTGCTGGTAGCGCTGCACCGCCGCCATGGAACAGGTGCACTGCTCGCGATCGTCCCCGTAGTAGCCGCAGGGGCAGGGATGTTCTCAATGTGTCATGCCAGTTGATTGTCAAGCTCGGGGGCTCATCCGGTGCAACATTCGTTTGCGACTATCTGATTTGAGAACACCATGCGCGCACGCAATTCAGGAATGGTCAGCCGGGCGCTCGCCAATGCCCAGCGGTCAACTCTCAGACTGTAATTAGGGTCCACAGTGCGTCGTGGCTCAGCGCTTTTTGGAGCAGCCAATGTACTTGTGGTCGAAGTCTGGTTTGCCTATCGCGAATCGAAAGTGTTTGATTCTGAACTGTCGGGATCTATTCCACCGGTGTACAATGTAATTATCCCAATTTCGAGCGAGCCGCGAAATTGGGTTAGGCCCATGGGCGGCAGGCCGCGGAGTTCCTTTTCTGTGTGCCAGCATATGGCACACGCCATGAGGAGTCTCTCTTGCCTCATCTCACCTTCCACCTGTTTGGCGCGCCGCTCCTGCAATGCGACGGCGCGCCAGTGCACATTCCCCGCCGCCGTGCCGTTGCTTGCGCCGTATACCTGGCGGTCACAGGTCAGGAGATCAGCCGTGACGCGCTGACCGCGCTCTTCTGGCCGGAGACTGCCCCCCAACATGCCCGTGCCGACCTGCGGCGCACACTCCACTTGCTGCACCAGGCGTTGGGACCGGCGCGCCTGACAGCCGATGCGGACCGCGTGCGTTTACAGCGCGACGCCGACTTGTGGCTGGATATCGACCACTTTCGCTACCTGCTCGCCGCCTGTCAAGGCCACGGCCACAGCCCCCAATCAGTCTGTCCGGATTGCCTGCCCCTGCTAGCGGCTGCCGTCGTCCTCTACCGCGACGATTTCCTGGCCGGCTTTGCACTGCCGGATTCGCCCGAGTTTGACCGCTGGCAGTGGTTCGAGGCCGAAAACCTGCGTCGCGATCTGGTCTCGGCACTGGCGAAGCTGGTGCGCGGCCACACCGCCCAGGGCGAGTTTGCCCATGCCATTGCCTACGCCCGGCGCTGGGTGGCCCTCGACCCCCTGGACGAGCCAGCGCAGCGCTGGTTGATGCAGCTGTATGCCTGGAGTGGTGAGCGCAGCGCCGCCCTGCTCCAGCACCAGTCCTTTGCACAGTCGCTCGCGCAGGAACTGGGCGCAGAGCCGGAGTCGGCAACCCGGCAATTGGAGGAAGCGATCCGCAAGGGTCGGCTGCCCCCGCCGCCACCTGCAGCAGAGCTGGGCGTGCTAGGGCGCCGCGACCAATGCGTCACACGGGCGGCAACAGCCCCCTTGGGCGAGGACGAGTTGCGAGTGGTGACTGTGCTCTGCGCAGGTCTCTACGCTCCCGATCACGCCGATGACCTGGGGACGTTGGTCGCGGCGACAGAACGGCTCGCGACCGTGACCGCCACAGCCTGTGCACCTTACGGCGGCCGCGTGGAGCGCCTGCCCGGCGGCGACGTGCTGGCGATCTTCGGGGCCGACCACAGCCATGAGGATGA
>JACFMY010000676.1 GCA_019455155.1 Caldilineaceae bacterium
GGGAGGCTCCCCTGGCCGAAGCGCTTTTGGTGAGCCTGATTTTGAAGGCGCCCCATTTGCCCACCAACGGCGCCTATCTCCCCATGATGGCCGGCGTCGCGGTGGTGCGTGCGATCGCCACGGTGCTGCCTGAGCTGACCGCTGATCTGGGCCTCAAATGGCCCAACGATATCCTCCTGGGCGAGGATCTGGCTACTGGTCGCAAGGTCGGCGGCATTCTGATTGAGTGCTCCTATCTAAGGAACCAGATGGATTTCGCCATCGTCGGAATAGGCGTTAACGTGAATCAAGGCCGGGAGGGGCTACCCAAAGTAGAAGCTGGCGCGGTGTTGCCCACTAGCCTGCGCCTCCACGTTGGGCGCGTGGTGGATCGGAGCGCGCTGTTGATAGCTCTGTGCCAGGCCTGGAACGAGTTGTTGGGACCCTATCATTCGGAAAGCGCCATCTATTACGAGTGGCGTAACCTGCTGCTGACCCTTGGCCAGCCGGTGACCGTGCGCATACAGAGAAACCACGGCGCTTCCTTGCTAAGCGGCACGGCTGTCGATGTCACGCAGCATGGCGAGCTGGTGGTGCTGGATGACGAAGGACAATCACATATCCTGGACGCAGGCGATGTGACGACACGCCTTACCTGATTGTTTTGTGGGGGACGTTGCCCGGCCGAGCTGCCGCTGCAACGGTTATCGATGACGCTTCATGAGACTGACCGGATTGCCCGCGCGGATTGTGTATGGCCTCTTGGCCACCATGTTGGTCGCCTGGGGCGTGACTATGTCAGGCTGGCTGCAGGGCCAGCCCCTGCCACTCTATGCGGCAAGCGATCCAACTGGTGGTGCCGTACGGCTCATCCCTCAAAGCTACCTTCAGCAGCTCGCCTCGGTCGTTCTGACCAAGACCGTGGCTTTGCGTGCCGATCGCTGTGCAACCGCTACGGCGACCGTCCTCTCAGTTACCCCCGGCACGACCGTCTACTACTGCTACACCATCACCAATAACGGCTCTGAACCGATTCGCTTGCAGACGCTGGTGGATGGCGACCCGCGCATCGTGGTGAATTGGCCGCCGGGCAGGATTCTAGACGCCGGACAGAGCTGGGGACCCGCTGACGACAGTGGCCTGATTCGGGCCGAAGCTGTGGGCGCGGAAACGGCAAAATCGATTGTCAGCGCCGCGCAGTGGACAGTGGAAACGGTGCAGGATGGCCAGGCCCATGTTGTGACCAGCAATGAGACGGCGGTCACTGTAGTCGACCCGCAGATCAGGGTAACGCTTACGGTGGACAACCTTGGGAATACCTGCCCCACGACAACCAGCGGCAGCTTCCCCGCCACCTATTCGTTGGGCTCCGTCCAATATGCCACCGCCTATTTCTGCCTGACCATTGCCAATACCAGCCAGGTAACGCTGACCCGGCACACGGTGAGTATCCCCGCATTGGGCATTCAAAACGCGGTGCTGGATACTCCCTTGGGGCCAAATGGCCAGATTGCTGTCACGCGCCTGTCATCTGTGCCGTGGGCGTCGCAGCTACAGCAGCAGGTTGTAAACCGCGAGCAGATCGTCCAGGCTGACGTCACGTCGAGCCTAGGGAGCGGTGACGAGGCCTCGCTGTCGGCTTCGGCCTCCGCTTCGGCTACGTTGAACGGTCCCAATGCCGCCATCAATGTAATGCACAACACGTCTCGGGCGCCGGATACCTGTTCACCGCTCATTGCCGGGACCCCAGTTCCCACCTACGTGAAGAACGACGACGTCTACTTCTGTGTCATCCTTGAGAACCCAACGCCCGTCGGTGCAAACAACAGCAGCGTGCCTGTATCCCAGCACGCCCTTACCCTGAACTATGTCAGGGGCGGGACGCCGGTTGCTGCCGGCGTAGTCCTGGGCACAGAGCTTACTGTTGGCCAACGGATCACCATTACCAACCAGTATCTCAATACACTGGGCCTACCGTCTATCTTTGGCCCATTTAAGGCTGAAGCGCCGCTAAGCAGTACGGCCCTGGTCACTTCGACCAATCCGACCTATGGCTACCAGTCTACTGGCAGAGTGACAGCCGTGGCCACGGTGGTTACGCCGACACCCACAAGAACGGAGGTGCCTTCGGCGACGCCGACGCTCATTCCATCCAATACGCCGATCCCCACCCCCACCTGGACACCCTTCCCGCCGCCACCTACCTGTCCTCCCACGTGGACCCCATCGCCCACGTGGACGCCTTCGCCCACGGTGGTCGTGATTACGACGCCAGGTGGACTACCGGCCACGCCCTATCCTCAGATTGGTCTCGGCGGGCTGGTTGTGCCATCACCGACGTTTGATCCGTTTGCTGCGCCTGTGCAGCCATTTGAGCCCTACGCAGCGACCGCGACGGCTGCAGCCATATTCGGTGTACCGTTGCCTTTTGATCCCTTTGCCGTGACTG
>JACFMY010000677.1 GCA_019455155.1 Caldilineaceae bacterium
GGGATAGGCGGTTAGCTCCTGGCTGACGTCCTGGGCGGGTACGGTAGATGCCAGCAGACGGGCTGAAGCGTCGGGCCGGGCGATGATTTCGCTCCAACCGAGCCGATCGGCGAAGTTCGTATCGCGGAAGTCGACCGTGACTGCCCCGTGCACGGGCACAGCGCCCTGCAGCGTGATCACCAGCCGCAGGGTAGGCAGGCCTGCCTGTCCCGGCGGAAACTCGAGCTGCGTATGCTCGATGGCAAGCGACACAAGCTGGCCGTTTGCCTGTACCAACAGGCCTTCCGCCAATGTCTCGCTCATCTGCTGGCGATAGGTGTCTGCTTCGGCCGTGGAAACCGCGCCGTCACCGTTCCGATCCATGGCCTGGCGTTCAGCATGGGTCGGGATTTCGGCCATATCCACGATGTAGAGCAGCCGTAGCCCGTCGCGCGCGGGTTCGATACGGCTATAGCGATTAATGGTAAAATTCCCTAGAGGATGGGCAATGGCCGTACTGGCAAGCCCAACCAGCAAGAGTAGAGCCACTAGGGGGCTCAACAAGGCGAGTCGACGCGGTAAGCGCAAGGCAGCGGTCATGGTAGACTCCGTTTCTGTAGAAGACGCAGTCCTCTTACTGAGTTAGATTCCGGCGACTGGGTATCACACGTCTACCATAGCGGAGCCGGGTGCCGTCTAGAAGACCGAAAAGTGCTCAATTTTTGTTCAATGTCGCGCGGCTTTGGTCACGGGACAGGTCAAAGCGCAGGTGGTTGGAGAGGAAAAGTGAGGCATGGAGATAAGCTCGCTGGCCAAAAAGCTACAGATAAAGCCAGGACAAACAGTGCTCGTGATCAATGGGCCTGTAGGTTATACAGATTTGCTAAAGCCGTTACCGGCAGGAGCGGTGTTGGTCACCGACAAGGCTAGCCCCTGCGATGTAGTCCACCTGTTCGCAACGGACAGCAGGGACCTGCACCGGTATGCTGGGCCAGCTGTAGCGGCGCTCAAAACGGATGGGACATTGTGGGTTTCTTTTCCCAAGGGAAGTTCCGGCATCAAAACGGACCTCTCGCGTGACGCAGGGTGGGAGGTGTTGGCGGACGCGGGGTGGGAAGCCGTACGGTTAGTTGCGGTAGACGACACATGGTCAGCAGTGCGCTTTCGCCAGGGCGTGGGACGTGACACCATCGATCTGTTGGAGCAGCAGTTTGGCGGCGCCAAGGCGACCTTGCGGCCCATCTACGACCGGGTTGCGGCCACTATGAAGACACTCGGGGACGATATTGAGGTGGGCATTCGTACCACTTATGTGGCCTTTAGCCGCCGCCAGCAGTTTGCCGTGTGCAAAGCCAAAATGCGGCCGCTCCAGCTGGAACTCGGCTTACGGCTGGTCGACCGGCCTGCCACGGCACGCCTTGAATCTGTCCCCCGGAACTTTGGCGCCAGCTCGGCCACCCATGTTGTGGTCTTGCGCCAACCGGAAGACGTGGACGATGCCGTGCGCGGCTGGCTGCGCGCAGCCTATGACCAGGCATGAGCGACAGGTATGCGTGATCTGTCTTTGCGGCTATGCGGCCGGGATTGCCCAAAGTTGGAGCAATCCATTAGTGTCCAGCAAAGCCAGGTAGAGGCCGTCGGGGCTGAGTGCAGCCTGGACAAAGTAACCGCCGCGGCCGGCCGGCGGCGCCAGCGTGTGAAGGAGCCCGCCCGTCGCGGCATCGAGAAACTGTACACGCTCCCCAACCGTCGCCAGCCACGCGCCATGGGTGCTGACCACGACATCGGCAATGCGCCTTTCCGTGTTGGTCCCACTCTCAGCGGGCAGCGTGGCCAGCGGACGTACTGCGTTGTCCTCGACTGCCCAGAGTTGCACGGCATTGTCTACAATCACGGCCAGACGTGGCTCAGGCCCGGGGACGAAGGCCAGCCGGCCCGGCTCCGCGCCGGTCAGTGGGGCTTGCGCCAGGATGGCGCCGTCTGCAACAGCACGGACTTCGATGCTGCCGTCACCATAGCCTACAGCGAGTAGCGAGCCGTCCGGAGAAAAGGCCAGCGCGGTCACTGGCAGCGGATTGGCTCGCCTCCACAGACGCGGCGGACCCCCTGCGACAGGCCAAAGGCGCAGCGTGCCATCATCAGCCGCCGAGGCGAGCGTGGTTCCGCCAGCCGTTATGGCCATGGCTGTAATGGGCATACCATGGCCAGAGAGGACGCCGGCAAAGCGCCACGGGTCCGTGTGCCAGAGCCAGATGACGGGCATGGCTTGCGTGCCTGGGTGTTCGTCGACGCCAGCGGCCGCGATGTAGGCTCCGCCCGCGGCCAGATGAGTGAGGCGGGTCGTCACGAGAGCTTCCTGGTAGAGCTGCACGGGCGGCCACGTTGCGAAGCCCTGCAGAGAGGTGCCTCTCACGTTCTTGCCAGCTGGCAGCGCCACGGCCTGGACATC
>JACFMY010000678.1 GCA_019455155.1 Caldilineaceae bacterium
CCACCACTGCCGGGCTGTGGAAAACTGGCTCACTATCAGTTAGCCGATCTGTGAAGGAGGTTCGCTTGCGCACGTTTGCTGTGGCACTGGCTATGTCCGCAGCCCTGATGTTGGCCGCGTGTGGTGGGGCAGCGCCGGCGCCACTGCCCACACCTACCCAGGCGCCGGTACCCACCTCTGCACCATTGGATCTGCCCGGCACCGAGCTGCTTGGCGCGCCAGGTATCGTGATCAGCTGCGATCACGGCGCGGATGCAGAGATCACCTGCCAGACTACTGATGAGGGCCAGCGGATCGACGTGCGCTCCGCCGCGTCGACCTATGCGCGCTGGTCATTGCGCTCCGCGGCCACCCGCACACCGCTGAAGGGCAACGAAACCCTGGCCTTGCGCATTCGGCGCAGCGGCCAGGTGGCACCCAATCTCTACGTGGTCGAGCAGAGCGGCAAACGCATCCCTGTCCCTCTCACCCGCCACGGGCTGGCCGACACGTGGCGCACACTGCACATTCCGCTGCGCGAGGTGAAGGATGATGCCGGCGATCGCCTGGACTTCAACCAGGTGGCCGAAATACAGATCGTCTTTGAGTGGTCCGACATGGAGGGCAGCGTTGAGATCGCTGGACTCCAGTTTGTGGCGGTGTGGGAAGAACCGGTGACCATCAGCGAAGCCACAGAGCAGCTGGCACAGACCCTGAGCCTGCCGGCTGGTTTTACCGCGATGCCACTGGCCGGCAATCTGCGCGCGCTGACACAGATTGAGTTCGCGCCCGCCGGCGATATGTTCGTGAGCCTACAAAGCGGCCGTATCTGGCGTCTAGTGGACCAGAATGGCGACGGCGTCTACGACACCCGCCAGCTCTATGACAGTGGCTATACAGAGGTGGTTGGTCTGCTCTCCGATCCCCAGGACGGCGCGGTGTGGATCGGCGGACGAGGCCAGCTCTACCGCACGCTGGACAGTGATGGCGACGGCGCCGCAGATCTGCGTGAGCTGCGCATCGACGGTCTGGTCTGGGGGCGTCACCAAAACAACGGCCTGGAATGGAATCCAGACCCCGATCCCTTTACTGGCGAGGCAGGCCATTCGTGGATCTACTTCGGCCT
Source organism: Caldilineaceae bacterium (assembly GCA_019455155.1). Lineage (GTDB taxonomy): Bacteria > Chloroflexota > Anaerolineae > Caldilineales > Caldilineaceae > JACFMY01. The sequence continues at coordinate 1,106 of JACFMY010000678.1, forward strand.
TGGCTCGACGGGTGACCTTGAGACCGGCGAAGGGCTAAACGCCACAGTGTTACGCTTTCCCCGTGACGGTCACAGTCTCGACGATCTCGAAACTGTCAGCTACGGCAATCGCAACACGTACGACCTGGTTTGGGCGCCGGTGCCGGTGTACCTGGCTGCGCCTGACGGTCCCACGGCCTGGCAGCTCTTTGCCAGCGAAAACGGGCCAGATTTCAATGACGCGCCCGACGAGGTCAACCATATCCGTTGGCAACATCACTACGGCTTTCCTAGCCAGTTTGGGGCAGTCGAACCTGCAACGCGCGAAGGCGTCCCGTTCAGCAGTCCGGTCTATGACGTCACAGCCCATGCCAGTGCCGACGGCATCGCCTATGTCACGAACCCGGCCTGGCCAGTAGAATATCGGACGCTCTATGTTGCGCTCTTCGGTGAGGTGTTCAGCCCAGACCCTGTCGGTCACATTGTGGAGCGCGTCACGCTGGAAGAAATCGAGACGCCTACCGGCGAAAAGAGCTATCGGGGCGTGCCCTCAACCTTCATCGCTGGCCTGGACCGCCCGCTGCCGCTGGCGGTGGCGCCCAATGGAGATCTGGTAGTGGGTGACTACGCGACAGGCGTCATCTACGACATCGCGTACACGCCATGACGTAGGGTCCCGTGCGGGGGCTATAGCGTATCTTCGCGGCGATGGTTTAGTGCGGATACTTTTTCGTTGAGTAGGCTGATCTTGCGGCTGATCTCTTCGATCTCTGCCTTGTTGGGCACATTGAGCCGGGTCAAGATCGTTTCGACCCGGCCTTCCAGGGCCTCGGACGCCTTCCTGGCGAGCTCCTCACGGGTCTGTTCAACCGTCTGCTCCCGCTTGCGTCCCTGTGCCCGCAGATCCTCAACGATCTTCTGCATATCGGCTTCCGCAATCTCGCCCCGCTCAACCAGCCTGGCGAGTAGATCGTTCGCCTCTTCGGCAGTCAATGCCATGGCCCCCAAGCTTGCCAACAGTACTTTGCGCACCACGAGATAGAGATTGGCGCTCTGGACGATCAGTTCGTTACGCATGTCGATTACAGCGTCTCTGGCCTGATCTTGAAAGCTTTTCTTCTCGTTGGGTTGCATACAATTCTCCCCCTCACCCTTTGACTGTGCAGTGACTGCCTTGCTGCGTGCGTATCGCAGCGCGCTTGCTAGTCCAATTGGGCGCAGCGCAACCCAATTCTATGTTGCGAATCTTCTGGGTGAATTCCGGCTGAATAATTGGCGCATCCGTTGCTACATACGGCAAAAGCCAGACGCGCGGCGGCCCCC
>JACFMY010000047.1:0-16593 GCA_019455155.1 Caldilineaceae bacterium
AAGGCAGTACGTCTAGTTCGCGTGGAACGGCTCACAGTCAAGGTAATCAAGACCAAACTGAGATCAGCAACTGGCCGAACGACGATACAGCTCAACCAGATCATCCGCATCTTCCGGCCGGAAACGGTCCTACGATGGCATCGTCAATTGGTGAAACGGAGATGGACACGGAATCATAATGGGCGATCTTCGAAGACCCGGCTGCCGGCGGCAAGCTGCTCCAGATCATCCTGCTGGCCATGCCCTGCATCAACCGCAAGCTGCGCTTCACCCCCTAACTTTGTCAGTCGGGTGGTGCGCACTCAACTGGGACGTATGTCACCACAAATGAGACTGCCGTAATGGCGGCACAGCGTCTGATCGATGCAGTTCCCGCTTCGACTCCTGCTCTCTCAAGCTGTCGACAAGTGGCAGATCTGATCTGTGACTGCCAAAAACCTATCGATCGCGTCCTATCGTCCAACATGAGATGGGGTTAGCTGAATGATCAATCTGAAAAAGGTTATCTCTATCGAGGAAAACCAACGGAGGAGCTATTGGCAAAACAAAAAGAGCCCTCAGGAAAGCTGAGAACTCTTCTTGTCTTATAGTCTTCGACTATAGGCCTGCGGAGACGACGGGATTTGAACCCGCGACCTACGGCTTGACAGGCCGTTATGCTAACCGCTACACCACGTCTCCAAATCAGTCTCCAGACTTGCCTCAACACGCACAAGCACCAGAGTGTTATACTGACAAGGCGAAGAATAACATGTGCCCTGGTTGGTGTCAAATTACACCGGCTACAGCAGCATTTGATCCACTATTTCCCACCCACAGAAGAGGCTATCGATATGCAGCGGATTCCCGATGCTCCTGACCTGATTCTCCACAATGCCAAAATCTATACGGTCGACCCTGAGCTGCCCTGGGCCCAGGCTATTGTCGTGCGCGGGCGCCATATCCTTGCCGCCGGCGCGGACGCGGAGATCCTGCCCCTGGCCGGCCCGAACACGCAGCTCATTGATCTGAATGGCCGTACCGTCCTGCCCGGCTTCTGTGACGCCCACATTCACCTCTCGACGTGGGCGCTGGGTCTGTCCGAAATCCGCCTGGCCGGCACCCGCTCCAAGGCAGAGATGTTGGCCGCAATCCAGGCGGCCGCTGCCCAGCGTGCACCCGGCCAGTGGCTGACGGGCCAGGGCTGGAACGAAAGCCGTTGGGGTGAGACGGAGTTTCCCACGGCCGCAGATCTGGATCCCGTGACGGGCCCGGACCGGCCAGCCATCATCTGGCGCAGTGACATGCACGGCGCCGCGGTGAACTCGGCTGCGCTGCGCGCGGCGGCCATTACAGCATCCACACCCAACCCGCCAGGGGGAGTCATCGACCGTGATGCAACGGGCAAACCTACGGGCTTTCTGCGCGAGCTGGCCATTGATCTCGTGGCCCGCCACATTCCGTCCCCTTCACAGGACCAATGGGACGCGGCGCTGGTTGCCGGCATGCGCGAACTGCACCGCCTGGGCGTCACCGCGGTCCATGCCCAACGGACGAAGGAGGGGGACCATGGCCCGCAGGAATGGGCCGCGCTGCTCCGGCTGCGGGCAGATCGCCAGGTGAAGCTGCGCGTCAGCTGCAACGTGGCGGCCCATGACCTGCCCCACCTGGCCGCGCTGGGACTGCGCACCGGATTTGGCGACAGCTACGTGCGCCTGGGCCACATCAAGGTCTTTACCGACGGCAGCCTGGGCAGCCGCACAGCCTGGCTGCTGGAGCCCTTTGTCAGCCAGAGCGCAGAAGAGGCCGCCAACTACGGCGTCAGCGTCACGCCGCCCGAACAGATGGCGCGCGAGTTTCGCCACGCCACCGAGCTGGGCTTTCCCATTAGCGTCCACGCCATCGGCGATCGCGCCAATCGCGTCTGTCTCGACATCTTCGAAGAGCTGGCCGGCGCCGGTCTGACACCGCCTGTGCCCCACCGCATCGAGCATGTGCAGATCATCCATCCCGATGACCTGCCCCGGCTGGCGCAGCTACAGATCACCGCCAGCGTCCAGCCCCTCCACGCCACGGATGACATGGACACAGCGGATCACTTCCTGGGCCCCCGCGGCGCGCATATGTATAACTTCCGCTCGCTCCTGGACTCGGGCGCGCTGGTCGCCTTTGGCAGTGACGCGCCCGTAGCCGATGCCAATCCGTTCGTGGGGCTGCATGCGGCCCTGATACGCCAGCGCGTCGAGCGCATGCCAGCCCCACCCTGGTATGGCGACGAATGCATCACGCTGGAGCAGGCCATCTATGCCTACACACTGGGCGCGGCCCGCGCCGCGGGATGGGATGACGAGATCGGCAGCCTGCGCGCCGGTAAGCTCGCCGACCTCATTGTCCTGGATCGGGATCCGTTTGCGCTGGTGGACGCGGGAATCCAGGGCGGCGAGCTGGCGGAAACACAAGTTGACATGACCCTATTTGACGGCGAGATCGTCTACAGCCGCTGACCAGCATGGGCTGGCCAGCTACTGCGATGAGGAGCCTTTCATGAACCAACCGTACGTGATCATTGGCGGCGACGCGGCCGGAATGAGCGCCGCCAGCAAGATCAAGCGCATGCAGCCCAAAGCCGAGGTGATCGTCTTTGAGCGTGGCGAGCATATCAGCTATTCGGCCTGCGGCATGCCCTATTGGATCGGCGGCATTGTGGAGTCGGATGAAGAGCTACTGGTGCTGACGCCCGAGAAGGCCCGCAACAAGCGAGGCATCGACGTGCGCATGCACCACGAGGTGACCGCCATCGACCGCAGCCGCAAGCAGGTGAGCGTACATGACCTGGCAAGCAGCAGACGCTTTGTTCAGCCATACGGCAAGCTGGTCATTGCCACCGGCGCCTCGGCTGTCAAGCCCCCAATACCTGGCATGGAGCTGCCCGGCGTCTTTACGCTGCGCAATCTGTCTGACAGCCAGCGGATCCACGCGTACATCGCCCAACATGCGCCGCAGCACGCCGTGATCATTGGCGGCGGCTACATCGGTATTGAGATGGCGGAGGCGCTGATCGATCGCGGCCTGAGCGTGCACGTGGTGGAGATGCTGCCCCAGATTTTGCCCAACTTCGACGCCGAAATCGTGGCCGATGTCGCCGAACATGTGACAGAGAAGGGTGTGCATCTCCACACAGACAGCAAAGTGTACAGCGTCGAGCCCTGCACCAGCGGCGGGCTGCTGGTCACGGCAAGCGAGGGCACGCTAAACGCCGACCTGGTATTGGTGGCTGTGGGTGTGCGGCCCAATGGGGAGCTGGCCAGCGCCGCGGGCCTGCGTATGGGGGAAAAGGGCGCAATCTGGGTTGACGACCACATGCGCACAGACGACGAGGAGATCTACGCGGCCGGCGACTGCGTGGAACACTATCACCTGGTCCTGGGTAAGAACAGCTGGATCCCGCTGGCGCCTTCGGCCAACAAGGGAGGCCGTGTGGCCGGCGCCAATGCCGCAGGCGGCGACATGCGCTTCCCCGGAATCCTGGGCACATTGGTAGTCAAGGTCTTCGACTATACCATGTCGGCCACGGGCGTGACGGAAGGGGAGGTCAGGGATAGCGGCCGTTTCGGCGCCCAGGGCGAGGACGTCGGCAGCGTCGTGATCTCCTCCTTGGACCGGGCAGGCTATTGGCCTGGCGTCGAGAAAATGAAAGTTAAGCTCATCTACCAGAAGAGCAGCGGCCGCATTCTTGGCTGCCAGCTGGCCGGGAAGGCCGGCGTCAATAAGCGCATCGACATCGTGGCAACAGCCATCGCCGCGGGCATGACCGTGGACGACCTGGGCATGCTGGATCTCTCCTACGCGCCGCCCTATTCGCCGGTCTATGATCCGGTGCAGGTGGCTGCAAATGTCGCCGCGAAGGAATGACCATCGACTTGAGTTACGTAGTGGCGACTTCTGTCGCTGTGGATTGGTGAAGAACGATTGAAGTCGTTACGACCGAATGACTACAGAATGACGATTGACGGGCCTCTAGACTTCAGAGGAAAAGATGCGGCTGACCAACGACTTGACGCGATGGCCGCCGTTTTGGAGGATCGGCGGGCCGTGGCCAAAGACGATGGTGTCAAAGTCATCGCCGTATTTTTTGGCCAGCTTCCACACGCTGCGCTGGGCAATGTCCACACGAGGGGTAAAGACCGGCGACGGCATCTGTAGCTTGCCGCCCCGGTTGTGGAGCGCGTCGCCGGCGATGAGCAGTCGCTTCTTCCGGTGCAGCAGCGAGATGTGGCCCGCCGTATGGCCTGGCGTGTGGATAACGGTAAAGCCCTCTGGCGTCTCCTCGCCGTCAACATAGAGCTCGTTGGGCGGCACCGGCAGCACATTGAACTGGGGCGCCTGTCGCAGCAGCGCGAAGACCGGCTTGAGATACCAGCTGGCGGGCGTGCGCCGGTTCGGGTTCTCCAGCAGCTCCTTCTCTACAGAATGGCAACCCACCACCGCACCCGTTGCCTTGCGCAGCTTGGCGGCGCTACCCAAATGGTCGATATCGCAGTGGGTAATGATGATGCGCCGGACATTATGTAACGCCATGTTTCTGGCGGTCAGCGCATCGATGATCGTGTGGACGTCCGTAGGAAATCCTGTGTCAATGAGCGTCAGCCCGCGTTCCCACTCCCATAGATAGCAGTGGACACGGTCTCCGATTTCGTCGAGCTCCCACAGGCCCGGAATGATCTGCTGCATGCCACCTCACAAAAGAAATCACAGAGGCTATCGCGCAGCGCGGGAACCACAGGCTGCGCGCCGTGACCGGCACCTCTGTGATATGGAATCAAAACGAATTGGTTACCAGGTCAGACCTGGACGAATCTCACCCTTTACACTGCCCAGGTGCCGCAAACGGGCCCGGGGATGGTCGATGGCGGCGTCGATTTCTCTGGCGGTGAGTCCTGTCACTTCGGCCAGATGGGCGATGGTACTGAAGTCATCATCGCCCAGACTGGTGATGCAATCGCGCTGCGTGTCGTTGAGCTTGAAGCCGACCGAAAGGGCAGCTGGATCGCGCAGCAGGGCATCGCGGCAGGAGGTGCACCGCCAAACATGGCCAATCATCAACGCAAAGTCGGAAACCCGTTCAGACATCAATAACTGTCTCCTCCAGCCGGCTCGGCACGCTCAGTGAGGCCGCTGGCAAAATCTTGAACGATGCGCACACCGGCGCTGGCGCCAATGCGATTGGCGCCGGCCGCCACCATACGCAGCGCGTCCTCAGCTGTGCGGATACCGCCAGCAGCCTTGACACCAGTCGCGGTGCCCACGACCGCGCGCATGAGTGCGACATCAGCCGCGGTCGCGCCGCCACCGCTGAAGCCGGTAGAAGTCTTGACAAAGTCAGCCTCGGCCTGTTGGGCACAGACACAGGCGGCCACTTTCTGATCACGGGTGAGCAGCGCGGTCTCAATGATTACCTTCAAGATGAGCCCACGATCGTGGGCTGCGTCGGCCACCTCGCTGATGTCCCGGTAAACCGTAAAGATATCACCGTCGCGCAGCCGGCCCACGTTCAGCACCATGTCCACCTCTTGTGCACCCAGGTCGGCTACCTGCTCGACCTCGTACACCTTGACGGCAGGCAGCGTGGCCCCCAGGGGGAAGCCGATGACCGTACAGGTCTTGACGGGGCTGCCAGCCAGCAGCTCGGCGCATAGAGGTACCCAGGTTGGGTTGACACAGACGCTGGCAAAGCTGTACTCCAGCGCTTCGGCGCACAGCACACGCACCTGCTCCTCTTGCGCCTCGGGCTTGAGCAGCGTGTGGTCGATCATCTGGGCAAGCTGCGCCGCGGTCAGTTGCGCCGGCGCCTCTGCGGGCGGTGTTGCGGTCGTTTCTATTCGCGCGAGTGCCTGTTGGATCAGCGCTTCCAGATCACTGTGCGCCATCTACCCTCTCCTGGCTTTCTGGCACGTTTCCTTGTGCCCTCATTCTAGGCCGGCGCCTACGGGCTCGCCACGGCGGCCGGCACCAGGTCCTCGTGTTCGACAATGCCGAACTCCACCAAAGGCCAGATACGCAGCCACGCCTGGCCCACCACCAGATCCTGGCTAACGGGCCCAAAGACACGGCTGTCGCTGGAGTTCGGCCGGTTGTCTCCCATGACGTAGAGCTGGTTGTCCTCCACGACTACAGGTGGCCGGACATCTCCGGGCGAAATGGAGTTGTGGGGAAATGTTTCCGACAGAGGCTGGCCGTTGATAAAGACTGTCTGGTCATGGACCTCTACAGTATCGCCGGGCAGCCCAATGATGCGCTTGATGTAATCCTCATTGGGATTGCGCGGGTTGTGAAAGACGACGACATCCCCACGCTCGGGCTGGCCCAGCCGGTAGGCCAGTTTGTTGACCAGCACAAACTGCCCTTCGTAGAAGTTTGGCTCCATGGAATGGTTTTCAATGCGGTAGTTCTGGACGACCTGGCGAATGAGCAGAAAGATGACCAGGGATAAGATCACCGTCTCGACCAGCTCGCGCACCAGAACCCACCCTTCCGATGTATGCGGTTGGGCGCCGCTTTCTGTATCGCCTTCAGTGGGGGTCTCGCCCGGCCGCGCCTCACTACTCGACAGATCACTCTGCAACGTGTATTGGTCGCCAGCCGGCTTTGTCGTTTCAGGCATTCGCTCTATCACTCAACTCTTTCCTCTACCTCCGGCCCCGGCCGCTCTGCCCGGGCCACCAATGCGGGCATTATAGCACTCGCACCCAAGGCCGCCAATCTAGCAGCGGATATCGCAAAGATATCCCAAGTATCCCAATCGAATTGCCAAATAACCCAAGAAATATCCCAAGAATCCCAAGGCAGCGCCTTATCCCCGCCACCCATATATCCCTAATATCCCAATTGGGATACCTGGGATTCATTTGTTGATATAGCGGGTTCCGCGCTTGTCGCCGATCTTGAGCAGGATGCCTTTGTTGACCATGTCCACCAGGTCTAGACGCAGTGTCTCCGCACCCACATGGGGGCAGAGTGTGCGATAGTCGCCGTTGGTGATGTAGCCATTTCGCTGCACATACTCGAGCGCCTTCATCTGCCGCTCGTTCATATTCTCTTCCCACGGCTGCGCGCTGCGCCGCACGTCACGGGTGTTGGAGAGAATTACGGTGAAGCGGTGGCTGCGCGCCTCGAATGTAGGCGGGGGGTGCCCCGCCTTGACCATATCCTCGATCATACGGTCGATGCCCAACCCCAATTCCTCAATATAGCCCCACTGGTAGAGTCCGTTGACGATGCGCGGGTTGCGGCTGTAATGTTCCTCCACCAGGTTGTCGACCGTGATGTGCGCGGGCAGCCCGCCGGGGCTGGTAACCTCCATGCGGTCCGTGTACATGCGGATCTCAATGCTGCGTCCCGTGATGCGGTAGTCGCGGTGGGCCACGGCGTTCACCAGGGCCTCGCGCACGGCTGACGACGGATATTCCGTGTTCTCCACGCGCTCCAGGCCCTTGACACGCCAGGCGCGATCGATGATCTGTGGCAGCGGCCCCAGAAACTCCTCGCGGCGACCATAGCCAAAGCTACCTTCGGGACCGCGCGGCCCCGTATCGGCAAATTTAACAAACACCGCTCGGCACTGGGGCATAAAAAGTTGCGGCTCCTTACCAAAGAGCAGCAGGCCGCTCACAGTGGGTGTTGCCTCTGCGGTCAAGGCGCCAATCTGTTGCAACAGCTTGTCTGTGGGAAGGATGGTGTGGCGCGGGTTACGGGCCTGGCGCCGCTCCATGTAGTCGCGGATGACATTGTCGTCCAGGTCATCGCGTGAGGCGCCGGGAATGGCCTGCAACTCGAAGTCGCCGGCAGGCCGGCTATTGAGCAGGCGGTCGATCTCTTCGCCGCTAATGGGCACATTTTCGGTGCCACGCCGCACAAGGACTCGGCCGTCGACCAACGCGTGCATGTCGCTGCTGCGGTCGACGCGCAACACCACCACGTAGCCGCCCGAGACTGTCTCCGGCTGCCAATCAGAGGTGCGCACCGGCGGCCGGCATTTACGTTCGGCCGCGCGCAGGGCATCGGTCGCCTCTTCATCGCTGAAGATATCACCAAGGCGGCCATCGGCGTCCATTCCCAAAACCAGAGTGCCGCCCTCGCTGTTGGCAAATGCCACCAACGTCTCCGCGATCAGGTCAGAATCGGCGTCTGGAATATAGGCCCATTGCTGGCCGGGAGCGCCGCGATTCATTCTTCGGGTACGGCCTCCGCTTCCAGTTCGGCGGCATCGCCGTTGTGGACTACATCACCTGCAGTATCGCCGCCATCATCGACGCCGCGGCTCAGATCTTCGGCGGTCAACACGGCGACCGCGGCGACGCTATCACCGTCCACCAGATTCACAACGCGCACACCACGCGTGGCGCGGCCGCGCACGCTAATGTCGCTGACCCGCGTGCGCAGGACAATGCCGTTGCTCGTGATCACCGTGATCTGGTCGTTCGGGTGCACGACGCGCGCTGACACGATGGGCCCGATCTCGGGCAGGAAGGCCATGTCAGTGGTCAACACCCCTTGGGTATAGCGCCCCTTGACGGGGTATTCTTGCAGCGGCACGCGCTTGCCCCAACCGTTCTGGTGCAGGATCAGGAGCTCGTCCTCCTCCTCCACCACCTCCACCCCCACGACCTCGTCGCTATCCAACAGGCGGATAGCCATGACGCCGGCGGCCGTGCGGCCCATGGCGCGCACCGCCTCTTCGCTACAGCGTAGCGCCTTGCCGTTCTTGGTGACGATCAAGAACTCCTGGCCACCCTTGGTCAGGCGGGCAAAGTCCAGCGAATCGCCCTCGTCCAGGTTCATCGCGATGAGGCCGACCGAGCGAATATTGGCGAAGGCATTGGCCTCCACACGCTTGATCCGGCCCAAACGCGTCAACAAGGTAACATAGTTGACCTGTTCGAAGTCGGGCACGACCAGCATGGTCGTCACCGCCTCGTCCGGCATCAGGCTGAGGACATTGGCAATGTGCAAGCCCCGTGATGTGCGACTACCCTCAGGCAGTTCATAGACACGGCTGCTGTAGACGCGGCCCTTGTTGGTAAAGAACAGAATATTGTCCAACGTGCGGGCAAAGAAAAGGTTGATGACCTCGTCCTCGTTGCGCGTGGTCATGCCCTTGATGCCGCGGCCTCCCCGGTTCTGAGCGCGGAACGCGTCGGCGCTCATGCGCTTGATATAGGCGCCAGCGCTGTAGCTAATCAGCACGTTGTCCTGGGAGATAAGATCTTCTTCGCTGAACTCACCGCTGGCGTCATGGACAATGATGGAACGCCGCTCATCGCCAAAGCGCTCCTTGAGGTTGAGAATGTCATCCCGCACCAGCGCGCGGATCTTTTCGGGATTGGCAAGGAGATCTTCGTAGTAGGCGATGCGCGTCATGATCTCCTGGTATTCGTCCTCGATCTTCTGGCGTTCCAGGGCGGCCAGGCGCCGCAGCTGCATGTCCAGGATCGCCTGGGCCTGTACCAGGGTCAGCCCGAAGCGTTCCATGAGCGCGGTCCGGGCGGCTTCAGCGCTCTCGCTCTGGCGGATGGTCTGGATGACCTCGTCCAGGAACTGAAGCGCGATTCGCAAGCCCTCGAGGATGTGAGCCCGCTCGCGCGCCTTGGCCAGTTGGTACTCCGTGCGCCGTGTCAACACGTCAACCCGGTGCTCGATGTACACCACCAGCGCGCGGCGCAGGCTCAGGGTAACAGGCTCGCCGCCAACCAGCGCCAACATGTTGACGCCAAAGCTGGTCTGGAGCTGGGTATGTTTAAAGAGGCGATTGCGGACCTTCTTGGGCGCCGCGCCCCGTTTCAGCTCGATGACAATGCGCATGCCCCGCCGGTCAGACTCGTCGCGCAGATCGCTGATCTGGTCCAGCTTGCCTTCGCGCACCAGCTCGGCCATCTTTTCAATCAGGTTGGACTTGTTGACCTGGTAGGGAATCTCGCTAACCAGAATGGCAAAGCGGCCGTTACGCATCTCTTCGATGCTGGTTCTGGCGCGGACCAACACCCGGCCCCGGCCCGTGGCAAAGGCCTGTTTGATGCCTTCGCTGCCCAGGATGATGCCCCCCTTTGACAAAGGCCATGAGCTCTTCCAGGCCAATATCGTTGCGCCGTTCCCAATTGTCAATGACAAAGACCACGGCGTCCGCGATCTCGGTAAGATTATGGGGCGGAATGTTGGTGGCCATGCCCACGGCAATGCCGCTGGTGCCATTGACGAGCAGGTTGGGCACCATACCCGGCAGAACCGTTGGCTCCTTCAGGCTGTCGTCGAAGTTGGCAGACCAGTCCACCGTATCCATCTCGATGTCCTGGAGCAAGGCTTCGGCAATACGCGCCAACCGGGCCTCGGTATAGCGCATGGCCGCTGGGCTGTCCCCATCGACGGAACCGAAGTTGCCCTGCCCATCCACCAACGGGTAGCGCAGGCTGAAATCTTGCGCCATGCGCGCCATGGCGTCGTACACGGCCGCATCACCGTGCGGGTGATATTTACCGAGCACTTCACCGACAATACGCGCGCTCTTTTTGTAGGAGCTCGACGCCGAGAGGCCCATGTCGTGCATGGCATAAAGAATGCGCCGGTGCACCGGTTTGAGGCCATCACGGGCGTCGGGCAAGGCGCGCGCCACGATCACGCTCATGGCATAGTCAAGATAGGCGGCGCGCATCTCGTGCTCAATCAGCACGTTGCGCACAGTGCCGGCATCATAGCCGTTGGTGCCGGCGTCGCCGTCCACCCCGTCGACGCCGCCTGCGTCGCCGGAGGCACTCTGTGGTGTCAACTCCGCCTCAGGTTCGTGGCCGTCGCCGTTGGTAGGTTCCAATGATTCGTCCATTCTGTACTCCACGGCCGAAAAATGCCCATAAGTATAGCCGTATGATTATACCCGATCCGGGCCAAATCCCCAACAAAGCATGGAACAAATGTGCAGAGCGAGCAATCTCGCTCGAGCCGGCCCGCGAAGGGAGCACTGCCCCCTTCCGGGCGCCCAAACGCAAATAAATAGGGGCAGCGGCGCTGCCCCAAATCATCTATGATTGAGTATGATCTTGGATGGGTGAAGAAAGTGCCGCGATCCGGCTAGCTGCAGACAGGCACCGTGTCAGGCGTGTGGCCGTTCGGCGCCTCAGATCCCGGTGGCCGCGCCTGCCTGCTCTGGATCAACGTGGCACACCCCTGGCGAAACGCTTCAGTCCAGCCGCCAGGTATCTGCGCGCGCCAATCGCTGGCCGCCGCACGCACAAAGTTGTAGAACAGATTGGCACTGTGCTGGTCGGTACGGGCAAGTTCCTCCGGGTGCCACTGCACACCGACAACAAAGGGCAACTCAGGCGCTTCCACTGCTTCAACCAGACCGTCGTCCGCGGTAGCGACAACCCGCAGACCATACCCCACGTGGTCGATCCCCTGATGATGCATGGAGTTGACCTCGTGTACATTGCCCAGGGCATGCGCCAGACGGCTGTCCGCCGCGACATTGACCCGGTGGCTGATGCGATAGCGCTCGAAGCTGGGCGGGAAATAGTCGTGCTTGGCCAGTTCGGGCTGGTCGGTATGCAGATCCTGGTGGAGACTGCCGCCACAGGCCACATTGATGACCTGCACCCCGCGACAGACGCCCAACACCGGCATACCTTCTTCCATGGCCCAGCGGGCCAACAGCAGCTCAGTGCGATCCCGCTCCTTGTCCGTCGCGCCCAGCAACGGATGGCGTTCCGCGCCGTAGTTGGAGGGGTCGATGTCCTCACCGCCGGGCAGAAACAGCCCGTCCAGCTGGCCAAAGATGCCGCGCAGGGTGCTCTCCGTCATGTGCAGGGGAACCATGACCGGCAGCGCCCCCAGGTTTTCCAAAACCCGTACATAGGTCTGGTTCATGATGTAGAGGGACAGACCAAAGAAACGCTGTGATTTCTCACGTCCCATGGTCACACCTATGAGCGGGCGCCGCAGCGCGGTCCCGCCGTTCGTCGCCTCTAAGTAGGGTTGGTTGCGCAAATCTCGAATCATGGAGCCTGATTGCCGACCTTTCTTGGCTGATCTCCCTGCGCGGTCCGGCGCTGCCAGCAAGGCGGAGCGTACGATACAAGAAAGACACGGGCGCTGCCGTGTCTTTGCTGACTGCCTCGCGCTTGGTTGCGGACCGGCCGTAGCCGGATAGCGTCCATTATATGGACGGTCGCCACGTGTCGCAAGCCACGGACATGCTTGATCCGCGCTGCAGTGGCCGGTTAGCACAGAAGCGTACACCTGGGGTACTATGGGGCGAATGTGAGGTCAGACGAGTGTATGGACGGACCGGTCCTGGCGACGACGCAACGATCCACCGGGCTTGAACAGCGAGCTCAATCAGATAGCAAAGTGACGCCGGCTATTGACCAGGCACGGCGGCGCCAGTTGGGAGCCGGCCTGCTGCTCGTCTTGCTGGCGCTGCTCCTCTACGCCGCGACGTTGGACAACGGGCTGCAGCCCGGCGAGCTGCTGGGCGGCGATCTGATTACCCACCAGTACGCGCAGGTCCAGGCTCGACCCAGCAACGCACCCGGCTACCCGCTCTACACCATGGGGGGGTGGCTCTGGTTTCACACGGTGCGCGACGGCTTACAGCTGCTGGGTGTCCAGAACCCCAACCCGATCCCCATCCTCGCCAGCTACAGCACGTTGTGGGCCTTGGCTGCCCTGTGGCTCTTGTATGGCCTGCTCTGCCGGATCACACGCTCGGCGCGCCACCCTGCCGGCAATTGGCCCCTGGCCTGGCTATTGGCGTGCTTCTACGCCGTCACCTATTTCTTCTGGTACTACGCCACCACGACCGAGCAGTACAGCAGCGCCATTGCACAAACGCTGGCCATCGTCTATGTCTATCTGCTCTGGCGCGACAGCGTGCACCAGCCAAAGGCTGGCGGCCATCCACGCTTCGGGCTGAGCCGTGCAGACCAGTTGCTGTTGCTCCTCGCCCTGCTTTGTGGGCTCTCTTTGGCCCACATGCTCACCGTTGCGTTTATTGTGCCGCCTCTGGTCATCGCCGTGCTCTGGGAGGATCCGCGCCTGCTGCGCAGCCCGCGTCTGATCGCCCTGGCCGTTGTGGCCGCATTTCTGCCGCTCCTGTCTTATGTTTATGTCTATATTCGGGGCAGCGCCCACCCTGAATGGTGGGGTGAAGGCAGCTGGGGCAGCGCGCAGGAATGGTTTTGGTCCTTTGTCAGCACGGCGCAGGGCCGCGAAGAGCTGAGCTGGGGCTTCCAACCGTCCTGCGCCTTTTTCGACAACGGCTTTCCGGCCTTGATCTGGCAGGAGCTAAGCGCGCCGCTGCTCGTGTTGGGGCTGGCCGGCACGGCATGGCTGGGGCGCAGACTCGCCTTTGTCCTGTATGGCACGCTGGCCATTTACCTCGTTTTTGACTGGATGTATCGCTGCGGCAACTGGTACCAGGTGATTCTGCCAGCCTACCCGCTGCTGTTGTTGGGCGCCGCCGCCGTTTTGGACCGCTGGCAGCAGCGTTTCAGCGCCCGGTTCGCGGGGCAGACTGAAGCACGCGCGCAGCTGCCAACGGCGCGGGCAGCCCTCCGCTGGCTGGCCTACCTGCCCCATATAGCGCTCTTCATCGCTGTGATCTGGCGCGGCGCGGCCTCATGGACAGACGCGAACAGCCGCAACCGTCCCGGCGACACCGCGTTGGAGCGGGCCGCGTTGCTGCTGGACCAACCGCTGCCCAGGGGCGCCGGGCTGTTTGCTCCGGTGAACGATGCATTGGCCCTGGATTACCTCATCAATATCTGGGGATTGCGGCCTGACCTGCGGGTCGTCAGCAGTGACCAAGCCGGCGACCTGCTGCGCAACCAGGGCGTCGTCCTGACGACTTTCGATGCCGCGGAGGTACTACTTGAAGAGCTGCCAGGCGATCTCCAACCGGTGCACCAGGCGCTGAGCGCGGATTGGCTGCGCCTTGGGCTCACCGCGGTGGACAGCCCAGCGCCGGCCGTACGCGTGGATCGAGCCCTGGCGCCCGGCGTGCTCCTCCAGGGCTACACGGTCACCGCTGCGCCCGGCGGCGCGCCCGTCCGGCAGCCAGAACGCGCAGCCGATGTGATGCTCGTCTGGAGTGTGGAGGGCGCCTGGCCCGCGGAGCTGGGCATCAGCCTGCGCCCACTTCATGGCGGCGCGTTCATCCCTGCGCCCGGTGGACCTGAGGGCGCCATCATCCAACAGGACGCCGCAGCGCCCGTGCATGGTTTCGCGCCCGTCGCGGCAGGCTCACAGGCGATCGTCGACGTCTATCGGGTGCCGTTGCCGCCCGGCGCCGACGGGCTACTGCTCATTGTCTATCGCCGGGAAGGGGATGGCTTTACAAACCTGCTAGAGCTGCCGCTGAGGCTGGAGAGCGTGGTTGGCCGCCCATAGCGCGCGGCATGGTCACTACGCGCTGGGCCATAAGGCAGCCGAAGCTCGTGCCGCGCGCGTTGACGCCGCGCCGCGGCGCATCTATAATCGACTTGCCGGATGCAAGACTTTTCCAACCAGGAATCCAACCTATGCAGAGCTACGACTATGAGCACCGCAAGGGTGTCGAAGTCATCGACTGGGAGCGCTTTGCCAGCCTGACGCGCGTGCTTGCCGAGCAGCTGGCAGCAGCGCAGGTTGATGTCGTCGTGGGTATCGCACGCGCGGGCTTACTGCCAGCCACCGCGCTTGCCTGCGCCCTGCGCTGTGAGCTTTTCCCGGTCCGTGTCACACGCCGCGTCATGGATGTGATTACCTACGTGCATCCCCTGTGGAAAGTCGACGTCTCGCCT
This sequence comes from Caldilineaceae bacterium, assembly GCA_019455155.1. GTDB lineage: Bacteria > Chloroflexota > Anaerolineae > Caldilineales > Caldilineaceae > JACFMY01. The sequence continues at coordinate 14,805 of JACFMY010000047.1, forward strand.
GAGGTAGCAGGACGGGTGGTCGCAGTGGTTGATGAGATCGCCGACACGGGCGAGACATTGGCCCTGGTAGCGGAGCGGACCCTCCAGCAGGGCGCGGGCCGCGTCGTGACCGCCAGCCTGGTCAGCCACAGCTGGGCCTCGCCGGCGCCGCACTATGTCGCCCTGGTTACAGATGCCCTGGTCGTCTTTCCGTGGGACCGGGAAGTCTATACACACGGAACGTGGCACCTGCATCCCGAGCTGGAGATCGCGCTGCGGCTACAGGGGAAGACGCTGGAGTAGCTTCATAGTCCGCTGTTCCAGGCGGCCAAAAGACAAGGAGCAGAGATCATGCGCGTTGTGATTATCGGTGGAACCGGCCATGTCGGGACCTTCCTGGTGCCGCGGCTGGTGGAGGCAGGCCACGAGGTGATTGAGGTCAGCCGGCAGCAGCGGAGTCCCTACCAGCCGCACGCCGCGTGGCAGCAAGTCAAGCGCGCCAAAGTCGATCGGGCCGCGGCCGAGCGCAACGGCACCTTTGGGCGCCAGATTCGCGAGCTGGCGCCCGATGTGGTCATCGACATGATCTGCTTCACTCCGGACAGCGCGCGCCACTTGGTCGAGGCGCTACGCGGGCAGGTGCGTCACTTTCTGCACTGCGGCACCATCTGGGTCCATGGCCCCAGTGTCGAGGTACCGACCTTGGAAACGCAGCCGCGGCGCCCCTTTGGCGAATATGGCATCCACAAGGCTGAAATCGAGGCCTTTCTCCTGGCCGAGGCGCAGCGAACTGGCTTCCCGGCCACTGTCCTCCACCCCGGCCACATCGTGGGACCGGGCTGGGTACCGCTGAACCCGGCCGGCCACTTCAATCCGGAAGTCTTTGTCAAGCTGGCGCGCGGCGAAGAGCTGGCGCTTCCCAATCTGGGCATGGAGACAGTGCACCACGTCTATGCCGACGACGTGGCCCAGGCCTTCATGCAGGCGTTGGCCAACTGGAGCAGTGCCGTAGGCGAGAGCTTCCACGTGGTATCGCCGGCGGCGCTGACCCTGCGCGGCTATGCCGAGGCCGCGGCGACCTGGTTTGGCCGGACGGCGCGGCTGCGCTTCCTACCCTGGGAAATGTGGAGCGCCGGCGTATCCGAAGAAGAGGCGCGGGCAACATGGGATCATATTGCCCACAGTCCTAACTGCAGCATTGACAAGGCGCGACGTCTCATCGGCTACCAGCCACGCTACAGCTCGCTGCAGGGTGTACGTGAGGCGGTTGACTGGCTCATCCAGAACCGCCAGCTCCTCCGCGCTGCCTAGCGCTCTGCCAATCATCATTCTGTAGTAGTGATGGAGCAACGACCTCAGGCGTTCTTCACCCGCCCATAGCGACTTATGTCGCCACTACCGATCTTTGCTCTCCTGTGCGCTGGCTGCCCGTCTAGCCGGAGCCGGCCAGGTGTAAATGCGCGGCAGGGTTGGATGCCGTAAGCCGTCAGATACCCTCTCGATTGCCTGCGTCTGTTTCAGCCATGATACAATCCCACGAGCACGCCGGCATCGCGTTACGGTGGGGCAGCGTACAGCTGCGAACAAAACAATACTTTTCGAGCCGCCGATCGGGCGGCTCACAAACGACGGGAGCTATTGAAATGGGACAAATCGCCCTGCACTGGTCGGGCAATGACAGCCAGATGTTTATCACGCGTGACAGCTTTGGACACATGGTCGTAGCCGGCTCATGGCCCAAAGATGGCGCCGACGGCTGGACCGAATGGAAGGGTGTTAAGCCCTCTGACCTGCTGGTCATGGCGCTTTG